>JBJMII010000200.1:0-27196 GCA_045806925.1 Mycobacteriales bacterium
CAACCGGATCATCCTCACCCGCCCGGCGGTGGAGGCGGGGGAGCGGCTCGGCTTCCTGCCCGGCACGCTGTACGACAAGATCGACCCGTACCTGCGCCCCCTCTACGACGCACTGCACGACATGGTCGACCCCGAGTCGATCCCCCGGCTGACCCAGGGCGGGACCATCGAGATCGCCCCGCTGGCGTACATGCGGGGGCGGACCCTCAACGACGCCTTCATCATCCTGGACGAGGCCCAGAACACCACGCCCGAGCAGATGAAGATGTTCCTGACCCGGCTCGGCTTCGGCTCCAGGATCGTGGTCACCGGGGACGTCACCCAGGTCGACCTGCCGGCCGGGCAGCGCAGCGGGCTGCGGGTGGTGCGGGACATCCTCGACGGCGTCGAGGACGTCCACTTCGCGGAGCTGACCAGCACCGACGTCGTCCGGCACCGGCTGGTCGGGGACATCGTGGACGCGTACGCCCGGTACGACGCGGAGGTCCTGCAGGCGGCGGCTCCCCGGACCGCGGCCGGCGGGCGCCGCGACAGCGCCAGGGGTCGGCGCCGATGAGCGGGCGCGAGGGCTGCCAGGGCGCCGACCTGTCCGGGGAGCGGGCATGAGCGTCGAGGTGGCGAACGAGTCGGGCTTCGACGTCGACGAGGCGTCGCTGTCCTCGGTCGCCCGGCACGCGCTGGAGCAGCTCGGCGTCAACCCGCTGGCCGAGCTGTCGGTCATCGTCGTCGACACCGGCACCATGTCCGCGCTGCACGAGCGGTGGATGGGCGAGCCGGGCCCGACCGACGTGCTCGCCTTCCCGATGGACGAGCTGGACACCGCCCGCGGCCCGGACGACGACGAGCCGGGACCGACGCTGCTCGGCGACGTCGTGCTCTGCCCCGACTACGCGCGGCGAGGCGCCCGGGGGGCCGGGCACTCGCTGGCCGACGAGCTGCACATGCTGACCACCCACGGCGTGCTGCACCTGCTCGGCTACGACCACGCGGAGCCGGAGGAGGAGCGGGAGATGTTCGCCCTGCAGGCGAGGCTGCTGGAGTCGTGGCGGGGGAGCGCGCGAGCCCGATGAGCGGGACCCGGCGGCGCGACGGGGGCACACCATGAGCCAGCCGGACGTGGTGCTGCTGGTGGTGGCCGCGCTGCTGGTCCCGCTGGCGGGCGTGCTCGCCGCCATCGACGCCGCACTCGGCCGGGTGTCCACGGCCCGGGTCGAGGAGATGGAGCGGGAGGGCCTGCGCGGCGGGCCGGCGCTGGCCGCGGTCATCGCCGACCGGCCCCGGCACACCAACCTGCTGCTGCTGCTCCGGCTGGTCTGCGAGCTCGGCGCGACCACGCTGGTCGCCCGGGTGGTGATCAACTGGCTCGGTGCCGGCTGGGCCGCGGTCGGCTTCACCGTACTGGTGATGGTCCTGGTCACGTACGTGCTGGTCGGCGTCGGCCCGCGCACCCTGGGCCGGCAGCACCCGTACCGGCTGGCGCTGGCGACCGCCGGCCCGGTCCGCGCGCTGGCCCGGCTGCTCGGGCCGCTGGCCAGCCTGCTGATCCTCATCGGCAACGCGATCACGCCCGGCCGCGGCTTCCGGGAGGGGCCGTTCGCCACCGAGGTGGAGCTGCGCGAGCTGGTCGACCTGGCCGAGCAGCGCGGGGTGGTCGAGCACGGCGAGCGGAACATGATCCACTCTGTGTTCGAGCTCGGCGACACCATCGCCCGGGAGGTGATGGTGCCGCGGACCGAGGTGGTCTGGATCGAGCGCGGCAAGAGCGTCCGGCAGGCGCTCGCGCTGGCGCTGCGGTCCGGCTTCTCCCGCATCCCGGTGGTGGGGGACAACGTCGACGACGTGGTCGGCATCGCGTACCTGAAGGACCTGGCCGCCCGCGCCCAGGACCCGCAGGCCCGCAACACCAAGGTCGAGGAGCTGATGCGGCCGCCGACGTTCGTGCCGGAGTCCAAGCCGGTGGACGAGCTGCTGCGGGAGATGCAGGCGCGGCGGACGCACATCGCGGTGGTCATCGACGAGTACGGCGGGACGGCCGGCCTGCTCACCATCGAGGACATCCTCGAGGAGATCGTCGGGGAGATCGCCGACGAGTACGACACCGAGCGGCCCCCGGTGGAGTGGGTCGACCAGGACACCGCCCGGGTGACCGCGCGGATGGCGGTGGAGGACCTCGGCGAGCTGTTCGGCACCGAGGTGCCGGACCTGGGTGACGTGGAGACCGTCGGCGGGCTGCTGGCCCGCGAGCTGGGGCGGGTGCCGATCCCGGGCGCGTCGGTGCCGGTGGCCGGGCTGGTGCTCACCGCGGAGACGACCGGCGGCCGGCGCAACCGGATCGACACCGTGCTGGTGCACCGCGAGTCGCCGCCGGAGCCGGCGCCCGAGTCCGAGCAGCGCCGATCCCGGCAGCCGGCGGAGCAGTCCGTCGACGGCTGACCACCCGGTCCCGCAGCCGGCCGGGAAGTCCGTCGACGGCTGGCGACCCGGTCGGCGTCGGCGATCGCCGGCGGCGGGGCTGGTTGGATGGGCCGGTGCACCCCGAGGACGCGAAGATCGTGACGCTGGCGAGGTCCGCCCGGGCCCGGACCGGAGCCGCCGAGGGTGCCGCCGTTCGGGACACCGACGGGCGGACCTATGTCGGCACCACCGTCGCGCTGCCGTCGCTCGCGCTCACCGCGCTGCAGGCCGCGGTCGCCGCCGCGGTGTCCAGCGGCGCCACCGCCCTGGAGGCCGCAGCGGTGGTCAGCCAGGCGCCGGAGGTCGACCCGCCGAGCCGCGCCGCGGTGGCCGACCTCACCCCGGCGGCACCGGTCCTGCTCGCCGACCCCACCGGCGCCGTGCGCTCCTCCTCCTGACCCGCGGCGGCACGGGCGCCGAGACGGCCAGGGCCGTCCGCCCGGCCGAGTCCGCACCGCGCCGGACACGCCGAGAGGGCGGCTCCCGCGGGAGCCGCCCTCTCAGACGTCCGCACCGGCCCGGCTGGTCGCCTCTCGGCGAGTGGTCGCTCTCGGCGACTGAAGGTGGAGCCCGGGGACACAGATCCAGGTCGGTACGGCTTGGCCAACGTACCGCTGGCCGCCCGGATTCCCGGTCGCGGCCAGCTCAGCCCGGATCAAGAAGACGCCGAGGGTTGTTGCCGAGCCGCCGCCGCACGGCCGCCGCGACGGTGTCGGCGCCCGTCCGGTGGCTGGCAGGATGGCCCGGTGACGTCCCGCTCCGGCTTCGCCAGCCTCGTCGGCCGGCCGAACGCGGGGAAGTCCACCCTCACCAACGCACTCGTCGGCGAGAAGGTGGCGATCACCAGCAGCCGGCCGCAGACCACCCGGCGCGCGATCCGCGGCATCCTCACCCGGCCGGACGCCCAGCTGGTGCTCGTCGACACGCCCGGGTTGCACCGGCCGCGCACGTTGCTCGGGCAGCGGCTCAACGCGGTGGTCCGGGAGACCTGGGCCGAGGTCGACCTCATCGCGCTGTGCCTGCCGGCGGACGCGGAGATCGGGCCGGGGGACCGCTTCATCGCCCGGGAGCTGGCCGCGCTGCCGGACACGCCAGTGCTCGCCGTGGTCACCAAGACCGACCTGGTCGACCGGGACCGGGTCGCGGCCGCGCTGGTGGCGGCGCAGCGGCTCGGGGAGCGGTCCGGGCTGGCGTTCGCCGACATCGTCCCGGTCTCCGCGGTGTCCCGTTTCCAGGTCGACCTGCTGGCCGACCTGCTCGTCGCCAGGCTGCCGGAGGGGCCACCGCTCTACCCGGACAACGAGCTGACCGACGAGCCGACCGAGACCCGGATCGCCGAGCTGATCCGCGAGGCGGCGCTGGAGGGCGTCCGGGACGAGCTGCCGCACTCGCTCGCCGTCTCGATCGACGAGATGTCCACCGAGCGGGACCTGACCATCGTGCACGCCACGGTGCACGTGGAGCGGGACAGCCAGAAGCCGATCGTGCTCGGGGCCGGCGGGGCGCGGCTGCGCGACGTCGGCAGCACGGCCCGGCGGGAGATCGAGGCGCTGCTCGGCCGCCGGGTCTACCTGGACCTGCACGTGAACGTCCTCAAGGACTGGCAGCGGGATCCCCGCCAGCTGCGCCGCCTCGGTTTCTGAGGATGCTGGGACCGTACCGGAGGGTGCTCGCCGTGCCCGGCGGTGCCGCCTTCTCGCTGGCCGGGTTCGTCGCCCGGCTGCCGATCTCCATGCAGACGCTGGGGATCGTGCTGCTGCTGTCCGCCACCCGCGGGTCGTACGGGCTGGCCGGCGCCGTGTCCGCGACCTTCCTGATCGCGGGGGCGGCCTCGGCGCCGGTGTTGGGCCGGCTCACCGACCGGCTCGGCCAGGGCCGGGTGCTGCTCGGCGCGCTGGCCGTGCACACCGTCGGGCTCGGCTCGCTGGTCGGGCTGGCGCTCGCCGGCGGGCCGTCCTGGACGCTCTTCCCGGCCGCCGCCGTCGCCGGCGGCAGCTACGCCCAGCCCGGCTCGCTGGTCCGGGCCCGCTGGTCGCACGTGCTGGCCGGCACGCCGCTGCTGTCGACCGCCTTCTCCTGGGAGTCCGTGGTCGACGAGGTGATCTTCGTGGTCGGGCCGGTGCTGGTGACCGCGCTGGCCACCGGCGTCGCACCGGCCGTCGGGCTGCTCACCGCGTACGGCTTCACGCTGGCCGGCTGCGTCGCGCTGGCCGCCCAGCGGCGCACCGAGCCGCCGCCGCACCCCGCCGGGTCCGGCCGGCACGGCCGCTCGGCGCTGCTGCAGCCTGGCGTGCCGGTGCTGGTCGGCGCCGCCATCGGGCTCGGCTCGATCTTCGGCTCGGTGGAGGTGGCCACCGTCGCGTTCACCGCCGAGCACGGTCAGCCGGCCGCCGCGGGCCTGGTGCTCGCGCTGCTCGCCGGCGGCAGCCTGGTCGCCGGGCTGTGGTATGGCACGGTGCCCTGGCGGGCGCCGCTGCACCGGCGCTTCGTGCTCGGCGTGCTGCTGCTCGGGGCGGCGACCGTGCCGCTGCCCTTCGCGCCGGGCGTGCCGGCACTCGCGGTGCTGGCCTTCGTCGGCGGCTTCGCCATCTCACCGGCGCTGATCGCCGGCTTCGGGCTGCTCGACCGGCTGGTGCCGCAGCGGGCCCGGACCGAGGGGCTGGCCTGGTTCAGCACCGGGATCGGGATCGGGCTGGCGATCTCGTCGTCGGTCGCCGGCCAGGTGGTGGACGCGACGAACGGCCGGACCGCGTACGGGGTGACGGTCGCGGCGGGCGTGCTGAGCGGCACGCTCGTGCTGCTCGGCGCCCGCCGGCTGTACCCGCGGGACGAGCCGCCGGCCGGGCTCTAGCCGAGGTGGGCGGGCTCGTCGCCTTCGAAGCGGTCCGGTACGCCGACGCCCGGGACGCGATCCGGCACGCCGAGCACTGAGCGGAGCTCCATCTACTCGCGCCTACTCCCGGCGCAGAACGGTCAGGGGCCCCAGAGCCGCTGTGACAGGCCGTAGGCGCAACGTTCTTGACGTTACTACTGAAGGTACCTAACATGTCGCGATACGTGACGAACTCAGTCACGGCCTCGAACCGACTCGTCGACGACGTCAACCTGTGACATTCGGGTCAGGGATGTCCCCACTCCGGAGGTTGCCATGCCGAGCCGAATCCGCCGCGCCTTGACCTGCTTCACCGCCGCGCTCACTGTCGCCCTCGCGCTGTCGGTCGGCAGCGCGTCGCCTGCCGCCGCTTTCGGCGGGGAGACCTTCGGCTGCCGCGTCGCGCCCGGCACCGACTTCACCTGGCGTGAGTTCTGCTCGAACACCAAGCAGGCCACCACCTACAACGTCGGCTTCGCCGTGCTGAACACCTCGGGCACCTACACCTACTCGTGGACGATCACCGGCCCCTACCAGTACGTCATCACCGGCTGCACGTCGACCTCGTACGACTGCGCCGTGGCCGTCACCGCAGGCGCCGGCGACAAGGTGATCGACGGTACCGTGACCTACACGCAGAACGGCCAGAGCGCGACTCAGTGGGCGGAAGCTACCGTCATGCCCTACTGCTGGGACGGCGCCTGGGTCCCGTGCTAGGGCATCAGCCGGGCCGGCAGCCGCCGCCGCCGGGCTGCCAGCGCCGCCGCGGCCGCAGCCTGCCCGGCGGCGGCGACCAGCAGGGCGGCACCCGGCGAGGCGAGCGCGGCCAGCCCGCCACCGAGCGCCGCGCCCACCGGTAGCCCGGCCCGGGACAGCAGGCGGCTGGCCGCGATCGCGGTGCCCCGGGACACGGCCGGCACCACCGCCTGCCGGAAGCTGAGGTTGGTCACCGCGAAGAGCGCGACGCCGATCGCGTTGGCCAAGTAGCCGGCGGCCACCAGCACCGCCGCCGCGCCGTCCACCCACCCGGCGGCGAGCACGAGCAGTGGCCCGGGCGCGGCCACCAGCAGCCCGGCGACCAGCACGGTCCGCGCGCCGACCGCCCGGTTGAGCCGGTCCACCAGCAGCGTGCCGACCACCCCGCCGGCCAGCCCGGCGCTGATCGCCGCGCCGAGCGCGGCCGGCTCCAGCCCGACCACCCGGACCGCGTAGAAGACCTCCACGGCGACGGCGACCCCGACGAAGACGTTGAACCCGCCGGCGCTCAGCCCGAGCAGCCGCAGCCGCCGGTCCCGCCACACCACCGCGATCCCGGTGCGGATCGCGGCGAGGTGCCCGCGTACTCCTGCACCGCCCGGCTCCCCGGCCGGGCGCGGCGGCTCGACCCGCTTCAGCCGGTGCACGGTCACCGCGGACACCGCGAAGCTGGCCACGTCGGCGAGCAGCGCCCGCGCCGGCCCGACCGCCTGCACCAGCAGCCCGCCGAGCCCCGGGCCGGCCACCTGGGCAACCGCCCGGGTGCCCTCCAGCCGGGCGTTCGCCGGCATCAGCTGCTCGACCGGCACCAGCTCGGGCACCAGCACCATGATCGCCACCTCGTACGCGGCACTCTGCGCGCCGAGCAGCGCGGCGGCGAGCACGAGCAGGCCGACGCCGAGCCGGTCGGTGACCGCGAGCACCGTGACCAGCAGCAGGACCGCGGCGCGACCGTAGTCCGTGGCCAGGATCACCCGGCGCGGCCCGAGCCGGTCCACCAGCGGGCCGACCAGCAGCCCGAAGCCGGTCAGCGGTGCCTGCTCGGCGGCGACCAGCAGGCCGACCTCGCCGGGACCGGCGCCCAGCGTCAGCGCGGCCAGCAGCGGGAGCGCCAGCACGGTGATCTCGCTGCCGGCGCAGGACAGCCCCTGACCCGCCCACAGGGTGAGGAAGCCGGGCGTGCGCCGGACCAGGCCCGGCGCCGCAGCGCTCACCCCGGCGCCCCCGACAGCCGGCCCACCGCCCGCGCCGCCGCCAGCGTCAGGTCGGATGCCAGCCGCAGCCGGTCCTTGGCCCGGGCCAGCAGCGCTTCCGGCGCCGGGTCCGGGTCCAGCTCCGCCGCCAGGATCTGGTCGCCGAGGTCCGCCCGGCCGATCCCGCGCAGCTTGGTGAACCGCCACTTGGGCTTGGTGTTCGTCGAGCCGGCGGCGGCCAGCAGCGCGTCCGCGGCGGCGCCGAGCGCCTCACGGGAGGTCAGCAGCGCGGTCCCGTGGTCGCCGGCCTGCACCGCCCCGACCGCGTCCTCGGAGCTGCCGGTGTAGACCGACATGTGCCGGATGTAGCGCAGCAGGCAGACGTGGTCCCAGTCGAAGGCGGCCTGCACCCGCTCGAACTCCGCCGGCGCCGCCACCGGCATCCCGATCCGGATCCCGTGCACCAGCTGGAAGAGCTCCTCCGGCAGTGACACCGGCGCGGTCCAGTCGTCGGCCGGCGACTCGTTCAGCCGCTTCGCGACGTCCAGCACCGCCGGCAGCGGCCAGCACTCGGTGTCCACCCGTACGCCGTCGGTGTAGTCGAGGTCGACCCGGTAGATCCCGGCCCCGTCGAAGGCGGCCGCCGCCCCGCCGCCCGCCGCGGCCGGCGGGGCGCCGGCGAACAGCACGAAGAGGTCCAGGTCGGACTGGGTGTTGCCGTAGCCCTCGACGAGCGAGCCGGCCAGGTACGCGGTCACCGCGTCCGGGTAGCGGGCGGCGGCCTTCCGCCCGACGGCCGCGAGCTCGTCCCGGGTGGGCCGGGCGGGCGCTGCTGGGGTCTGCATCGGTCCTCCGGAGTCAGGACGGCACCGCCCGCGCCGCGGACGGGCGTCGGGCGGTGAAGACGACGGACGGCGCGTTGTAGAGCGTGTGCGCGAGCACGGCCGGCAGCCAGCCCCCGCCGGCCTGCACCAGCAGCGCCAGCGCGCCGCCGAGCACGCTCTGCACGGTCAGGTCCTTGCGGTCCCAGGCCGAGCCGCCCTGCGCCAGGTGCTCCAGCACGAACAGGGCGGCCGACAGCGGCACCACGCCCCAGCCCAGCAGCGGGGCGAAGCCGACGATCACCGCGTGCCGGTAGAGGTACTCCTGGCAGCCGCCGCCAACCGAGAAGTGGATCAGGTCACGCGCGCGGTCCACCCGGCTGAGCGGCGGGAAGACCCGCAGGTACGCCGGCTGCAGCCAGCGCCGGACCTCCTTCCACTGGCTGGCCACCAGCCCGGCGCCGACCGCGAGGCCGGCCAGCCAGCCCCACCACGGCGCGGTCAGCGGCGGCCGCGGCAGGAACGGCACCGCCGGCAGGTAGACCAGGCTGCGCAGGACCCGACGCGCGATCCTGGCCGCGCCCTCGGGCAGCGGCAGCCGCGGCACCCAGTCGAAGCTGGACCGGCAGGACAGGAAGACCAGCACCACCGCGGCGCCGGCCACGACGGCGTCCGACGGCGCCAGCGCGATCACGGCCAGGCAGACCACCGCGCCGGCGCCGAGCCCGGCCGCCCGGCGCGACGGCCCGTCCGGCGCGCTCACGTCTCGATCAGGCCCGCGGCGGTCAGCTCGCCGACGAACGACCGGATGTCCCTGCTGACCACGTCCCGCTCCTTGCCGTACGTGGCCGCCACCTCGTCCACGATCTGGTCCTCGGTGTGCTGGCCGTCGCACAGTGTCCAGACCGCGACGCCGACCGGGTCCAGCTCGTACGCGTCCATGCCACGGACCAGCAGGACACTGCCGCTCGCGGTGTCCGTACGCACGTCGAAGGCGCGTCGCAGCGTGCTCATCTGCCCCCTCCGGGACTCCGTCGGTGGACCGGCCGCCCGGGTGGCGCGGCGGCTGGAACCGCCGCGCCACCCGGTCCTGTCACGGACTGTTGCTGGCACGGCGGATGGACACCTTGCGCAGCTTGGGCGCCTCGTACGTCATGGGCGGACACCTCCTCTCCCGCTCGGCGGGTTCGGCTGCCAGGCCTCCGGCGCGTAAGGAACATCCCACGGCAAAGGCACCAGGCCGGATTAGACAGTACGTACGGGTCCGGGAAGGGGGCAATGGCAGGCCGAAGACCAGGTATCCGGCCGGACCGGTGCGGCGCGGGCCGCCCGGGTTGTCGGACCCGGGTGCGAGACTGGCCGGGTGAGCCTCTACCGGGACGAGGCGGTGGTGCTGCGGGTGCAGAAGCTCGGCGAGGCCGACCGGATCGTCACCCTGCTCACCCGTCGCAACGGCCGCGTCCGCGCGGTCGGCAAGGGCGTGCGCCGGACCACGTCCCGCTTCGGCGCCCGGCTGGAGCCGTTCAGCCACGTCGACCTGCAGCTCTACACCGGCCGGTCGCTGGACATCGTGACCCAGGCCGAGACCGTCCAGGCGTACGGGAAGGACATCGTCGGCGACTACGCCCGCTACACCGCCGGCACCGCGGTGCTGGAGACCGCCGAGCGGCTGACCGCGGAGGAGCGGGAGCCGGCGCTGCGGCTGCACCTGCTGGTGGTCGGCGCGCTGCGGGCGCTGGCCGCCGGCACGCACGACCCGTCCCTGCTGCTGGACGCGTTCCTGGTGCGGGCTATGTCGGTGGCCGGCTGGGAGCCCGCGCTGGCCGAGTGCGCGCGGTGCGGGCGGCCCGGGCCGCACCGGGCCTTCTCGGTGCCGGCCGGGGGAGCGGTGTGCGCGGACTGCCGGCCGGCCGGCTCGGCGACCCCGGACGAGGGGTCGGTGGCGCTGGTGGCCGCGCTGCTGTCCGGCGACTGGGACACCGCGGACGCGAGCCGGCCGGAGGCCCGCCGGGAGGCCAGCGGGCTGGTCGCCGCGCACCTGCAGTGGCACCTGGAGCGCGGCCTGCGCTCCCTCCCGCTGGTCGAACGATGATGCAGTCCTAATCCATCTGTGCTATCGTGTGCTACATGCTTACCTTGACAACCATGGACGACGTCGGAGTGCGCGAGCTGCGCCAGAACCTGAGTGTCTACCTGCGCAGGATCCGGCAGGGCGAGACGCTCCGCGTGACCGAGCACGGTCATCCAGTCGCCCTCCTCACCCCCATCCCACACAGCGGCGACTCCGTTCTCGACGAGCTCGAGGCTCAGGGGCTGCTCCTGCGCGCGCGGGATCCGGGCCGTCCGCTGCCCGAGCCACAGCCGCGCACTCCCGGCGAGCGCCCGCTCAGCGAGCTGCTCATCGAGGAGCGCGAGGGGGACTGGCGCTGATGGCCCTCTACCTCGACACCTCCGCGCTGGTGAAGCTCGTGATCCGGGAGCCCGAGTCGACCGAGCTGCGCCGCTATGTTGCTGACCGGGAGGTCGTCTCGAGTCTTCTCGTCCGCGCCGAGCTCATCAGGGCCGTTGCCCGGCACGAGCCGGCGTCCGTCGAGGCGGCGGAGGGAATGCTGTCGGGTTTGCGTCTGACCGCGCTGTCAGAGGTGCTCGTCGGCCGGGCAGCATGGCTAGGACCGTGGGAGTTGCGGGCGCTGGACGCGCTACACCTCGCCAGCGCGATGGCGTTGCACGGCGCTCTTGAGGCGCTGGTGACCTATGACCAGCGGATGATCCAGGCGGGACAGGCGGCGGGGTTGCCGGTGACGTCGCCGGGGGACGCGGCGGCGTGACCCGGCTGCGGCGGGCGGCGGCGCCGGCTCGGGAGTTCCCGGCGCCGCCGCCGCACCCCTCGGGTGCCCGCCCCCCGGTCATCCCGGCCGAGCTGCTGCCGCGGCACGTCGCGCTGGTCATGGACGGCAACGGCCGGTGGGCCAACCAGCGCGGGCTGCCGCGCACGAAGGGGCACGAGGCCGGCGAAGCGGCGCTGCTCGACGTCATCCACGGCGCGATCGAGGTCGGCGTGGGGACCCTGTCGGCGTACGCGTTCTCCACTGAGAACTGGCGGCGCTCGCCGGACGAGGTCCGCTTCCTGATGGGCTTCAACCGGCAGGTGATCCGCCGCCGCCGGGACGAGCTGAACGCGCTCGGCGTACGGATCCGGTGGGCCGGCCGCCGCCCGAGGCTGTGGCGGTCGGTCATCGCCGAGCTGGAGGACGCGGAGCGGATGACCGTCGACAACGACGTGATCACCCTCCAGTTCTGCGTGAACTACGGCGGCCGCGCGGAGATCGCGGACGCGGCCCGCGCCATCGCCCGCGAGGCGGCCGCCGGCCGGCTCGACCCGGACGAGGTCGACGAGCGGACCATCGCCCGCCACCTCGACGAGCCCGACCTCCCGGACGTCGACCTGTTCGTCCGGTCCTCCGGGGAGCAGCGGACCAGCAACTTCCTGCTCTGGCAGTCGGCGTACGCCGAGCTGGTCTTCCTGGACACGCTGTGGCCCGACTTCGACCGGCGGGACTTGTGGCGGGCGTGCGCGCTCTACGCGTCGCGCGACCGCCGTTTCGGCGGCGCGCTCGACCCGGTCGGCGATGCGCCGCCGGTCTCCCCGGTCGACGACTGACCGCCGGCAACGGAGTTGCACGCCTATCCGGACGAGACGAACATGAGCGGGTCGAGTCTGGATGAGGAGGGCCGAAAGATGGACGAGTGGAGCACACCGGTGGTCGAGGTGCTGCTGGTCGAGGAGCTCGAGTCGGAAGCCGACCTGGACGTCGCCTTCGCGACGACGACCACCGGCTGCGACGTCGCCTAGCTGGTTGCGTCACCTCGTGAGGTCCCGGGGGGCCGGCGACGCCGGCTCTCCGGGACGCCCGTGACAGGACCGGCCGGTGGGTGACGAGGCGCACGACGACGCGGGGGAGCCGCTGGTCGAATGCCAGCGGGTGTCGCGCACGTTCCCGGCCAGGGACCGTCCGGTCCAGGCCCTCGACGAGGTGTCGCTCACGGTCGCGGCCGGTGAGGTCGTCGGCCTGCTCGGACCGAACGGTGCCGGCAAGTCCACCCTCATCCGCATCGTCGGCACGACGCTGCTGCCCACCTCCGGTCGGGTCCTGGTCTGCGGCCACGACGTGGCGCGGGAGCCGGCCGCGGTCCGCCCGAGGATCGGCACGGTCTTCAGCGGCACCGTCGGCCTCTTCCCTCGGCTGAGCGCCCGCGGCAACCTGCGCTTCTTCGCCGGCCTGTACGGGCTCGACCGGCGCCGCGCGGCGGAGCGGGTGGAGGCGCTGCTGGGGCAGTTCGACCTGACCGAGCATGCCGACCGGGTCGCGGGCGGCCTCTCGACCGGGCTGCGCCAACGGCTGCACCTCGCCCGGGCGCTGCTGCACGCCCCCTCCCTGCTCCTGCTCGACGAGCCGACCAGCGGGCTGGACCCGGTCGCCGCCCGCGCGCTGCGGCGGACCGTACGCGGGCTGCGCGACGAGGGACGCGGGCTGCTGTTCTGCACCCACTACATGTACGAGGCGGAGGAGGTCTGCGACCGCGTGCTGGTGGTGTCCCGGGGCCGGGTGCTGGCCGGGGGACGGCCGCGGGACCTGGCCGCCCGGGCCGGTGACCTCGGCATCGTGGAGGTGGAGCTGCCGCTGGACGACGAGTCCGCCGCCGCGGCCCTGCGTCGCCTGCCGGGCGTCACGTCGGCCGTGGAGCAGGTGGAGCCGCAGGTCCGCCGGCTGGTGCTGCACACCGACCGGCTGGGCGAGCTGGCGGCCGCAGCGCGGGCCGCGGCGGATGCGGTGCCCCGGGCCGAGGTGCGGACCCGGGCACCGACGCTGGAGGACGTCTACGTCCACCTGGTGCAGAGCGCCGAGGGCGGGGCGGAGCGGGTCGATGAGCCGGCCCGCCGCTGACGCCCGGCGCGGGCCGCGGCTCCGGCTGCCGGCGCTGCCCGCCGCGGCGCTCGGTGCGTACGTCCGGCAGTACGTGCTGCCCGCGGCCCCGATCCTGCTGCTGGCGCAGCCGCTCGCCTTCGGGGTGCTGACCGTGGGCAGCCGGGCGGCGGACGCCTCGGTGCCGCTGACCGTCACCGCGGCGGGCGCGGGGGCGCTGTCGATGTGGACGCTGCTGCTGGGTGGGGCGAGCTGGAGCCTGTGGAGCGAGCGGCAGCAGGGCCGGCTGCGGCTGGTGCTGGCCAGCCCCACCCCGGTGGCGGCGTTGTTCGCGCTCTACCTGGCCGCGGCGGCGCTCGTCTCGCTGGCCAGCGTGTCGGTCGCGGTGCTGGTGGTGCCGGCGCTCTTCGGTGACCGGCCGGACGGCGGCGAGCTGGTCCGCGCGGTGCCCGGGCTGCTGGCACTCGCGGTGGCCGTGCTCGCGACCGGCCTGGCGCTGACGCCGCTGTTCGTCGGCGCCGACGGCGCGGTCGTGTGGTTCGACGGCCTGATCTACCCGGTCGCCGTCCTCGGCGGCTTCTTCGCGCCGGTCGCCGCGCTGCCGCGGCCGTTCGAGCTGCTCGCCGGGCTGCTGCCGCCGTACTGGGCGTTCCGGCTGCTGACCGCGCTGGTCGGCGGCGGTCCGCTGGGCCCGGCCGCGGTGGGTCTGGTGCTGACCGTGCTCGGCTGCCTGGCCGGCTACGGGGCCGGGATGCGGCTGGTGACCAACCGGATCCGGGTCACCGGCTCGGTGGGGCTGGGCTAGCCGTGGCCGACTCCGCCTTCGCCCGGACGGCGTGGACCAGCTACCGCTGGCTGCTCGGCTGGCTGCGCCCGGCGGCCTTCCTGGCGGCAAAGGTGGCCAACCCGGTCGGCCAGGTCGTGCTCTTCAGCCTGCTGGGCGCCGCGGTCGCCGGCGGCCGGCCGGCGAGCTGGTACGTCGTCGGCAACGCGCTGCTGGTCTGCGCCTTCGGCGGTCTCTACGGGCTGAGCATCACCCTGTCCACGGCCCGCAACGCCGGCCTCGTCGGCTACCTGGCCATCGCTCCGCGGCCGAGCCTGTGGACGCTGTCGGCGTTCGCGCTGCCGCACGTCCTGGACGGCCTGGTCACCAGCGCCGCGTTGCTGACCGGCGGCCTGCTCGTCACCCGTACGGTGCCCGGGGCCCCGGTGGCGCTGCTGGTGTGCGTGCTGCTGGCCGCCGCGAGCGCCGCGGCGCTGGGCCTGGTCACCAGCCAGTTCAGCCTGCTGGCCCGGGACGGCCGCGGCATCCTGACCAACGTCGTCTACCTGCTCACCCTGCTGCTGTGCGGGGCGAACCTCGACCCGGACCGGCTGCCCGCGCTGCTGCGGCCGGCGGCCGAGGTGTGGCCGCTGCGGCACGCGATCGGCGCCGCGCGGCACGCGGTCGACGGGCGGTGGGCGGTCGGCGAGATGGCCGCCGAGCTCGCGGTCGCCGCGGTGCTCGCCGCGGTCGCCGTGCTCGGTGCCCACCACCTGCAGAGCCTGGCCCGCCGGCGCGGCACCCTGGACGGTTGGCTGTGACCCGGGTGCGTACCCACCCCGGGCTGGTCGTGACCTTCGAGGCCGGCACACCGACCGCCATGCTGCCGTGCGGCCGGCGGTTCCGGCTGTCGCCGACCCTGCTGGCCGTGCTCGCTGCGGCGTCGGTACCGACCGGTCTGGCGGAGCTGGTCCGCTCGGCCGGCGTCCCCGACGTCGTCGGCCGGCGCCTGCTGCAAGACGGGCTGCTGTGCCCGGCCGGCAGCGTGACCGGCGCCGCGCCGACCGGCCTGTCCGGTCCGGAGTGGACGGTGCAGCGGGCGAGCGGGCGGTTCCGGCTGCGGGCGGCGCGGGACCCGGCGGCCCGGCCGCCGGCGGTGAAGCCGGCCGACCCGGCCACCCTGCTGCGGCTGCCGACCCGGCGGACGCCGGCGCTGGACCTGGCCGAGCTGTACCGGCGGCGCCGCTCCCGGCGCCGGTTCGGCCCGGGCCCGCTGCCGGGGCCCGACCTCGGGGCGCTGCTCGGCGAGACCGCGCGGCTGCGCCGGCGGCTCGGCGAGGACGGCTCGTCCCGCGGCCACGCGTCCGGCGGCGCCCGCCATCCGCTGGAGCTCTACGTCTGTGCGGTGGAGGTGGCCGGCGTGCCGCGGGCGGTGTACCGCTACGCCCCGGACCTGGACGGGCTGCAGCCGTGGCGGGACCTGCCGGCGGCGGACCTCGACGAGCTGCTGCGCCGTGCCGACGGGTGGACCGGGGGGATGGCCGGCCGGCCCGCGGCGGTGCTGGTCATCACCGCCGTGTTCGCCAGGACGGCCTGGCGGTACCAGGGCGGCGCCCTGCTCACCGTGCACCGCGACGCCGGGTGCCTGCTGCAGGCCCTCGCCACCAGTGCCGCCGTCCTCGGCCTCGCCGGCTGCCCGGTGGCCGGTGACGGCGAGTCCGAGCGGGCCCGCTGGCTCGGGCTCGACCCCGGCGAGGAGAGCCAGGTCGGGCTCTTCCTGCTCGGCCCGGGAGGGCCGGCCCGACCCGGGCAGCGGGGTGCCGGGATGCGGGTGAGCGGGCTGCCCGGGCTGCGGCGGCACCCGACTGCGACCCGCGCAGTGGACGTGCTGTCGGCCGAGGCGCTGCTGGCGGAGCGCGACCGTAGCCGCCTGGACGCGGTCGCGGCGGCATCCGCGCGCACCGTGCTGCGAGCAGCGGCCGCCGTGGACCACTACGACGCCGGCCTGCTGGGCGCGGCGGCCGGTCGGCTGGAGGAGGGCACGGAGCTGGCCGCGGTCCTGGACACGCTCCCGACGCTGCCGCGGTCCACCGTCCGCACCCGCTGGCGCCGGCTGCTCGCGGCGGACCCCGGACCGGTCCGGGTCACCTCGACCAGCGGCACCGGCGGCACCCGGACCAACGCGGTCAAGCCCGAGGCGTCGTTCCCGGTGCGGGCCGCGGTCGAGCGACGGTGGTACGCGGGGCTGGGCCTCCCGGAGCGGGTCGACGTCCACATCGTGGTGCCGTGGACGCCCCGGCACACGGACTGGCGGCCGTTCCACGACGGTCGCGTCCGGCAGCGGGACGTGTCGGTCGCCGACATGCTCGCCGCGCTCCGTACCTGCTCGGGCGGGCCCACCGGCATCCTGCTGTCCCAGCCGGACGTCCTGCGACACGTCGCCGGCACCGCCGCGGAGCACGGCTGGGGCCGGCTGCACGCGGTCGCGAGCTCGTTCGAGGTGTTCTCCGGCGAGCGGTGCGAGGCCGTCCGGTCCGCGGCCGCCCCGCGGCTGACCGAGCTGTACTGCGCCGCCGACATCTGCACGCCGCTGGCCTTCCGCTGGCCGGGCTGCGACGGCCTGCACGTCAACGAGGACACCGTGCACCTCGAGGTGCTGGGGTGGGACGACCGGCGTTCTCCCGCCGGCCAGCCGGGTCGGGTCACCGTGACCGACCTGCTCAACACCGCGATGCCGCTGATCCGCTACCAGCTCGGCGACCTCGGCGTGCTGTCCGCCGCCGGCTGCCCGTGCGGCCGGCGGACCCGGCTGCTGCGGCTGCTCGGCCGGGAGAGCACGGCGCTCCGGCTGGCCGCCGGCAAGGTGCCAGCCGGGCCGGCGCTGGCGGCCGCCGCCGGGGCTCTCGGCGGCGAGGGGTTCCTGCTGGAGCAGGATGACACCGGGGTTCACCTGGTGGCCCGGTCCGGGGACGCGGCCGTGCCGGCCCTGCGCGGGCTGCTGCCGGGAGCGCCAGTCGACGCGCGCCAGCCGGACCGGGCGCAGGCCGCTCTGCTCCGCCCCGGCGGGCTGCTCGTCTCGACGCTGACCCGGATCCCGCTGCCCGGTCCGGAGCAGACCCGATGACCGCCCCGGCACCGACCGGCGGGGCGGTCCTGCCGGCGTCGGACTCGGCCCGCTCCGCGTACCGCCGGCTGCTGCGGGACCGTCGCGCGCAGCGGGGCGAGCACAGCTGGGTGACCGTGCTGGACAGCGGCAGCATGCGCCCGGTCCTGGACGGGCGCTGCGAGGTGCTGGTCCGCTGGGGCCGGCCAGGCCCGGACCTGGCACCGGGGACGCTGGCGCTGCTCGAGTCGAACGACGAGGTGCTGGTGGTGCACCGGGTGGCCGAGGTGCGGACGGGCAAGTCGTCGACCGACGTCCTGCAGGTCGCGGACAACGGCCGCCCGGACGAGCAGTTCGCCAGCTACCGGGTGCAGGCCGACCGGGTCCTCGGCGTGGTGCTCGCCGTGCGCCGCGCGGGCGCCGTGGTGGACCTCCGGTCGCGGGCGGCGAGTGCCGGCGGCCGGGCGGTCGCCTGGACCGAGCGGACGGTACGCCGGCTGCTCGACCGCCGGGGGCCCGGCGCCGGGGTAGGCCCGGCGGCCCGCGCGGCGTGGCGGCTGCAGCGCCTCGCCTGCCACGTCGCGTACCAGCTGGCCCGGTCGTCCGGCCGGGCGCGGGGAGGTGCTGCCGGTGGCTGAGGTGTTCGGGCGGGCGGACGCGGTGGTCGAGGAGCGGGCCGGGACCGACCTGCTGCTGGTGGCGCCGGGCGGCAGCGTGCTCCGGCTTGCCGGCACGGCCGTGGCGGTCTGGGAGGCGTGGGCGGCGCCGGCCGACACCGAGGACGTCGTCGCCGCGCTGTGCCGGCGCTACCGGGGCGACGCCGAACGGGTGCGTGCGGACGTGGTGCGGCTCCGGGAGCTGCTGCGGGAGCACGGCCTGCTCACCCTGCGATGACCGCGGAGCAGGCGGACGTCCGGCTGCTCCTGGTGGCGGGGCCCGGGCGACCGATGCTGCGGGCGGCCGCCGCCCTCGACCAGGTCGCGGCCGCGTGGGGGCCGCGGTGGCGGCTGCGGCCGGTGCCCACCGCGCGGGAGGCTCCTTCCGCCCTGCGCGGGCACGTGCTGGTGCTGGCCTCGACCAGCACCAGCGGTGGCCGCGCGGTGAGCGCGGCGGGCTGCTCCGCCGACCCGGCGGACGCCGTCCGCCGGGCGCTCTGGGAGCTGCGGGAACGGCATGCCGCCGCGACCTTCGCCCCGCGCGCCCCGGTCGTCCTGGACAGCCACGCGCGCCTGGTCGCGGCGGGCACGCCGGCGCTGCACCCGCACGAGCTGCGCGGGCGGCCGCTGCGGCCGGAGCGCTGGCCGTACCCCGACTGGGACACCGGCACGGTGCTGCCCTGGATCGCCGGCACCGACCTCGCCGGCGGTGGCGCCGTCCGGGTGCCGCTCTTCCTCGCCGGCCTGCGCCGCGACGTGCCGGGCGGCCTCCGCGGGGAGGTGACCAGCATCGGCCTGGCGGCGGGCCCGGACGCGCCGGCGGCCGTCGCGGCGGCCCGGCGCGAGCTGCTGGAGCGGGACCGGCTGATCCGCGCCTGGCGGTACGGCCAGCCGCTGCGGCAGGGCGGTGTCCGGCGGGATGCGGAGTGGACGGTGGCGACCCTGACCGGGACCACGTCGGCGGGCGACCCGCTGCTGGTCGTGCTGCAGTCCGACCCGGCCGCCGGCCTGCTCGGCATCGGCTCCGCGGCGCACCCGGACGCGGTGGCGGCGGGACGGCACGCGGAGGCCGAGGCGGCGCAGCTCGCGACGCTCGCCTGGCTTCGCAGGCGCCGGGGCGCGCCGTCCGGGCCGCCCACCGACTTCGCCGACCGGGTCGTGCCGGGTCGGGATCCGGACGCCGTGCTGGCCCGGCTGCTGACCGACCGGGCCGGGCGGACCGCCGCTCCGGGTGGGCCGCCTGCCGCCGGCACCGGCCGCGCCGTCGCCGTCCGGCTCACCCCGGCGGCCGATCCGGTCGCCGTCTGCCGGGTAGTCGCCACCGACGTCGAGCCGATGGAGGCGGCGGACGACTGCGCGCGCAGCCGGCCCGGATCGGTGCCCGTCCACACCGACCCGCACCCGTTCGGCTGATCCGGCCCGCTCAGGTCTCGGTCGCCCGCTGCACGGCCGCGACGACGACGAGGGCCAGCACAGCCAGCCGGACCACCCGGCCGCCGCCCGCCAGCCGCGGCCAGGACAGGTACGACAGCCAGCCGAGCAGCAGCAGGAGCACGGCGAGCAGCACCACGCCGACGGCGGGCGGCGCGAAGAGGCCGCCGACCAGCAGCGCGAGCACCAGCACGAACGGGATCCACCGCGGCCGGGTGGCCAGCCAGGCGAGCGGCGCCGCGCTGCGCTGCTCCACAGCACGGCGGAGCGGGGTGGTCACCGGGGTGCGCCCCCTTGGTTACGGTTCGGCCGGTACGGTTCGGCGGCGGGTCGGAGTCCGGACCCGTCCGATTCTCCCAGGCCTGCGGTCCTGGGGCCTGCGCCGGGGGTGCCGGGGTGCTGGTGGTGTCCCGCTTCGCGGTCGCCGAGGGCGACGCCGGGTTCGCCGAGCGGGCGCGGGTCGCGCTCGCCGCGTTCGCTGCCCGGCCCGGCTTCCGGCGTGGCCGGGTCGGCCGGTCGGCGGACCAGCCGACCGAGTGGGTGCTGGTCACCGAGTGGGACGGGGTGGGCGCCTACCGCCGGGCCCTGTCGGCGTACGAGGTACGGGTGGACGCGACGCCGCTGCTGGCGCTCGCCCGCGACGAGGCCGGGGCGTACGAGGTGCTGCTCACCGCGGACGGCCCGGGCGCGACGGTGACGGCGGCGGCCAGCGATCGGGCGGCGGACGCGGCCAGCGCGGCACCCGGCGGCCGGCAGGACCGCGGCGCGGGACCGGGCGGCTGGCAGGACCACGGCGCGGCCCACCGCGGCCGGGAGGACCGGTGAGCACACCCCCGCCGCCGGACGGGCCGCCCTCGCCATGGCAGCGGCCGCCGGCCGGTGTGCCGCAGGACGGCCCGCCGGGTCTCGGCGGCCAGCCGCCGTCCCGGCCGCAGCCGGGGTACCAGCCCGGCTACCCGCCGCCCCCGCCGCCGGCCTCCCCGCCCGCGCAGGCCTTCCCGCCGCCGGCCTTCCCACCCCCGCCGGACGCCCCGCCCCCGTACGCCCCGCCGGCCCCGCGACCCGACCGCCGGGTGCTCGCCCTGGTCGGCGGCCTTGCCGCCGTCGCGGTCGTGCTTGTCGGCGTCCTGGCCTTCGTGGTCTTCCGCGGCACCCCGCGGGACACCGCGGACGCTTTCATGGCCGCGCTGCAGACCAGGGATGTCGCCAAGGCGCACGGCCTGCTCTGCCGGGACGGCCGGCAGAAGGAGAGCGTGGACGACCTGCGCCGCAGCTTCGACCTCGACCGGCGCACCATCACCGGCTACCGGCTCGGCACCGAGCGGGAGCGCCGGCGGGAGGGCAAGGACGAGACGCTGATCCCGGTGACCATCACCTACGACCAGGGTGCCGAGGTCGAGATCGACCTCGGGGTCTGGAACGAGGGCGGCCGGAAGATCTGCAGTCTCAACCCGCCGGGCGGCTGACCGGGGTTGCGGCGTTGCGGCGGGTTGAGGAGCAGGGCCGGGGGGTAGTCCCCATGGGGGAGCGGCTCCCCGGCCGCTGAGCGCCGCCCGGCAGGGCCGGACGGAGCAACGGCGTCATGGCCTGACCGGCCGTGCGTCTCCCGAGAGGAGGTAGCCGGCGAACCCGGCTGCCGAGGCCTGCCGAGTCACGAACGAGGGTGGTCGCCGTGCCGCTGCCGATCCCGAAGCTCCACCGCCGCACGGCGACGCTCGCCGCGGCAGTCCTGCTGGCGGCCGCGGCCGCGGGCGCGTCGCCTGCCTCGCCGGCGACGGCGGCGGCCCCGGGCAGCGGCGCCGTCGACCCCGCGTCCCCGTCGACCTCGTGGACCGGCGGGCCGTTCGTCACCCCCAACGTGACGGGCGCCAGCGGCACCGTCGACTGCACAGCACCGGCCTCCTGCGACGACTTCACGCTCGCCGTGACGACGCCGGCCGGGTACGGCACCGACCACTCGCTGAAGATCACCGTCTCGTGGCCACTGTCCGCGGCCGACTTCGACGTGTACGTCCTCGACGCGGCCGGCCGGGAGGTCGGCGCCGCCGCCTCCTCCAGCGACCCGGAGGTCGTGACGCTGCCGCCGGACTCCGGCACGTACACGGTCCGGGTGGTGCCGTTCGCCCCGGCCGGGCAGACCTACTCGGCCACCGCCGAGCTGGCCGCCCTGCCGGCGAACCCGCCGCCGAGCACCGCCACCCCGCCGACCTACCGCAACTCGGCCGCGCCGAACAGCTTCAAGGCGGCGCACGACGCGGGCGAGCCGTCGATCGGGGTCAACTGGGGCACCGGCGCAGTCATGTACCAGGCGTACACCTCCACCGCGAAGGTCAGCTACGACGCGAACGGCGTGGCGGCCTGGACCGATGCGAGCGCGACCGCGGCGAAGGGCTGCCCGCAGGGCAGCACCGTCTCGCTCGACCCGATCCTGTTCACCGACCGGCGGACCGGGCGGACCTTCGAGTCCCAGCTCGCCGGCAAGACCGCGCTGACCTGCTTCACCGACAATGACGGCGCGACCTGGACGCCGACCTCCGGCAGCGGGATCAACTCCGGCGTCGACCACCAGACCATCGGTGGCGGCCCGTTCGCGGCCGGCCTGCCGGGCGGGCTGACCAGCTACCCGAACGCGGTCTACTACTGCTCGCAGGACATCGCCGACGCGCTCTGCGCGCTGAGCCGGGACGGCGGGCTGACCTACGGGCCGGCCGTGCCGATGTACTCCCTGCTCGACTGCGGCGGCCTGCACGGGCACGTCAAGGTCGCCCCGGACGGCAGCGTGTACGTGCCGAACAAGGGCTGCGGCGGCAACCAGGCCACGTCGGTCTCCACCGACGACGGCACTACCTGGGCGGTCCGCAGGGTGCCGACCAGCTCGCCCGGCGACAGCGACCCGTCGGTGGGGATCGGCTCCAACGGCACCGTCTACTTCGGCTACCAGGACTCGAGCGGAGCGCCCCGGGTGGCCGTCTCCCGCGACCAGGGCCGCACCTGGACCGATGACCAGAACGTCGGCGCCGCCGCCGGCGTGCGCAACGTGGTCTTCCCGGCCGTGGTGGCCGGCGACGACGACCGCGCGGCCTTCGCCTTCCTCGGCACCACGACCGCGGGCAACTACCAGGACGCGGCCTTCGCCGGGGTGTGGCACCTCTACGTCGCCACCACGTACGACGGCGGGAGGTCCTGGGTGACCGTCGACGCGACGCCGACCGACCCGGTCCAGCGCGGCTCGATCTGCACCGGCGGCACCACCTGCGGCAGGGACCGCAACCTGCTCGACTTCATGGACGTCACGATCGACTCGACCGGCCGGGTCCTGGTCGGGTACGCGGACGGCTGCACCGGGACGTGCGCCACCGGCGGCGCGGAGAACTACGACGCGCTCGCCACGATCGCCCGGCAGAGCTCGGGCCTGACGCTGCTCGCCGCGTACGACGCGCAGCCGAACCTGGCGGTGACCGGGCTGTCGGGCCGCCAGCAGAGCGGCGGGATGTTCACCACGACCACCACCGTGCGCAACACCGGCACCGCACCGGCCTCCGGCGTCGTGGTCCGGACCCTGCTCGACGGCCGGGTGCTCGGCGACAATGCGCCGGTGACCCTGGCGCCGGGCGGGTCCGCGACGCTGACCCGCACCTGGGCGCGGCAGCCGACCGGGACCCGGACGGTCACCGCGGTCGCCGACCCGGCCAACACCGTCGCCGAGTCGAAGGAGTCGGACAACCGGCGGCAGGTCCGCGTGACGCTGCGGTGACCCCGGCCCTCCGACCGGCTCCCGCCGTCCGCGGGAGCCGGTCCGGCCGCGCCGGGCCGCGGGCGGCGGCGCTGGCGGCGACCGGTCTGCTCGCCGCGGCCGGTTGCGGGTCCGGCGGGACCGGGTCGACGGCGGCGACAGCGGCCGCGCCGACCACGCCCGCCGCCACCGCGCTCACCGCCACCTGCGCGGACCGGGCGACCGCCGTGCCGGTGCCGGCCGAGTTCCCGGCGGACTTCCCGCTGCCGCCGCGGACCGTGGTCACCTCGGTCGAGCGGCGCAGCGGCGACCGGCTGGTGCTCACCGGTGTCTCGCCGGACCCGTTCCGGACGGTCCTGCGGCACCTGCAGACCGCCCTGCCCAAGGCCGGTCTCCGGCTGGACGGCGGCGAGGTCGAGGAGCAGGACGCGGAGTCGGACTACGCCGGGCCCCGGTACGCCGGCCGCTGGACCCTGCGGACCGTCCCCGGCTGCGACGCCGACACGCTCGTCACGGTGCTGGTCGCGCCGCCGGGATAGCCGGGGCGGGCACGCCCGCGGCACCATGAGGGGAGGTGCCGCGGGCGGCACCGAGCTGTGCGTCCGGACGCCCCGGTAGCCTGGGCAGCCTCGCCGACAACCAGCCGGGGGAGACCGCCGTGCCAGCCGACCGCAACGACACCATCGTCAGCCTCGCCAAGCGCCGGGGCTTCGTCTACCCGTCCAGCGAGATCTACGGCGGGCAGCGGTCGGCGTGGGACTACGGCCCGCTCGGCGTCGAGCTGAAGGAGAACATCAAGCGCCAGTGGTGGCGTTCGGTGGTGCAGAGCCGCGACGACGTGGTCGGCCTGGACTCCTCGATCATCCTGGCCCGGGAGGTGTGGGAGGCCTCCGGCCACGTCAACGAGTTCGTCGACCCGCTGACCGAGTGCCAGTCCTGCCACAAGCGGTTCCGGGCCGACCAGCTGGAGGAGGCGTACGAGGCGAAGCACGGCCGGGCGCCGGCGAACGGGCTGGCCGACGTGGTGTGTCCGCACTGCGGCACCCGCGGCGCGTTCACCGAGCCGCGGATGTTCAACGGGCTGCTCAGGACCCACCTCGGCCCGGTCGAGGACGAGTCCGGGCTGGCGTACCTGCGGCCGGAGACCGCGCAGGGCATCTTCGTCAACTTCCTCAACGTGCTGCAGTCCGGCCGGCGCAAGCCGCCGTTCGGCATCGGCCAGGTCGGCAAGTCGTTCCGCAACGAGATCACCCCGGGCAACTTCATCTTCCGCACCCGCGAGTTCGAGCAGATGGAGATGGAGTTCTTCGTCGAGCCCGGCACCGACGAGGAGTGGCACGACTACTGGATCGCCGAGCGTACGAGGTGGTGGGTCGACCTCGGCATCGACCCGGAGAACCTGCGCCACTACGAGCACCCGAAGGACAAGCTCTCCCACTACTCGAAGCGCACCGTCGACATCGAGTACCGGTTCCGCTTCGGCGGGGCGGAGTGGGGTGAGCTGGAGGGCATCGCGAACCGCACCGACTTCGACCTGACCACGCATGCCAAGCACGCCGGCGCCGACCTGTCGTACTTCGACCAGGACAAGGGCGAGCGCTGGGTGCCGTACGTGATCGAGCCGGCCGCCGGGCTGACCCGCGCGGTGCTCACCTTCCTGCTCGACGCGTACACCCAGGACGAGGCGCCGAACGCGAAGGGCGTGCCGGAGAAGCGGACCGTGCTGCGGCTGGACCGCCGGCTCGCCCCGGTGAAGGCGGCGGTGCTGCCGCTGTCCCGCAACGCCGACCTGTCGCCGAAGGCGCGCGAGCTGGCCGCCGAGCTGCGGCAGACCTGGAACGTCGAGTTCGACGACGCCGGCGCGATCGGCCGCCGGTACCGCCGGCAGGACGAGATCGGCACGCCGTACTGCCTGACCGTGGACTTCGAGACCCTCACCGACGCCGCGGTGACGGTCCGCGACCGCGACTCGATGGCCCAGCAGCGGGTTGCGCTGGACAAGGTGCACGGCTACCTCGCCGAGCGCCTCCCCGGCTGCTGACCCGCCGGACCGGTGCGAGAAGGCGCTGCCCTGGCGACGGTTTCCCGCACGATCCGGCGGGTCGGTAGGGTCGCCGGCATGCCTCGGCTCGTTCTGGACGGTGTCGCGGTCGTCGACGTCGTCGCCGGCCGGACGCTGCGGCGCCGCCAGGTGGTGCTGGACGGCGACCGGGTCGAGGCGGTCACCGACGCCGGCGCCCCGGCCGACCCCGGCGCGGACCGGCCGGACGTCGCCGGGCTGACCGTGGCACCCGGGCTGGTGGACGCGCACGTGCACGTCAAGGCGTGGACCGCGGACCTGGCCGGGCTGCCGCGGCAGCCGGCGTCGTACACGGCGCTGCGCGCGGCGGAGGTGCTCGGCGGCATGCTGCGCCGCGGCTTCACCACCGTCCGGGACGCCGGTGGCGCCGACGCCGGCCTGGCCCGGGCGGTCGAGGAAGGGCTGGTCGACGGGCCGCGGCTGCTCTACTGCGGGCACGCGCTGAGCCAGACCGGCGGGCACGGCGACACCCGCGGGGCCGGGGAGGCGTGCTGGTCCGGTGCCGGGGAGAGCCTGTCCAGGGTGGCCGACGGCGTCGAGGGCCTCCGCGTCGCCTGCCGGGACGAGCTGCGGCAGGGCGCGCACTTCCTCAAGGTGATGGTCTCCGGCGGGATCAGCTCGCCCACGGACCGGCTCGACTCCCTCCAGTACGGCACCGCCGAGCTGGCCGCGGCGGTCGAGGAGGCGACGAACGCGGGCCGGTACGTGGCCGGCCACGCGTACACCTCCGCGTCCATCCGGCGGGCGGCCGAGGCCGGATTCCGGTCCGTCGAGCACGCGAACCTGATGGACGCCGGCACCGCCGACCTGCTCGCCGCGAAGGGCGTGTTCGTGGTCGGCACGCTGGCCACGTACGAGGCGCTGGCGGTCCGCGGCGCCGAGGCGGGGATGCCGGCGGACCAGCTGGCCAAGCTGCAGCGGGTCCGCGACGCCGGGCTCAAGTCGCTGGAGCTGGCGTCCGCGGCCGGGGTGCGGCTGGTCTACGGCACCGACCTGCTCGGCCCGATGCACGACGCGCAGCTCACCGAGTTCTCCCTGCGGGCGCAGGCGCAGCCGGCCGCGGAGGTGCTGCGGGCGGCGACGGTGAACGCGGCGGCGCTCTTCGGTGAGGACGACCTCGGCGTGGTCGCACCGGGCGCGCGCGCCGACCTGCTGCTGCTCGACGCCGACCCGCTGGCCGACCTCGCCGTGCTCACCCGGCCGGAGCGGCACCTGCGCGCGGTGCTCCGCGGCGGACGTACCGTCGTCGGGAGCCTCTCCCGCACCCCCCGATAGGCTGCCCGCAGGACCGCCGTTGAGGAGTTCACCGTGCCCAAGTTCGTGTACGACTTCGCCGAGGGAAACAAGGACCTCAAGGACCTGCTGGGAGGCAAGGGCGCCAACCTGGCCGAGATGACCAACCTCGGCCTGCCGGTCCCGCCCGGCTTCACCATCACCACCGAGGCCTGCCAGGCGTACCTGCAGACGGGCAGCGAGCCGCCGGAGCTGGCCGGCGAGGTGACCAGCCACCTGGAGGCGATGGAGAAGGCCATCGGCCGGCGCCTCGGCGACCCCGCCGACCCGTTGCTGGTCTCGGTCCGGTCCGGCGCGAAGTTCTCCATGCCGGGGATGATGGAGACCGTTCTCAACATCGGGCTGAACGACGAGTCCGTGCAGGGCCTGGCTCGGCAGGCGGACAACGAGCGGTTCGCCTGGGACTCCTACCGACGGCTGATCCAGATGTTCGGCAAGACCGTGCTGGGCATCGAGGGCGAGCACTTCGAGGGCGCGATCGACGCGGCCAAGCAGGCCAAGGGCAGCAGGAACGACCTGGACCTGGACGCCGCCGACCTGCAGAAGCTGGTCGAGACGTTCAAGGGCGTGATCCGGGAGCACGGCGGCCGGGAGTTCCCGCAGGACCCGCGGGAGCAGATGAACCTCGCCATCCACGCGGTCTTCGACTCCTGGAACGCCGACCGCGCGATCCTCTACCGGCGCCAGGAGCGCATCCCGGCCGACCTCGGCACCGCGGTCAACGTGCAGTCCATGGTCTTCGGCAACACCGGGATGGACTCCGGCACCGGCGTCGCCTTCACCCGGGACCCGGCCTCCGGCGCGCAGGGCGTCTACGGCGACTACCTGCAGAACGCGCAGGGCGAGGACGTGGTCGCCGGCATCCGCAACACGCTGCCGCTGCACGACCTGGAGGGCATCGACAAGCCGGCGTACGACCAGCTGCTGGAGATCATGGCCACGCTGGAGGGCCACTACAAGGACCTCTGCGACATCGAGTTCACCATCGAGCGCAACAAGCTGTGGATGCTGCAGACCCGGGTCGGCAAGCGCACCGCCGGCGCCGCCTTCCGGATCGCCACCCAGCTGGTGGATGAGGACCTCATCGACATGGATGAAGCCCTCACCCGTGTCACC
>JBJMII010000201.1:0-5986 GCA_045806925.1 Mycobacteriales bacterium
GGCGGGCGGTGGCGAGCCGGCGGCTGGGACGGGCGCGGCGGGGGAGCCGCCGCCCGGCGGGGTGCGTGCTGCGGACCGGGCCGCGGTCGCGGCGCAGCTCGGCCGCCCGCCGCGGGCGATGCGTGCGGTCGCGCACCGCTGCCCGTGCGGCCTGCCGGACGTGGTGGAGACGTCCCCGCGGCTACCGGACGGCACCCCGTTCCCGACCCTGGACTACCTGACCTGCCCGCGTGCGAGCGCCGCGGCCGGCCGGCTCGAGGCGGCCGGCCGGATGCGGGAGATGGCCGACCGGCTGCGCACCGACCCGGACCTGGCCGGCCGCTACCGGGCCGCGCACGAGGCGTACCTGCGCCGTCGCGGCCAGCTCGGCGACGTCCCGGAGATCGCCGGCGTCAGCGCGGGCGGCATGCCGACCCGGGTGAAGTGCCTGCACGCCCTGCTGGCGCACGCCCTTGCCGCCGGCCCCGGAGTCAACCCGCTCGGCGACGAGGTGCGGGACGAGGTCTCGCCCTGGTGGTCGGACGGCCCGTGCGTCACCGTCGAGGAGGTAAGGGCCTGACATGACCGCCACCCGGGTCGCCGCGATCGACTGCGGCACCAACTCGATCCGGCTGCTGGTCGCCGACGACGACCCGGCGAGCGGCCGGCTGACCGATGTCGCCCGCCGGTCCCGCATCGTGCGGCTCGGCCAGGACGTCGACCGGACCGGCCGGCTCGCGCCGGAGGCCATCGAGCGGGTCCGGGTCGCGCTCGTCGACTACGCCGCGCTCAGCGCCGAGCTCGGCGTCCAGCGGGTCCGGATGGTGGCCACCAGCGCGACCCGGGACTCGGACAACCGGGAGGACTTCCGGTCGATGGTGCGCAGCACCCTCGGCGTCGAGCCGGAGGTGATCAGTGGCCGGGAGGAGGCGGAGCTGTCCTTCACCGGCTCGCTGCGCGACCTGGCCGACGGGACCGCCCCACCGCCGCGGGTGGTGGTCGACGTCGGTGGCGGTTCGACGGAGCTGGTGCTCGGTGACCGCGACTCGGTGCGGGGCGGCTACAGCATGGACATCGGCTCGGTCCGGCTGACCGAGCGACACCTGCACGACGACCCGCCGACCGCCGAGCAGGTCGCCGCCGCCGAGGCGGACATCCGGGCGGCGCTGGCGCAGGCGGCCGCCGAGGTGCCGGTCCGGCAGGCCCGCAGCCTGATCGGCGTCTCCGGCTCGGTCACCACGGTGGCCGGGCTGGCGCTCGGGCTCGACCGGTACGACCCGTACCGGATCCACCATGCCCGCATCCCGGCTGACCGAGTCCGGACGGTCACGGCCCACCTGCTCGGCAGCACCCGGGCCCGGCGCGCCGAGCACAAGGTGATCAACGCCGGCCGGGTGGACGTGATCGCCGCCGGGGCGCTGATCCTGCGCGAGGTCGTCGACGCCGTCGGGGTCACCGACGTGGTCGCGAGCGAGTACGACATCCTCGACGGGCTGGCGCAGTCGGTCCGGGAGCGGACCGCCGGCGAGCCGGCCTGGTCAGGGTCGGCCGGCGCGGCAGCCCGGATCGACCCGGCGGCGGGCGGGGTGCGCCCGGCCGCGGCGGCCGGCGGGGGCCGCCGGACCGGTGCACCGGCCGGTCCCGGCGAGCGGCCGGAGGTCGAGATGTCCCCGGACGGCGCGTCCTGGTCCACCACCGGCCCGGGCTGAGCCGCCGGCCCGGGCTGAGCCGCCGGCTCAGGTGGTGCCGACGTCCTCGACGCCTGGCGGAAGCTTGCCGGTGAGCGACCGCCAGGTCGCCGCGGCGCCGCGGGCCGCCACCAACCGCGCCGCGGCGACCGCGATGCCGGACACCGCGGCCCAGGCCAGCGCCTCGGACCACTGGGTGCCGGGGGCCGCCGGGTTCTTCGGGGGGTCGTCGTGCTTCGCCTTCCGCCAGCCGGCCTCGATCGCCTTGCGCATCGCGATGCCGGTCGGCACCGCGAAGCCCAGCGCCACGATCCGCCAGCCGATCTTGCTGGCCGCTCCAGCCACAGGTCGTCCTTCCTTCGCAGGTCCCGCCGAGGGTCGCACTCACCGGTATGCACGGCGAGTACCCGAGGCGGCAGCCGGTAACACCTGCCGCAGGAGCGACGAGGTCAAGAAGGGGGAACCTCGGGGAGGGCGGTCCAGGTCCAGGCGCGCGGGAGGTCGTCGGCGTCGAGCAGGTCGAGGACCGCGCGGGGCGGGAAGTCCGGCCAGGACTGCAGCGGCTCCTGCCGCCGGTTGAGCCGGCGGTCCAGGAAGGCCTGGGTGCGCCGCAGCCCGTCCAGGCCCTGCTCGATGCTGATCGCGCCGGCGGCCATCGCGTCCGCGTGCTCCTCCAGGTCGAGCAGCCGGTACGGGTGGTCCGGCGGGCCGACGATCACGTCGATGTAGAGGTCGCGCAGCAGCACCGGGTTCTCGCCCTCGATGCTGACCAGGTCGCAGTACCACCAGCCCTGCATCGAGGCCGGGAAGATGGCCGGCCGGGACAGCATGAAGCCGTCGGTGAGCAGGACGAACGACAGCTGCTCGACCTGCCGGCCGAGGTACTCGAAGCCCCACCAGAAGGCGACGACGTCCTCGTGCCGGACCCCCGTGGCCTGCAGCGGCGTCCTCCCGCGGGGCTCCACGTAGACGACGGTCAGCTGGTCCACGTCGCGGAGCGTACGACCGGAAATCGGTTGCCGCCGGGACCGCGCGGCTGCTGCACTCCGGACGACGACCGCACCCCGGGACCAGGAGCAGCACATGCCAGCAGCGTTCATGTCCGTCGCCGCCACCCACGCAGAGGACATGACGTGTCGTGAGACTGCTCAACCTGGGGATCCTGGCGCATGTCGACGCCGGTAAGACCAGCCTGACCGAGCGGCTGCTGCACACCGCCGGGGTCATCGACGAGATCGGCAGCGTCGACGCCGGCAGCACCCAGACCGACTCGCTCGCGCTGGAGCGGCAGCGTGGGATCACCATCAAGTCCGCCGTGGTGTCGTTCGCCGTCGGCGACGTCACGGTCAACCTCATCGACACGCCCGGCCACCCGGACTTCATCGCCGAGGTGGAGCGGGTGCTCGGCGTGCTCGACGGCGCCGTGCTGGTGGTGTCCGCAGTGGAGGGTGTCCAGCCGCAGACCCGGGTGCTGATGCGCACGCTGCGGCGGCTGCGCATCCCGACCCTGCTCTTCGTCAACAAGATCGACCGGCTGGGCGCCGATACCGACCGGGTGCTGCGCGCGATCGCCGGCGCGCTCACGCCCTCCATCGTCCCGATGGGACGGTCGACCGGCCTCGGCACCCGGGACGCGGCCTTCCTCCCGTACCGGCCGGGCGACGAAGCCTTCAGCACGAGCCTGCTCGACGTGCTCACCGAGCACGACGAGACGCTGCTGGCCGCGTACCTGGCCGACGAGTCCACTGTGTCCTACCGCCGGCTGTGCCGGGCGTTCGCGCGGCAGACCGGCCGTGCCCTGGTGCACCCGGTCTTCCTCGGCTCGGCGATCACCGGCGCCGGCGTCGACCCGCTGGTCGCCGGCATCATTGGGCTGCTGCCGGCGACCGCCGGCGACCCGGGCGCGCCCGTCTCCGGCGCGGTCTTCAAGGTCGAGCGCGGCCCGGCCGGGGAGAAGGTCGCCTACGCCCGGCTCTTCGCCGGCACCGTCCGGGTCCGGGAGAAGCTCGGCTTCGGCACCGGCAGGGACGCCAAGGCTGCGAAGGTCACCGCGATCGCGGTCTTCGACCACGGCTCGGCCGTGCCGCGCGATCGAGTCCGGGCCGGTGAGATCGGCAAGCTGTGGGGTCTCGGCGAGGTCCGCATCGGCGACCCCATCGGCGTGCCGCGGGTGTCCACGGCGGACGGCCACTTCGCCCGGCCGACGCTGGAGACCGTGGTCGTCCCGGTCCGCCGCTGCGACGGCGGCCGGCTGCAGGTCGCGCTCACCCAGCTGGCCGAGCAGGACCCGCTGATCAACCTGCGGCAGGACGACGTCCGGCAGGAGATCTCGGTGTCGCTCTACGGCGAGGTGCAGAAGGAGGTCGTGCAGGCGACGCTGGCGGACGACTTCGGGATCGATGTGACGTTCCGGCGGACCACCACCATCTGCGTCGAGCGACCGGCCGGCAGCGGCGGCGCGTACGAGCTGATCGGCAAGGAGCCCAACCCGTTCCTGGCCACGGTGGGGCTGCGGGTCGAGCCGGCGGCGGAGGGGTCCGGTGTGGACTTCCGGCTGGAGGTGGAGCTGGGCTCGATGCCGTACTCGTTCTTCCGCGCGGTGGAGGAGACGGTCCGCGAGACGCTGCTGCAGGGCCTGTACGGCTGGGAGGTGCTCGACTGCACGGTCACCATGACGCACTCCGGCTACTACCCGCGGCAGAGCCGGATGCACGGCACCTTCGACAAGAGCATGTCCAGCACCGCCGGCGACTTCCGCCAGCTCACCCCGCTGGTGCTGATGGAGGCGCTGCGCCGGGCCGGCACCCGGGTGTACGAGCCGGTGCTCCGGTTCCGGCTGGAGGCGCCGGCCGACGCGCTCGGCCCGCTGCTGCCGGCGCTGACCCGGCAGCAAGCCGTCGCCCAGGCGTCCACCGTGCACGGCGGGACGTCCGTAGTGGACGGTCACGTCCCGGCCGCCCGGGTGCACGACCTGGAGCGCGAGCTGCCCGGGCTGTCCCGCGGCGAGGGCGTGCTCGAGTCCAGCTTCGACCACTACCGGCCGGTGCGCGGCCCGGCGCCGCGCCGGCCGCGCACCGACCACGACCCGCTGGACCGCAAGGGCTACCTGCTGCACGTGCTGCGCCGGGTCTGAGGCTCACAGCCGGCCGCGCAGCGGGTCCGCCACGGCAGCGCGAGGGTCAGCCCGGACGGCCGGTGTACGGCGGGGCGAAGAGCACGAGCACCGCGAGGTCCTCGACGACGTCGTGGAAGCGGTGCCGCTCGCCGGCCGGCACGAACAGCACGCTGCCCGGCCCGACGTCGACCGTCGTGCCGCCGCCGGTGCAGGCGGCGCGGCCGGCGAGCACGACGTAGACCTCGTCCTCGGCGTGCGGCACCTGGTCGTCGACGCCGCCGGCCGGGACGCTGTACGTGCCCAGGCTCAGCGCGGCCGTGCGGACGTGCTCGACGTAGTGGTTGGGGTCGCCGTGGGCGGGCGGCGTGTAGCGGCCGGCGCGGGTGATCTGCTCCACGCCGGCGTCCTTCCCCGGCGCGGTCCCGCTCAGCCGGCCGGGCAGGATGGCCCTGTGCGGAGGCGAACAATGGGCACTGCGGAGGTGCGGCTGCCGGCGGTGCCGCCGGGGACCGGCTGGCCGGGCGATCCGGCCGACCCGGCGACGCCGGTGGCGGGGGATCGGACAGCGGTCCAGGCGCTGGCCGCCGGCGTGTCCACGATGCAGGAGCTGGACGCCCGGGTGTCGGTGTGCCGGGCCTGCCCGCGGCTGGTGGCCTGGCGGGAGGAGGTCGCGCTGGCCCGGCGGGCCGCGTACGCGGGGCAGGTCTACTGGGGACGCCCGGCGCCCGGCTTCGGCCCGGCGGACGCCCGGATCGCGGTGCTCGGGCTCGCCCCGGCCGCGCACGGCGCCAACCGCACCGGCCGGATCTTCACCGGCGACCGCAGCGGTGACTGGCTGTACGCGGCGCTGTACCGGGCCGGGCTGGCCAGCCAGCCGACGTCCGTGCACGCCGGCGACGGGCTCCGCCTGCTCGGCACCCGGATCGTGGCGTCGGTCCGGTGCGCGCCGCCGGCCAACAAGCCGACCCCGGCCGAGCGGGACACCTGCCGGCCCTGGCTGGTCCGCGAGCTCGAGCTGCTCGCGCCGACGCTGCGGGTCGTCGTCGTGCTCGGAGCCTTCGGCTGGCAGGCGCTCTGGCCGGCGCTGGCCGCCGCCGGCCTGGCCCACCTGGGCAGCAGGCGACCGGCCTTCGCGCACGGCGCGGAGGTGCGGGCGAGCCGGCTCTCGGTGCTCGGCTGCTACCACGTCTCGCAGCAGAACACC
>JBJMII010000202.1:0-8214 GCA_045806925.1 Mycobacteriales bacterium
GCCGCGGCGGCGACGGCCCGCGCGGTCGCCGCGGCGCGCGCCGCCGGCACGGCGCGGCAGTCCAGCGAAGCCGAGCGGGCCGGGCCGATGCGGGGCGCGACGAGACAGTACGTCGTGGTCCCGCCGCACGGCCGGCACCACGACAGCCTGTGGGACATCGCCGACCGGTACCTCGGGTCCGGGATCCGCTACCGCGAGGTCTTCGAGCTGAACAAGGGTCGGGTCCAGCCGGATGGCTCGACGCTGACCCTGGCGAGCCTCATCCGGCCGGGCTGGACGCTGATCATGCCGGCGGACGCGCGCGGCGAGGGGCTGGTCGAGGTCAGCCCGGACCGGCCGGCGCCGGCGCGGCCCGGGGCGGAGCAGCCCGCCGCACCGGGCTCGGGGTCCGGGTCGGGCTCGGGGTCCGGGTCGGGCTCGGGGTCCGGGTCGGGCTCGGGGTCCGGGTCGGGCTCGGGGTCCGGGTCGGGCTCGGGGTCCGGGTCGGGCTCGGTGTCGGGATCCGGAGGTCGGCAGGCGGCCGGCGGGCCGGGCGGCGGCTCCCCGCAGGCCGCCGGGTCGGGGTCGGCCGGCGCTGCGAGCGTGCCCCTCGGCACCGTCCGGCCGGTCCCGGGCGAGCCGCCGGAGCCGGTGCCGCAGCGGTCGGCGCAGATCCTGTGGGACCTGGTCGACGCGGAGCTGCTCGCCGCCGGCCTGCTGGAGGCGCTGGTCGCGCTGCGCCGCCGCCGGTCCCGGCTGCGCCGCCCGGGCGCCCGGGTGGTGCTGCCGGACGCCGAGGCGGCCGGCGTCGAGGTCGCGGTCCGGCTCGGTGCCGACCAGGCCGGCGCCGACTACCTCGACCGTGCGCTGCGGACGCTCGCCCGGACGCTCGGCGCGCACGAGCGCCAGGTGCCGGAGCTGTATGCGGCGCGGCTGTCCGCGGATGCACTCGAGCTGTTGCTGGCGGTGGCGCAGGAGTCGGCACCGGCCCCGTTCAGGGCGGAGAGCGGCGGCACCCGCTGGGTGCTGGACCGGTCCACCGTGCTGCCGCCGGTGGACGGCGCCGCGGCGCCGCTGCCGGGGCTGGTCTCGATCGGCGGCGACGGGCACGGCCGGGTCTTCGTCGACCTGGAGGCGGCCGGCGGCGCGATCTGCGTGGCCGGCGACCTGGACCGGGCCCGGTCGGTGCTGGCCGCCGCGGCGGTCGAGCTGGTGACCAACCGGTGGTCCGACGACATGCGGGTCACGCTGGTCGGCTTCGGCTCGGCGCTGGCGCCGGTGAGCGACCGGCTGCGCTGCGTCGACTCCCTGGCCGCGGTGCTCGAGGGCGTCACCGACCGGCTGTCGGCGAGCCGGCGGGTGCTCACCGCGTCCGGCATCGACTCGGTGCTCACCGGCCGGGTGCGCCGGCTGCCCGGGGACGGGCTCACCCCGGACTTCCTGGTGCTGGCCACGCCGCCGCCGGCGGAGCAGCTGGCCGAGCTGCAGGAGTGGGCCCGGTCCCCGCGGCGGGCTCCGCTGGGCATCCTGGTCGCCGGCGATGTGCCGTCGGCGCGCTGGCGCTTCGCCGTCGATGACCGCGGCGTGCTGGATACCGGGGTGCTCGGCATCTCGGTCGGCGCCCAGCTGCTGTCCGCCCGCAGCTACGCCGCGCTGGCCCGGCTGCTCCGGGTCGAGGCGGCCGCGCTGGCCGCGGACCGGGCCGGGGCGGCGTGCCGGCCGCCGGCCCCGGCGCAGACCTCGGCGCAGACCTCGGCGCAGACCTCGGAGGGGACCCCGGCGGCGCCGGAGCTGCCCCGCGAGGTGGACCCGGACTCCGAGCCGGCGGTGCTGGTGCGGGTCTTCGGCGAGCCGGCGGTCAGCGGCGCGCGGCCGGGCACCCCGCTGGCGCTGGAGATCGTCGGCTACCTCGCGCTCACCGGCGGGGTGACGCCGCGGACGCTGGCCGCCTCCATCTGGCCGTACGGGGTGACGGCCGCGGAGCGGGACGCGGCGCTGGCCCGGGTCGGCGAGTGGCTCGGCACCGACGCGGGCGGCCGGCCGCGGCTGCGCGCGGACGACGACGGGCGGCTGCGGCTGTCCGAGGAGGTCCAGCTGGACTGGCACCTCTTCGTCGCGCTGGCCCGGCGCGGCCGGGACTCCGACGTGCTGCGGGCGCTGGAGCTGGCCCGCGGGCCGCTGGTGGAGCCGCACCTGCCCCGGCGGTACGCGTGGATCGCGCGGGAGCGGGTGGCGCACGAGCTGCCGGCGTACGTCGTGGACGTGGCGCACCGGGCCGCGACGTCGCACCTGGCGGCCGGCCGGGCGGACGGCGCGGTGGCGGCGGCGCGGGCCGGGCTGCGGGTGGACCCGCTGTCCGGGCAGCTGTGGGACGACCTGCTCGCCGCCGTCCGCGAGCGCGACGGCGATGCCGGCGTCGCCCGGGTCACCGTCCAGCGGGCCGAAGTCCTCGCGGCAGCAGCGACCGCGAGGCGAGGCAGCGGCCCCGGCCGGGCGCCTCCTACCGGGCCGAGGGCGGCCGGGTCATCGCCAGCACGTCGAGGGCCTTGTCCAGCTCCTGCTCGCTGATCTTGCCGGCGGCGACGTACCCGCGCTCGATCACCACCTGCCGGATCGTCTTCCGCTCGGCGAGGGACTGCTTGGCCACCTTGGCCGCCTCGTCGTAGCCGATGAAGCGGTTCAGCGGGGTGACCACGGACGGCGAGGACTCGGCCAGCTCGCGGGCCCGCTCGACGTTCGCGGTGATCCCGTCCACGCACCGGCCGGCGAGCAGCCGGGCCGAGTTGGCCAGCAGCCTGATCGACTCCAGGATGTTGCGCGCCAGCACCGGCAGCATCACGTTGAGCTCGAAGTTGCCGGACGCGCCGCCGAAGGCGATCGCGGCGTCGTTGCCGATCACCTGGGCGCACACCATCAGCACCGCCTCGGGCACGACCGGGTTGACCTTGCCCGGCATGATCGACGAGCCGGGCTGCAGGTCGGGCAGCACGATCTCGCCCAGGCCGGTCCGCGGACCGGAGCCCATCCAGCGCAGGTCATTGGTGATCTTGACCAGGCCGACCGCGATGGTGCGTAGCTGGCCGGACGTCTCCACCAGCGCGTCCCGGGCACCCTGCGCCTCGAAGTGGTCCCGCGCCTCGGTCAGCGGCAGCCCGGTCTCCGCCGCGACCAGCGCGATCACCTCGGCGGCGAAGCCGGCCGGCGCGTTGATCCCGGTGCCCACCGCGGTGCCACCGAGCGGCAGCTCGGCCAGCCGGGGGAGGGTGGACTCCAGCCGCTCCACCCCGTACGCCACCTGGGCCGCGTAGCCGGTGAACTCCTGCCCCAGCGTGATCGGGGTGGCGTCCATCAGGTGCGTACGCCCCGACTTGACCACCGAGGCGAACTCGGCCGCCTTCGCGGACAGGGACGACTCCAGTCCCCGCAGCGCCGGGACCAGGTCGTTGACCACCGCGTTCGTCGCCGCGACATGGATCGCCGAGGGGAACTGGTCGTTGCTGGACAGCGGGTCGTTGACGTCGTCGTTGGGGTGCACGGGCGCGCCGCCCAGCCGCTCGGCCGCCAGGGTGGCGATCACCTCGTTGGCGTTCATGTTCGAGGAGGTGCCGGAGCCGGTCTGGAAGACGTCGATCGGGAACTCGGCGTCCCAGTCGCCGCGGGCGACCTCGGCGGCGGCGGCCGAGATCGCGGCCGCCCTGTCCGGGTCGAGCAGGCCGCGCTCGGCCCGCACCCGGGCGCCGAAGCCCTTGATCAGCGCGAGCCCGCGGATCAGCTCCCGCTCGATCGGCCGGCCGGAGATCGGGAAGTTCTGCACCGCGCGCTGGGTCTGCGCCCGCCACTTCGCCCGGGCCGGCACCCGCACCTCGCCCATCGAGTCGTGCTCGACCCTGAAGTCCTCCGTCACTGTCTCTCCCGCTCGCCCGCCGTGCGGTCTGGCCTCGCTCACACCGGCTCCTTCGACGCTGCCTGGACAGATCCTAGGCAGCCCGGGAGAGGGCGGCGGCGTGAGCCGGGACACCCGTCCGGCGGGGAGACGGTCCGACTGCCTCGGCCGAGCCGGACCGTCGTACCCCGCCGGTACGGTCTGCCCGGTGCAGATCGAGCCGCGCCCGGGCCGCCGGAAATCTCCCGGTGACCCGTCGGAGACCCGCGGCGACGGACGAAGGAGGGGTGTGAGCGGCCAGCCGAGCGGCGTCACCGACCCGGGTGCGGGCCTGCTGGCGCTGTACGACTCGGCGCTGCCGCAGGTCTATGGCTACCTGCTGGCCCGGTGCGGGCAGCGGGCGCTGGCCGAGGACCTGACCGCGGAGACCTTCCTGGCCGCGGTGGACGCGGTGCGGCGGGTGCCGCCGGCGGCGGTCAGCGTCCCGTGGCTGGTCGGCGTCGCCCGGCACAAGCTGGTCGACCACTGGCGCCGGCAGGCCCGGGAGGACCGCAGCCTGCGGGCGGTGGCCGAGGCGAGCCCGGAGGGGCCGGCCGACGCGGACGACCCGTGGGACGGCTGGCTGGACGCGGTGACCGCGCGGGAGGTGCTGGCCCGGCTCGGGCCGCACCATCGGCTGGCGCTCACGCTGCGCTACCTGGACGGGCTGCCCGTCCCGGAGGTGGCGCGGCTGCTCGACCGGACCCTGCACGCCACCGAGGCGCTGCTGGTGCGGGCGCGCGCGGCCTTCCGCCACGCGTACCACGAAGGGGGAGGGGGGCCGCGGTGACCGACCCGTTCGACGCGCTGCGGGCACCGGCGGAGCCGGTGGACCCCGACCCGGCCTTCGCCGCCGTGCTGCGCGCCCGCCTCGAGCGTGCGCTGACCCTGCCCCGAGGAGTTGCCGTGACCAGCACAGCCGTGGAACAGACCCGGACCGCCGCCGGCGCCGCCATCCCGTACCTGGCCGTCGCCGTCGGCTCCGGCCGGCGGGCCCTCGACTGGTATGTCGAGGTGCTCGGCGCCCGCCAGGTCGGCGAGCCGATCGTGATGCCGGACGGCAAGATCGGCCACGCCGCGCTGGCGCTGGCCGGCGGCATGCTCTACCTCGCCGAGGAGCACCCGGACATCGGCTTCGTCGCGCCGGCGCCGGCCGGCACGGCGGTCAGCCTGTCGCTGCAGGTCCCGGACGTGGCCGAGACGATGCGCCGGGCGGTCGCCGGCGGCGGCCGGACGCCGCGGGCGATGTACGACGACTACGGCAGCCGAAACGTCACGGTCCTCGACCCGTTCGGGCACCGCTGGCTGCTGCACACCCCGCTCGCCGAGCTGCCCGACACCCAGCGGCCGGGCGACATCGGCTACCTGTGGATGACCGTGCCGGACCCGGACCGGGCGGCCGAGTTCTACGCTGCGGTGCTCGGCTGGCAGTACAGCCCCGGGCCCGCCCCCGGCGGGCGGAACGTCGTCGGCCAGTCGCTGCCGATGGGCATCGGCCGCGGCGAGACCGGCGTGCACCTCAGCTACGCCGTGGACGACGTCGCCGCCGCCGTGCAGCGGGTCCGGGCCGCCGGCGGCACCGCGAGCGAGCCGGAGGAGCGCCGGTACGGGACCGCCGCGGACGCCGTGGACGACCAGGGCGTGGCCTTCGCGCTGCACCGCGCCGGGTCCGCACCGCGCTCGGCGGAGAACAGCCGTGCCCAGGGCGACCTGTCCTACCTGACCCTGGAGGTGGTCGACTCGGGCCGGTTCCGCACCTTCTACGGCGACGTGCTCGGGTGGACCTTCACCGCCGGCACGGTCCCGGACGGCTGGAGTGTGCCGGAAGTCAGCCCGATGACCGGCCTGCAGGGCGGCCACGCCGAGCACACCGCGGTGCCGATGTGGAAGGTCGACGACGTCGTCGCCGCGGTCGGACGGGTGCGGGCGGCCGGCGGGACGGCGACCGAGCCGGCGCGCCAGCCGTACGGGACGACCGCGGAGTGCGCCGATGACCAGGGCGTGCGCTTCTACCTCGGGGAGGCCTGAGGGCGGTCACGCCCGCGGCAGGCCGGCGTGGTCGAAGTCGATCGAGGAGTACGCGCGGAGCTTGATGAGGGAGTGGTAGCTGTCCACGATCCGGATGGTGCCGCTCTTGCCGCGCATCACGATCGACTGGGTCTGCGCCCCGCCGGCCCGGTAGCGGACGCCGCGCAGCAGCTCGCCGTCGGTGACCCCGGTGGCGGCGAAGTAGACGTTGTCCGTGGTGACCAGGTCCCGGGTGTGCAGCACCCGGTCCAGGTCGTGCCCGGCGTCCACGGCGCGCTGCCGCTCGGCCTCGTCGCGCGGCCACAGCCGGCCCTGCAGGGCGCCGCCCATGCAGGTCAGCGCGCACGCCGCGATGATGCCCTCCGGGGTGCCGCCGATGCCGAGCAGCAGGTCGACGCCGGTGCCGTCCCGGGCGGCCATGATCGCTCCGGCGACGTCGCCGTCCATGATGAACTTGATCCGCGCCCCGGCCTCCCGCACCTGCCGGACCAGGTCCTCGTGCCGCGGCCGGTCCAGGATGCAGACGGTGACGTCCTCCGCGGTGACGCCCTTCGCCCGGGCCACCCGGGCGATGTTCGCCGCCGGCGGCGCGGTGATGTCCACCACGTCCGCGGCCTCCGGACCGGTGGCCAGCTTCTCCATGTAGAAGATGGCCGACGGGTCGTACATGGTGCCGCGCTCGGCGACGGCTCGCCGCCGGAAGTGGACATCGCCGTCGACCCCGTCGACGGCACGACCCTCACGGCCAAGGCGCTGCCCGACGCGCTGGCCGTCATCGCGGTGGCCGAGCGCGGCGCCATGTTCGATCCAGGCCCGTGCGTGTACATGGAGAAGCTGGCGGTCGCCGGCGACGTGGTCCACGCCGTCGACATCGAGGCCCCGATCGAGGACAACCTGGCCATCATCGCCGGCGCACGGCGCAAGCGTCCCGACGACATCACGGTGGCGATCCTCGACCGCCCGCGCCACGCCGACCTGGTCAAGCGCGTGCTCAGCACGGGCGCGCGCATCAAGTTCCTGCTCGACGGCGACGTCGGCGGGGCCATCCTCGCCGCCGACGAGGCCTCGACGGTCGACGTGCTCGTCGGCATCGGCGGGACGCCGGAGGGCGTGATCGCCGCGTGCGCGATGAAGTGCCTGGACGGCGCGATCTTCGGCAAGCTCTACCCGCGCAACGACGAGGAGCGCCAAGCGGCGCTGGACGCGGGCTACGACCTGGACAAGGTCCTCACCACCGACGACCTCGTGTCCGGCAATGACGTCTTCTTCGCGGCCACGGGAGTGACCGACGGCGAGCTGCTGCGCGGCGTGCGCTACACGCCGCAGCGGGTGCTCACGCAGTCGCTCTCCATGCGTTCGAAGTCCGGCGCGATCCGCGTCATCGAGGGCCGCCACCACGCCCAGCGCTCCAACCTCATCCGGGCCGGCGCGTGACGGTCCTGCAGACCGACGTGCTCGTGATCGGCGCCGGCGCCACCGGCGCCGGCGTGGCGTGGGACGCCGCCCTGCGCGGCTTCGACGTCATCCTCGTCGACCGCGCCGACCTGGCCGAGGGCACGAGCGGGCGCTTCCACGGCCTGCTGCACTCGGGCGGGCGCTACGCGGTCAAGGACCCGCACGCGGCCGTGGAGTGCGTGGCCGAGAACGCGATCCTGCGCCGCGTGGCGGCCGACTGCATCGAGGACACCGGCGGCTTCTTCGTCACCACCCCGTTCGACGACCCGGCCTATGCCGACCGCTTCGCCCAGGGCTGCCGCGACACCGGCGTGCCCTGCGAGGAGATCGACCCGGCCGTGGCGCTGCGCGAGGAGCCGCGTCTGCACCCAGAGATCTCGCGGGTGTTCCGGGTGCCCGACGGCAGCATCGACGTGTGGAAGACCGTGTGGGCCATGGCGCGCGGCGCCCAGCAGCGCGGCGCGCGCGTGCTGCCCTACCACGGCGTGATCGCCGTCCACCGCGACGGCGACGAGGTCACCGGAGCGCGCCTGCGCGACGAGCGCACGGGCGAGGAGACCGACGTGGAGGCGCGCGTCACGGTCAACGCGGCGGGCGCATGGGCTGGGCGCATCGCCGACATGGCTGGCATCGAGGGCGTCCGCATCCTGCCGGGCCGCGGGATCATGATCGCGATGAACCACCGGTTGGTGAACACGGTCATCAACCGCTGCCAGATGCCGACCGACGGCGACATCCTCGTCCCCATCCGCACGGTCAGCGTGATCGGGACCACCGACGAGCACACCGACGACGCCGACGACCACACGGTCCATCAGAGCGAGGTGGAC
>JBJMII010000203.1:0-9784 GCA_045806925.1 Mycobacteriales bacterium
CGCGCAGCGCGTCCAGCTCGGCCCGGTCCGGCGGTGCCAGGTCGCCGTACTCGGGGATGCGCTCCACCCGCAGGTACAGCGGGCTGGCGAAGCGCCGGCTGGTCGGCAGGTACGGCGACGGTTCCATCGCGGCGGGTGGCATCGATGGCGCAGCGGCGTGCAGCGGGTTGACCTGGACGAAGCCGGCGCCGAGCCGGGCGGCCCAGCCGGCCAGCTCGGCGAGGTCGGCCAGGTCGCCCACCCCCCAGGACCGCCGGGACCGGACGCTGTAGAGCTGGGTGGCCACGCCCCAGCTGCGCCGGCCGCCCATCCGCTCCGGCAGGCCCAGCCAGGCCGGCGTGACGACCAGCGCCGCCGCCGCCTCGGCGTCCCCGGACCGGGCGCGGAGCGTGTGGTAGCCCAGCGGCAGCCCGCCCGGCACCTCGAAGGTCGCCTCGCCGACCAGCCGGCCGTCGACCTCCCGTGCCGGCTCCCAGTTCTCCAGCTGCCTGACGTCGTGCCACCCGCCGCCGTCCTCCAGCTCCACCCGGACCTCGACCGGCGAGCCGTGCGGGACGTGCACCGGGAAGGCCGGGGTCTGGCCCTGCCGGGTGACCAGGCAGGGCGGCAGCATCCGCGACCAGCGGGCGCGGTGCCGGTCGCGCAGTGCCGCCGCGGCGGCCTCCGGCGTGCCCGCGTCGATGCCGAGCGCGGCCAGCACCGGCAGCACCGTCTCGGCGCCGACCGGCACGTGCCGGCCGCGCCAGTCCCAGAAGTCGGTGGCGACGCCGCACGCCTCGGCGAGGGCGCGCAGCTCGGGGCTGAGGTCCGGCACCGCGCCAAGATAGCGAGCGCCGGGCCCCCGCCCGGCGGCCACGCCACCTCGCCCCGCGCGCCGGGCCTCAGCGCGCCGGGCCTCAGCGCGCCGGGCCTCAGCGCGCCGGGCCTCAGCGCGCCGGGCCTCAGCGCGCCGGCTCGATCTCCGGCAGCGACGCCGGCTCCACCCCGGGCTCGGGGTCGACCACCCCGCGGCCGCCGCGCCGGACCAGCAGCAGGTGCCGGGCGGTGCCGAGGATGCCGCGCCGGAACAGCAGCACCACGACCACGAAGACGGCGCCGGTGACCAGGTTGATCCCGTCGAAGCCGGCGGTGGCCAGCTGGTCCTCCATGATCACCAGCAGCGCGGCGCCGATCACCGCGCCCCACAGCGTGCCGATCCCGCCGAGCACGGTCATGATCACCACCTTCCCGGAGGTGGTCCAGTAGACCTCCTGCAGCGAGGCGAAGCCGTGGCTGACCGCGAAGAGGCCGCCGGCGATGCCGGCCAGCCCGGCGGACAGCACGATCGCCAGCACCTCGTACCGCTCGACCGGGTAGCCCAGCGCCCGCACCCGGGCCGGGTTGTCCCGGATCGCCACCAGCACCCGGCCGAACGGGGACCGCACGATCCGCCAGGCCAGCAGCATCCCGGCCAGGATCAGCGGCAGCGCCGCGTAGTAGAAGTAGAACGGCTCGGACAGGTCCAGCCCGCCCAGCTGCCGGGGCACGCCCTGCAGCCCGTTCTCCCCGCCGGTGACCGAGCCCCACTGGTTGACCACGAAGTAGATGGTCTGCGCGAAGGCGAGCGTCACCATCGCGAAGTAGATGCCGGTCCGGCGGACCGACAGCCACCCGATCGGCAGCGCGAGCACCATCGCCGCCAGCGCCCCGGCGAGCACCGCCACCGGGAACGGCAGACCGGTGTCGATCGCGACCAGCCCGGTCGCGTACGCCGAGGACCCCCAGAAGGCCGCGTGCCCGAAGGACAGCAGCCCGCAGAAGCCGAGCAGCAGGTCCAGCGCCATCGCGAACAGCGCCCAGCAGGCGATGTCCATCGCCACCGGCGGGTAGACCACCCAGGGCAGCGCGAGCGCCACCACCAGCCCGGCCGCGACCCACAGCGGCCCCAGCCTGCTCATGCCCATGGCCCGGATCCGGCCTCCCTCCGCTCCTCGGCTCCCCAGGGGGAGCCTGCGATGCGCACCCGACCGGCTCCGGGGGAGATCATGCGATCCGCTCCTCCCGGCCGAAGAGACCGGCCGGGCGCCACAGCAGTACCACCGCCATCAGCACGAAGACCAGCACCTGGGACAGCGCGGGCACGTACAGGTTGGCCACCGCCTGCAGCATGCCGACAACGAAGCCGGCCACCACCGACCCGAAGATCGAGCCGAGGCCGCCGATCACCACCACCGCGAAGACCACGATGATGAGGTCCGCACCCATCAGCGGGGTGATCGCCCGCATCGGCGCGGCGAGCACGCCGGCCAGCCCGGCCAGCGCGATGCCGAAGGCGAAGACCGGGGTGACCCAGCGGCCGACGTCCACCCCGAGCGCCCGGGTCAGCTCGGCCCGCTCGGTGGCCGCCCGGACCACCACCCCGACCCGGGTCCGGGTGAACAGCAGCCACACCAGCAGGCAGCTGACCACCGAGAAGACCAGCACGAAGACCTGGTACGCCGGGTAGTCGAACAGCCCGAGGTCGACCGAGCCGGCCAGCGCCGACGGTGGCCGGTACGGCTGGGACTGCGAGCCGTACTCCCGGCGTACCAGGTCCTGCAGGATCAGGGTGAGGCCGAAGGTGAGCAGGAAGCCGTACAGCGGGTCGAGCTCGCGCAGCCGGTGCACCAGGGTCCGCTCCAGCACCAGACCGAGGACGAAGAGCACCGGCGGCGTCACCAGCAGCGCGACCCAGAAGCCGAGCCCCCAGCTGTCCAGCAGCACGTACGTGCCGAAGGCGCCGAGCATGTAGAACGCGCCGTGGGCGAAGTTGACCACCCGGAGCATCCCGAAGATCACCGCCAGCCCGAGCGCGAGCAGCGCGTAGAAGCTGCCGCTGACCAGCCCGTTGAAGACCTGCTGGAGAAGGTCGACCATGGCTCAGCCGCTCAGGTCGCAGCCGGCCTCCGCACTCGCCGACGCCGGCCGGAAGGCCTCGGACGCGGGGATGGTCTTGAGGATCTGCTCGTAGTCCCAGTCCTCCTTGACCTCGGCCTTGGCCTTCACCTTCGCCAGGTAGGCGTCGTGCACGACCTGGTGGTCGGCGGCCCGGAACTCGCCGTTGCGGGCGAAGAAGTCGGTGAACTTGTAGCCCTCGAGCGTCTTCACCACGTCGTCGGACCTGTCGGTGCCGGCCCGCTGCACGGCCTCCAGGTACTGCATCGCCGCCGAGTAGTCGCCGGCGTGCGCGAACGACGGCCGGGTGCCGGTCTTGGCCTGGAACTTGTCCGCCCACTCACGGCTCTGCTGGTCGTAGTTCCAGTACCACGCGTCGGTGAAGATGGTGCCGGCGAAGGCGTCCACGCCGAGCGAGTGGATGTCGGTGATGAACATCAGCCCGACCGCCAGGCCGACGCCCTTGTCCCGGAGCTTGAACTCGTTGTACTGCTTCACCAGGTTCACCAGGTCGCCGCCGGCCTGCATGGTGCCGAGCACCGCGGGCTTGGGCTTGAGAGTCGGCGCCTTGAGCAGGAACGTGGAGAAGTTGTCGTTCGGGAACGGGGTGGGGTCGGCCGCCACCACCGAGCCGCCGGCCGCCTTGATCGCGGTGGTGAAGCTGTCTCGCATGTTCTGCCCGAAGGCGTAGTCCGGGTAGACGATGTACCAGCTCTTGGCGCCCTGCCGGGTGACCGTCGTGCCGGTGCCGTTGGCCAGCATGTACGTGTCGTACGCGTAGTGGAAGGTGTACTTGTTGCACTGCTTGCCGGTCAGCTCGGTGGTGGCCGCGCCGACGTTGAAGTAGAGCTTCTTCTTCGCCTTGGCCTGGCCGGCCACGGCGAGCGCGGCGGACGAGGTCGGCACGTCGAAGATCGCGTCCGCCTGCTGCCGGTCGTAGAGCTCCTGCGCCTTGGTGTTGGCGATGTCGGGCTTGTTCTGGTGGTCCGCGGAGACCACCTCGATGTCGGTGCTGACGGCCTTGTCGCCGTACCTGGCCTTGAAGTCGTCGACCGCCATCTGCACGGCCGCCACCCCGTTCTTCCCGGACAGGTCGGCGTAGACGCCGGACTGGTCGTTGAGCACGGCCAGCACCAGCTTGCCGTTGCTGACCTTCTCGTCGCCGCCGCCGCCGGGGCCACCGCGGCCGCACGCGGCGAGCGCGGCGACCGCGAGGGCTCCGGTCGCGGCGACCGCGAGGGTGCGGGTGGTCCGGTTGCGCATGCCGTCCTCCTGGGGTGCGGGGTCTGCGTCGCGGATGGGGGTCGGGGATGGGGTCGGTCAGATGCCGAGGTGGGTGAGCAGCTCCTGCTCCCGGGTGCGCACCTCGGCGTTGTCCAGGGACTCGACGACGCGGCCCTGCGCGAGCAGGTAGTGCCGGTCGGCGATGGTGCTGGCGAAGCGCACGTTCTGCTCGATCAGCAGCACGGTGCCGCCCTGCCGCTTGACCTCCGAGAGCGCCGCGCCGATCCGCTCGACGATCACCGGCGCCAGGCCCTCGGTCGGCTCGTCGCAGAGCAGCAGCCGGGCGCCGCTGCGCAGCGCCCGGGCGATGGCCAGGACCTGCTGCTCGCCGCCGGACAGGTGGGTACCGGCCACCTTGCGGCGGGTACGCAGGATCGGGAACGTCTCGTACACCCGGTCGAGAGGCCAGCCGTCGCTGTGAGCACCGCCGAGCCTCGGCGGCAGCGCGAGGTGCTCCTCGACGCTGAGCGACGCGTACGTGCCCCGGTCGTCGGGCACCCAGCCGAGGCCGAGCCTGGCCCGCTTGTGCGCGGGCAGCCCGCCGAGGTCGGTGCCGGCCAGCGTGACCGTGCCCCGCTGCTGCCGGTGCAGCCCCATCAGGCAGCGCAGCAGGGTCGTCTTGCCGGCGCCGTTGCGGCCCACGATGGTGACCACCTCACCGGCCCCGACCTGCAGCGAGACGTCCCGCAGCGCCTGCGCCGCGGCGTACCAGGCCGACAGGCGGTCAACGGTCAGCATCGGCGCCCGCTCCCAGGTAGGCCTCCACCACGCGGGCGTCCTGCCGGACCTCCGGGTACGGCCCCTCGACGAGCACCTTGCCGGCCTGCAGCACGGTGACCCGGTCGGCGAGGTCGGCGACCACGGTCATGTTGTGCTCGACCAGCACCACTGTCCGGCCCTCCCGCACCTCGCGGACCAGTGCGACCGTGCGGGCCACGTCCTCGGCACCCATCCCGGCCGTCGGCTCGTCCAGCAGCAGCACCTTCGGGTCCAGCGCGAGCGCCACGGCCAGCTCCAGCGCCCGCTTCTGCCCGTACGGCAGCTGGCCGGCCAGCCGGTCCGCCCGGTCGGCCAGCCCGACCCGGTCCAGCAGGTCGAGCGCGGCCGTCCGGTGCCGGTCGAGCAGCCGGTCGGACCGCCAGAACCGCCAGCCCAGCCGGCCGGCGCTGGCCAGCGCCAGCTCGACGTGCTCGCGTAGCGACAGCTGGTCGAACAGGCTGGTGATCTGGAACGACCGGGCCACCCCGGCGCGGGCCACCCGGTCCGGCGGGTCGCCGGTGACGTCCCGGCCGCCGACCTCGATCCGGCCCTGGCTCGGCCGCAGGAAGCCGGTCAGCAGGTTGAACAGCGTGGTCTTGCCCGCCCCGTTCGGCCCCACCAGCGCGTGCACCGCGCCGTCGGCCACCGCCAGGTCCACCGCGTCGACCGCGCGGAAGCCCCGGAAGTCCTTGCACAGCCCGCGCGTCTGCAAGGCGGGTGGCGGCATGTCTCCTCGCACGGGGTGACGGGGGTGTTGGCCGCAGGTTAGGAACCGGTGCATGCGGTGCTCCAGGGCCCGGGCCACCACAACTCGGGCGCAGCGTGTGGTGCGCCGCCACACAGCGGCCGTCCGCCGGGCGGGCGGGACAGTCGAGTAGGTTGCGGGCGTGGCGGTCGAACGGGACGGTGAGCCGACCGGGCCGGCCGGGCCCACCGGGCCGGCCGAGCTGACCGGGCCGGCCGGGCTGACCGGGCCGAGCGGAGGCCGCCCGACCTCGAGCGGTCCGGGTCGGCTGCTGGTGCTGGTCTACGGGATCTTCGCGCTGTCCGCGAGCGCCCGGGCCGGCGTGCAGATCGCGACGCACTTCTCCGCGGCCCCGGTCGCGTACCTGCTGTCCGCCTTCGCCGCGCTGGTCTACCTGGTGGCCACCGTCAGCCTGGCCCGGTCCGGGCCGCGGGCTCGGCAGGTGGCGCTGGTCGCCTGCACGGTCGAGCTGCTCGGCGTGCTCACCGTCGGGACGGTCAGCCTGCTGGCGCCCTCGGAGTTCCCCGACGCCACGGTGTGGTCCGGGTACGGCGAGGGCTACGGCTTCGTGCCGCTGGTGCTGCCGGTGCTCGGCCTGCTCTGGCTGCGGCACACCTCGCCCCGCCGCCGGCGCGCGATCCGCCGGTGAACGAGGCCGTCGCGGCCGTGGTGATCGCGATCTCGCTGCTCGTCGGGGTCGCGATCGTGGTGCTCGCGCTGCTCGACCGGCGCCCGCTCGCCCCGCTGCTCGGCGGCCTGCTGCTGGTGGAGGCCGCCGCCCTGGTCCAGGTGCTGTGGGCGGTGGTCGCGGTGCTGCGCGGGCAGCGGCCGGACTCCGGGGTGGTGTTCACCGGGTACGCGCTGGCCTCGCTGCTGGTGCCGCCGGTCGGCGCGGTCTGGGCGCTGTCCGAGAAGAGCCGGTGGGGCACCGCTGCGGCCGGCATCAGCTGCCTCGTGCTGGCGGTCGCGACCGTGCGGATGCGGCAGGTGTGGGGCTGATCGCTCCGAAACACTACGCAGCGTTACCAGAAGTGCGGGCGAGGGATGCCCGTAGGAGGCGACAAGCCCTTATGGTGGACGCCGCCAGGTGGCCGGGTCGGTTCAGCAGAGTGCCGAACATCGGGCGCACCCAAGCTTCCTTCCGGGGGTTGGCATGACAGCCGAGGCGCTGTCCGCGGCAGCGGACCTCTCGCCGCAGGCCGCGGCGGACGACGGGTCGCCGCGGCCGGCACCGGACGGCGACGCCGCGCCGGCCCTGCTCGAGGCGCGACAGTCCGTGGTGGACGTGGTCGCCGCCCGGCTCGGGCAGGTGGTGGAGCCGGAGGACGCCGGGGCGAACGGGGGGTTGCACCGCGACCGGACGCCGCCGAAGGACGCCCCCCCGGACCGGGTCCCGGCGAACGAGCCTCCCGTGGACGAGCCTGCCGTGGACGAGGCTGCCGTGGACGAGGCTGCCGTGGACGAGGCTGCCGTGGACGAGGCTGCCGCGGTCCAGGCCGGTGCGGTCGCACCGCCCGGCGAGGAGGACCGTTCCGACCTCACCGCCGAGGTGCGGCGCATCCTGGAGCCGACCGGCGACGCTGGCCGGCTGGCCGCGACCGCGGTGCTCGACGTGCTGCGGGCCAGCGGCTGGGCCGACGCCGACGAGGCGCGGCGGCTGCGCGCGGAGGCGGACCGGCTGCGCGAGCTGCTCGACCTGGTGGTCCGCGACCACCGCGCCCGGGAGGCGTCCGCGGCCGGGGTGGAGAGCGAGCAGCACCACTGGCTGATCCCGCTGCTGCGGGCCGCGCACGGCGTCGCCTTCGGCAGCCTCGGCGCCAAGGTCGCGCTGCGCACCGCGGTGCAGGAGGTCCCGGAGCAGATCCTCGCCGCGGCCGGCCTGCGCATCGACTACGGCATCGAGCACACCGGCGAGGAGTACGAGGAGCGCTGAGCTCCGCGCAGCGCTCCGCATGCCGGGCCCCCGGCGTGCGGACCGGACCGCGCGTACCGGCCCGCGGGCACGGATCTGCCGTCCGCTGCCGAAACCGGCGCGGCGCCTCGAGCCGGGGTGGTCGCCGACCGGCCCGAGGCGCCGCAGCACGCCTCCCGCGGTGCATCGGGAGGGGCCCGGCGGCGGTCGGGGGAGGCCGCCGGGCGGACGCACGCGTCCCACCAGGGAGAGCGCACGGTGGGCCGGCGGCGTTACAGCGCCCGCATTGCCGGCGGCGCTGTAACGCCCGGTGCCGGCCCGGCGCTCTCCCTGTCGAGATGGACGAGCAGACCTGGACACCGGACGGCGAGCTGCCGGAACGGCTCGCGGCGGTCCTCGACGCCGCCCGCCGCCCGGGCGACGCCCGCGAGCTGGCCGGCGAGACCGCGGCGCGCGCGGAGTTCCGTGACCACTACCGGATGCACCCGCTGCGAAGGAGACCCGGCTCGGTGTCGAAGCGCCTCCCGGTCAAGGCGGCGGTCGCCGCCGTCGGCGCGCTGTCGGTCGTCGGGGTCGCCGCGGCGGCCACGGACAACCTGCCCGGCTCGCTCGGCGGGGTGGGGCCCGGCGCCGCGGCCCGTTCGGTCGCCGTCGCGCCGGACGGCGCGGGCACGCCGGACCGGGCCGCCCGGCTCGGGCTCTGCGAGGCCGCCCGCGGGACCGCGACCGCCGAGCGCGGGCCGGCCGAGAAGGCCCTGGCCGCCCTGGCCGGTCGCGCGGACCGCGTCGCTGCGTACTGCGCCGTGGTCGCCGCCGGCACCCGCGGCGGTCCGCTGCCCTACGCCGGCCGGGACCCCGCCGGCACCGGGCTGTGCCGGGCCTGGGCGGCCGGCCACGGCGGCGAGCGGGGCGGCAAGGCGGTGGCGGTCGCCTTCGCCGCGCTGGCCAGCGCCGCCGGCGGGAGGGACCGGGTCGACGCATACTGCGCCGGGTCCGGGACCGCCCGGAGGCCGGCCGACCCGTCGCACCCGGTGACCGCGGTCTCCACCCCGCGGTCGCGTCATGATCCCGCCGGCACGCCGTCCCACCCGGCCGGTCCGAAGGGGACGACGGCTGGCGGTGGCCCGGCCGGCCCGCCGACCCCCGTCCCGAGCACCCCTCCCGGGCGGGGCCGGACCCCCTGAGGGACTGCGCCGGCGACGGTCGGGGCGGCGGCCAGCACCGGGGTCGGCCGCCGCCCCCGGGGGAGGAGAGGGCCTCGTGCCGTGATCGGACCGGAGTTCGCCGCCACGCTCACCGCCGCCGCGGCCGGTGACGAGGCGGCGTTCGCCGTGCTCTGGCGGGACCTGAACCCGCCGCTGTGCCGGTACCTCAGGCTGCTGGCGCCCGGCTGGGCCGACGACCTGGCGTCCGAGACCTGGCACGACGTGATCCGCGGGCTGCGCCGGTTCCGTGGTGACGAGCGCGGGTTCCGGGCCTGGCTGTTCACCATCGCCCGGCACCGCGCGCTCGACTGGGGTCGCCGGGAGGCCGGCCGGCCGGCGACCCCAGTCCCGGTGGAGGACCTGGCCGACCGCCGCGCCCCGGACGACACCGAGGCGGCCGCGCTGGAGGCGGTGTCCACCGCCGCGGCGCTCGCCCTGCTCGCCCGGCTGCCCCCGGACCAGGCGGAGGTGGTCGCGCTGCGGGTGATCGGCGGGCTGGACGTCCTGCACGTCGCCGAGATCACCGGCCGTCGCCCGGGCACCGTCCGGGTGCTGGCGCACCGCGGCCTGCGCCGGCTCGCCGCCGAGCTGGCACCGACCGTCGCCCCGCTCTGATGGCAGCATTGGGGCGGTGGCAGTGCCCGCCGTGGCATTGCCGGCAGTGGCATGCGGGCAGTGGCATTGCGGGCAGTGGCATTGGGCAGTGGCATTGGGCAGTGGCATTGCGGGCAGTGGCATTGGGCAGTGGCATTGGGCAGTGGTCGGACGGAGGGAGCGGCCGTGGTCGAGGTCTTCCTGGTCGGCGGGGTCCGCACCCCGCAGGGAAGGTACGGCGGGGCGCTCGCCGGCGTGCGCCCGGACGATCTCGCCGCGCTGGTGGTCGGCGAGGTCGTCCGCCGTGCCGGGGTGCCCGCCGGCGCGGTGGACGAGGTGGTGCTCGGCGCGGCCAACCAGGCCGGCGAGGAC
>JBJMII010000204.1:0-8096 GCA_045806925.1 Mycobacteriales bacterium
GCCCCGGCGGCGGCCGTCCCGGTGGCGGCGGCCGCGGCCGCGGTGGCGGCACGGCGGGTGCCTTCGGCCGCGGTGGCGGCCGGGGTCCGGTGCGCGGCCGGAAGAGCAAGAAGCAGCGGCGCCAGGAGTTCGACAACATGTCGGCGCCGTCGCTCGGCGGCGTCCAGGTCCCCCGCGGCAACGGCGACATCGTCCGGCTGCCGCGGGGTGCCTCGCTGTCGGACTTCGCCGACCGGATCAACGCCAACCCGGCCTCGCTGGTGACGGTGATGTTCCACCTCGGCGAGATGGTCACGGCCACCCAGTCGGTGAGCGACGAGACGCTGCAGCTGCTCGGCGCCGAGCTCGGCTACACGATCCAGGTGGTCAGCCCCGAGGACGAGGACCGCGAGCTGCTCGACGCGTTCGACCTGACCTTCGGCGAGGACGAGGGCGAGGACTCGGACCTGGTCGCGCGGCCGCCGGTGGTCACCGTCATGGGTCACGTCGACCACGGCAAGACCCGGCTCCTGGACGCGATCCGCAAGACCACCGTCATGGAGTCGGAGGCCGGCGGCATCACCCAGGCCATCGGGGCGTACCAGGTGGTCGCCCACATGGACGACGGCGGCGAGACGGTCGAGCGGCCCATCACGTTCATCGACACCCCGGGCCACGAGGCGTTCACCGCCATGCGGGCCCGCGGTGCGAACGTGACCGACATCGTGATCCTGGTGGTCGCGGCCGACGACGGCGTGATGCCGCAGACGGTCGAGGCGCTCAACCACGCCCAGGCGGCGGACGTGCCGATCGTGGTCGCGGTGAACAAGATCGACAAGGAGGGTGCCAACCCGGCCAAGATCCGCCAGCAGCTCACCGAGTACGGGCTGGTGGCGGAGGAGTACGGGGGCGAGACCCTGTTCGTCGACGTGTCCGCCCGGCAGGGCGTCGGCATCGACGACCTGCTCGAGGCGGTGCTGCTCACCGCGGACGCCTCGCTCGACCTGCGGGCCAACCCCGACCAGGACGCGCAGGGCACCGCGATCGAGGCGCACCTCGACCGGGGCCGCGGCCCGGTGGCCACCGTGCTGGTCCAGCGCGGCACGCTGCACGTCGGCGACTCGATCGTGTCCGGCGACGCGTTCGGGCGGGTCCGGGCGATGCTCGACGAGAACGGGCGGCAGCTGGACGAGGCCGGCCCGGCCCGCCCGGTGCAGGTGCTCGGCTTCACCTCGGTGCCCGGCGCCGGCGACAGCTTCCTGGTCGTCGACGAGGACCGGGTGGCCCGGCAGATCGCCGAGCGGCGGCAGGCCCGCGAGCGCAACGCGCAGCTGGCCAAGGCGCGGCGCCGGATCTCGCTGGACGACCTGGACCGGGTGCTCAAGGAGGGCGCGGTCGAGCAGCTCAACCTCATCCTCAAGGGCGACGGCTCCGGTTCGGTGGAGGCGCTGGAGGACGCGCTGCTGAAGATCGAGGTGGGCGACGACGTGTCGCTGCGGGTCATCCACCGCGGCGTCGGCGGCATCACCGAGGACGACGTCAACCTGGCCACCGCCTCGGACGCGATCGTGATCGGCTTCAACGTCCGGCCGGTCGGCCGAGCCCGCGAGGCGGCCGACCGCGAGGGCGTGGAGATCCGCTACTACACGGTCATCTACCAGGCCATCGAGGAGATCGAGGCCGCGCTCAAGGGCATGCTCAAGCCCGAGTTCGAGGAGGCGCAGCTCGGCACGGCTGAGGTCCGCGAGGTCTTCCGGGTGCCGCGGGTCGGCAACATCGCCGGCTGCCTCGTCCGGTCCGGGGAGATCCGGCGCAACGCCAAGGCGCGCCTGATCCGGGACGGCTCGGTGGTCGCCGACAACCTGACGGTGACGTCGCTGAAGCGGTTCAAGGACGACGCGACCGAGGTCCGCGAGGGCTACGAGTGCGGCATCGGGCTCGGCTCGTTCAACGACATCAAGATCGATGACGTGATCGAGACCTTCGAGCTGCGCGAGAAGCCGCGGGCGTAGCGCGAGATTGTTCACCGGCTCGCTGGTGGCCGACCTCCTGCTCGGCGACGTGCGCTCGCTGAAGCAGAAGCGGTCCGTGGTGCGACCGGTGGTGGCGGAGCTGCGCCGGCGGTACGCGGTGGCGGCCGCCGAGGTCGGGGACGCCGACCTGCACCGCAGGGTGCAGGTCGGCGTCGCTGCCGTCGCGGCGGACGCGGAGCACGTGACCGAGGTGCTCGATGCGTGCGAGCGGCTGATCGCGGGAAGGCCGGAGGTGGAGCTGCTGTCGGTCCGCCGGCAGCTGTTCCGGGACACCGACGACTGACCGCCGGGTCGGCCGGCGCACGACACGGACGAGACGACACGAGGGAGTTCCGGTGGCCGATCCCGCCCGGGCGCGGCGGCTCGCGGTACGCATCCGCGAGATCGTCGCGTCGACGCTGGAGATGCAGGTGAAGGACCCGCGGCTGGGCATGGTGACGATCACCGACGCCCGGCTGACCCCGGACCTGCGGGACGCGACGCTCTACTACACGGTGTACGGCGACGACTCCGCCCGGGCCGAGTCGGCGGCCGCGCTGGAGAGCGCCCGCGGGGTGCTGCGCACCCAGGTCGGGCGGCAGACCGGGGTGAAGTTCACCCCGACGCTGACCTTCGTCGCGGACGCGGTGCCCGAGCACGCCGCGCAGATCGACGAGCTGCTCGCGGTCGCCCGGGAGGCGGACGCCGGTCTCGCCCAGGTCCGCGAGGGCGCGTCGTACGCGGGCGACCCGGACCCGTACCGGTCGACGGCCGGTGACGAGCCGGAGCCGGAGGGCGAGGACGCGCCGGTCCGGCTGGACGGCGGCAGGGTTCCCCGGCACTCTCCGTCGGCGTGAGCGTGCCCGTCGGGGTGACCGTGCAGCAGCCGCCGGGCCGGGGCGCGCCGAGCGGTCCCGCTGGTCCCGCTGAGGTGCAGTGGGACTTGGCGGTCGGCCTGCTCCGGGACTGCCCGGAGGCGGTGCTGGCCTGCCACCTGAGCCCGGACGCGGACGCGCTGGGCAGCATGCTCGCGCTCGCCCAGGTGCTGCACCGGCGCGGCTGCCGGGTGTGGCCGTCGTTCAGCGAGCCCTTCGACCTGCCGGCCTCGCTGGCCGGGCTGCCCGGTGCCGGGTTGCTGGTCCGGCCGGACGAGGTGCCGGCGGCCCCGGCGCTGCTGGTGACCTTCGACACCGGCAGCGCGGACCGGCTCGGCACGCTGGCCGGCCTGGTCGACTCGGCGGCGGAGGTGCTGGTGGTCGACCACCACGCCTCCAACACCGGCTACGGCGCGGTGCACCTGGTCGACCCGACCGCGGTGGCCACCGCGGTGCTGGTCGAGGAGCTGGTCCGCCGGCTGGACGAGCCGCTGGACGCGGACGTCGCCGCCTGCCTCTACGCGGGGCTGGTCACCGACAGCGGGGCGTTCAAGTTCGCCGCGACCACCGCCGAGACGCACGAGCTGGCCGCCCGGCTGCTGCGCACCGGTATCCGGCACGACCTGATCGCCCGCGAGCTGCTGGACACCCACCCGGCCGGCTGGCTGGGCATGGTCGGCGCCGCGCTGGCCCGGGCCCGGTTGGAGCCTTCCGGGGCCGGCGGGCTCGGCCTGGTCTGGACCGAGACCCGGGTGGCGGAGCTGGCGGCGGCCGGGCTCACCCCGGACCAGGCCGAGAGCGTCATCGACCTGGTCCGGACGGCCGCCGAGGCCGAGGTGGCGGCGGTGTGCAAGGAGCTGCCCGGGGGTGCCGGCTGGTCGGTCTCGCTGCGGTCCAAGGGCCGGGTGGACGTCAGCGCCGCGGCGGTCTCGCTCGGCGGCGGCGGGCACCGCTTCGCTGCCGGCTTCACCTCCGGCCTCGACCTGGACGCGACCGTCGCCGCGGTCCGGTCGGCCGTGGCGGCGGCGCCCCGGCTGCCGGGATGACCCGGTCCGGCCGGCCGGCCGCCGCCGGGCTGGTCGTCGTCGACAAGCCCGCCGGCTGGACCTCGCACGACGTGGTCGCCCGGGTCCGCCGGATCGCCCGGACCCGCCGGGTCGGGCACGCCGGCACCCTGGACCCGATGGCGACCGGGGTGCTGGTGCTCGGGGTGCAGCGGGCGACCAAGCTGCTCGGGCACCTCGCGCTGACCGACAAGGGCTACGCGGCGACCGTACGGCTCGGGCAGTCGACGGCGACCGACGACGCCGACGGGGAGGTGACCGGCGGGTCGTCCGCGGCGGCGGTGTCCCCGGACGCGGTCCGGGCCGGGCTGGCGGCGCTGACCGGCGCCATCGAGCAGGTCCCGTCGGCGGTCTCGGCGGTGAAGGTGGCCGGCCGGCGGGCGTACGCGCGGGTCCGGGCGGGGGAGGAGGTCGCGCTGGCTCCGCGGCGGGTGACGGTCTCCAGGCTCGACCTGGTGGCGGTGCGCCGGCCGGCGCCGGAGCTGCTCGACCTGGACGTGGAGGTGGACTGCTCGTCGGGGACGTACGTGCGGGCGCTGGCCCGGGACCTCGGCGGGGCGCTGGGTGTCGGCGGCCACCTGACCGCGCTGCGCCGTACCCGGGTGGGCCCGTTCACCCTCGCCGACGCGGTGACGCTGGAGCAGCTCGCCGAGCTGGCCGACCCGGTGCCGGTGCCGCTGGACGCGGCGGTCGCCGCCGCCTTCCCGCGCCGGGACCTGGACGCGGACGGCGCCGCCCGGCTCGGTCACGGCGGCCGGCTCGCGCCGGTCGGCCTCCCCGGTCCGTACGGCGCCTTCGACCCGGCCGGCGCGGTCGTCGCGCTGGTGACCGAGCGCGACGGCACCGCCCGCCCCCTGGTCGTCTTCCGCCCCGCCTGACCCGCGCCGGTTGCGGTCGCGACCGCGGACCGGACCACCGGAACCGAGACCCGGCAGGTCGCTGGGTGACCGCGCCGACCGAGGCCACCGGCGGCTCCGGCCGGCCGCCCCGGGGTCCGGGGGCCGCCCCCGGTAGGCTGGCCCAGTGCTGCGCTGGCGAGGGCTCGACAGCACTCCGTCGGGGTGGGGACGCTGCGTCGTGACGATCGGCGTCTTCGACGGCGTCCACCGGGGGCACCAGCAGATCATCGACCGGGCCGTGCAGCGGGCCCGGGACACCGACCAGCCCGCGGTGGTGCTGACCTTCGACCCGCACCCGAGCGAGGTGGTCCGGCCCGGCTCGCACCCCGCGGTGCTCACCCCGCTGCGCCGCAAGGCCGAGCTGCTCGAGCAGCTCGGCGTCGACGTGCTCTGCGTGATGCCGTTCACCACCGAGTTCAGCCGGCTGGAGGCGGCCGAGTTCGTGCACCTGGTGCTGGTCGAGCACCTGTACGCCGGGGCGGTCGTGGTGGGGGAGAACTTCCGGTTCGGGCACAAAGCGGCGGGCGATCTCCGCACGCTGCGTACCCTGGGGCGCACGTTCGGCTTCTCCACCGAGGAGGTCACCCTGCTGCGCGACGACGACGTGACGCTGTCCTCCACCTTCGTGCGGTCCAGCATCGACGCGGGTGAGGTGGACCGGGCGGCTCAGGCGCTGGGCCGGCCGCACCGGATCGACGGCATCGTGGTGCGCGGCGCCGGCCGCGGCAAGCAGCTCGGCTACCCGACCGCCAACGTGCGGTCCGACCGGCACGTCGCGGTGCCGGCGGACGGCATCTACGCCGGCTGGGCGGTGCTGCGTGGGAAGCGGCTGCCGGCGGCGATCTCGGTCGGCACCAACCCGACCTTCGAGGGCAAGGACCGTACCGTCGAGGCGTTCATCCTGGACTTCGACGAGGACATCTACGGCGTCGAGCTGGGCGTGGAGTTCGTCGAGCGGATCCGCGGCATGGAGAAGTTCGACCGGGTCGAGGACCTGGTCGACCAGATGGGCCGGGACGTCGAGAAGGCCCGCCGCATCCTGCGCTGACCGGTGTCCGCCGTACGCCTGGTACCCTGGGTGTCACGCACCATCAGGGGCGGTGTGAAGTCTGCCTCCGTGACGACGACCGGCGGCACACACCAGAGCAGACCGAGGGAGACGGCGTGGCGCTGGCCAGCGACGTGAAGAAGCAGATCCTGTCCGACTACGCGACCGCCGACGGCGACACCGGGTCCCCCGAGGTCCAGGTGGCGATGCTGTCCCGCCGCATCTCCGACCTGACCGAGCACCTGCGCACGCACAAGCACGACCATCACAGCCGGCGCGGCCTGCTGCTGCTGGTCGGCCGGCGGCGCCGGCTGCTGCAGTACCTCGCCAAGACCGACATCACCCGCTACCGGTCGCTGATCGAGCGACTGGGTCTGCGCCGGTAGCGCGCACGACGGGGGAGTGGCCGGCCAGGCCGCTCCCCTTCCTCGTACGGCACCCCGCCGTACGGGTTCAGGGCTCCGAGCCGGAGTGCCTGGCGCCGGGAGGACGTCCGCCCGCCGCCGGTCCTCGGTAGTGGCCCCCGGGAGGACGAGCCCGGGCGCTCCCATCGAAGACCGGCCCGCCGGAGAAGCTCCTGACGCCGCCGCCATCCGGCCGGACGACGCAGGAAGGGCACCGAGAGTGTCAGAGAGCACCATCCACGAGTCCGAGGCGAGGATTGACAACGGTCGCTTCGGCACCCGCACGGTCCGCTTCGAGACCGGCCGGCTGGCCCGGCAGGCCGCCGGCTCCGCCGTCGCGTACCTCGACGACGAGACCATGGTGCTGTCGGCGACGACCGCCGGCAAGCACCCCAAGGAGCAGTTCGACTTCTTCCCGCTCACCGTCGACGTCGAGGAGCGGATGTACGCGGCGGGCCGGATCCCCGGTTCGTTCTTCCGCCGGGAGGGCCGGCCGAGCGAGGACGCGATCCTCACCTGCCGGCTGATCGACCGGCCGCTGCGCCCGTCGTTCGTCAAGGGCCTGCGCAACGAGGTCCAGGTGGTCATCACGGTGCTCTCGCTGCACCCGGACCACCTCTACGACGTGCTCGCGATCAACGCGGCGTCGATCTCCACCCAGCTGTCCGGCCTGCCCTTCTCCGGCCCGATCGGGGCCACCCGGGTGGCGCTGGTGGACGGCCAGTGGGTCGCCTTCCCGACCCACTCCGAGCTGGAGGCCGCGACCTTCGACATGGTCGTCGCCGGCCGGGTGACCGACGAGGCGGCCGGCGGTGACTCCGCGGTCGCGATCATGATGGTCGAGGCCGAGGCGACCGAGGGTGCGATCCGGCTGGTCGGCGACGGCGCCACCGCGCCGACCGAGGAGGTCGTCGCGGCCGGCCTGGAGGCGGCGAAGCCGTTCATCCGGACGCTGGTCGCCGCCCAGGCCGAGCTCGCCCGGGTGGCCGCGAAGCCGACCGCCGAGTTCCCGACCTTCCCGGAGTACGGCGACGACGTGCTCGCCGCGGTCGAGGCCGCGGTGTCCGACGAGCTGGCGCGGGCGCTGAGCATCGGCGCGAAGCAGGAGCGGGAGGCCGAGCTCGACCGGGTCAAGCGGCTCGCCTCGGAGCGGGTCGGCGACGAGTTCGCCGGCCGCGAGAAGGAGATCTCCGGCGCGTTCCGGGCACTGACCAAGAAGCTGGTCCGGCAGCGGATCCTGCGCGACCAGGTCCGCATCGACGGCCGCGGCCCGACCGAGATCCGGCAGCTGTCCGCCGAGGTGGAGATCCTGCCGCGCGCGCACGGCTCGGCGCTGTTCGAGCGGGGCGAGACGCAGATCCTCGGTGTCACCACGCTCAACATGCTGGGCATGGAGCAGAAGCTGGACACCCTCTCGCCGGTGAAGAGCCGCCGCTACATGCACAACTACAACTTCCCGCCGTACTCGACCGGTGAGACCGGCCGGGTCGGCTCCCCGAAGCGGCGCGAGATCGGGCACGGCGCGCTGGCCGAGCGGGCGCTGATCCCGGTGCTGCCCGGCCGCGAGGAGTTCCCGTACGCGATCCGCCAGGTGTCCGAGGCGCTCGGCTCCAACGGGTCGACCTCGATGGGCTCGGTCTGCGCCTCGACGCTGTCGCTGCTCAACGCGGGCGTGCCGCTGCGGGCGCCGGTGGCCGGGATCGCGATGGGCCTGGTGTCCGACGAGGTGGACGGCAAGACGCAGTACGTGGCGCTCACCGACATCCTCGGCGCCGAGGACGCGTACGGCGACATGGACTTCAAGGTCGCCGGCAC
>JBJMII010000205.1:0-12800 GCA_045806925.1 Mycobacteriales bacterium
CGGCGCGGGACAGCGGCGGCGGGTCCCGCAGCCGGCTGATGGCCCATTACCCGGGACCGCGGATCCGGGCGCCGGTGGATCCGTTTCCCGCGCGGTCTGCCGGGCACGTCGGAATCGGCCGAGCCCCGACCGACCGGAGAGCGCATGACCGTACGAACCACGATGCGCTTCGCCCTCGTGCTGGGCGCGGGCGGCACCGCCGGGGAGGCGTTCCATCGGGGGGTGCTGCGGGCGCTGCCGGAGGTGGGCCTGGATCCCCGGTCGGCGGCCGTGGTCGTCGGCACCTCGGCCGGCTCCATCGTGGCGGCCTCCATCCGCCGCCAGCCGGTGGCCGGTCCCGCCGAGCCGGTCGGCGAGCGTCCTCGGCCGGGCCGCCTGCGCGACCGGGCCGGGGCGCTGGCCACCATTCGTCGACCTCGCCAGGCGTTGAACGCGCTGCTGCTCGGCCCGGATTTCGTCAACGGCCGGACGTCCGCACAGTTCATCGCCGAGGCGCTGCGGGACAGCCACGGCCAGAGCTGGCCCCGGGCGGCGTTGTGGATCGTCGCCGTTCGGCGGGGCGACGGCCACCGGGTCGTCTTCGGCCGGTCCGGGGAGCCGGTGACGGACGTCGGCTCCGCCGTCGCCGCGTCCTGCGCCATCCCGGCGTACTTCTCCCCGGTGGAGATCGACGGGACCGCCTACGTCGACGGCGGCGTGCACTCGCCGACGAACGCCGACCTGCTCAGCTCGTGTGACCTGGACCTGGTGGTGATCAGCTCGCCGATGTCGGTGCGGCCGACGGCCCTGCGCGGCCCGCGGGCCGACCTGCCGCTGCGGCTGCTGTTCCACCGCTACCTGCGCGCGGAGGTCTGGGCGCTGCGACGGCGGGGTGACGCGGTGGTGACGATCGAACCGGACGCGGCCGCGCTCAACCTGATGGGTCTGAACATGATGAACGGTCAGCGGATCGTCGACATCGAGCGCAGGGCGTACGAGCTGGCCCGGCGGGAACTGAGCCGGCTGCGGAGTACGCCCGGGCCCGCGACCGCAGCCGGCCCGGCGTCGTAGCGGCGGCCACGCTCCCGAGCGGTGGGCAGCGGTGCCGCCGTCCGGTTCGGCAGGGTCATCCGGCTCTATCGCGCCGCCCACTCCGGTGGTGGGCTGGGAGCACGGCCGAGCAAGGAGCTGACCATGGAGCCGACCCGCAAGCTGTATCGCAGCCGCAAGGACCGCAAGCTGGCCGGCGTGTGCGGTGGCCTCGCCGAGTACCTGAACACCGACCCGACCGTGATCCGGGTCCTCTTCGTCGTCCTGGCTGTGTTGGGGGGCGCCGGTGCTCTGATCTACCTCGCGATGTGGCTGATCGTCCCGGAGCAGCCGTAGGAACACCGCGGTGGGCCCGGCCGTCCGGGCCGCCGAGCTGCTCTCCGCGGCCACCCCGTGCCACACCGAGACGGGGACGTGCGCGAAGTGGCTGCGCAGCCGGATCAAGGAGGCCGCCCCCCAGGTCCTCGCGACCGGCTGAGCCGGCGGACGTCGACCGGCCGGTGGGAGCACGGCCGACCCTGCCGGCGGCACCGCGGCTACTCGTCGGCGTCGCCTACCGCCGGTCTCCTGGAGATGTCCCGGACGGCAAGGACTGGTCCAGCCGGACCGACCCCGCGGCGGCGAGAGCGCGGGTCCGCTTCCCGGCCTCCGCCGCCTCGGCCTCGGACAGCCGAGCGAAGCAGACCCGGACGGTCGGGCTCGGCGCGTGGAAAGCCGTCCCCGGCCCGACCCGCAGCCCGCGCCGCCCGAAGGCGGCGACCAGATCGTCCTCGGACACCCCCGGCGCCGGGTCGAGCAGCAGGAACGGGACCGGGTCCGGGACCGCCGGCAGCCCGGCCGCGGCCCGGTACGCGGCGGCGGCGCGGCCGACCGGCCGCACCATCGAGCGGTCCAGCGCGGCCAGCCCGTCCGCGCCGAGGAAGTGCGCCCAGGTCCGCTGCAGCAGGTGCGCCGGCGCGGTCGCGCGCTCGGCCGGCGCCGGGTCGACCGGCCCGTCCGGGTGGTGCAGCCAACCGATCCGGGTGCCGCCGCCGGCCAGCTTGCTGGTGCCGCCGACGACCACGCAGCCGGCCGGCAGCCGCGCCGGCGCGGCGAACCACCGGTAGACCGTGTTGACGGCCACCCGCCCGCCGGCGGCCAGCTCCGCCAGCAGCTCGGGCGGCGCGGTCCGGCCGTCCGGGTTCCGCGCCGGCGAGGTGAGCCAGACCAGGTCCGGCGACCAGCGGCGCTGCTCGCCGGCCAGCGCCTCCCATGGCCGCAGCCGGACCTCGCAGCCGGCGGAGGCGAAGACCGGCGGGACGCCGGCGAAGGTCGGGCACTCGATCAGCACCCGCCTCGCCGTCCGGGCCAGCGCCGCGGCCCCCGCCCGGATGCCGCTGGTCAGCACCAGCCGCCGCGGGTCGGTCCCGAGCAGCCCGCCCAGCTGCTCGCGGACTTGAGCGTCGCCGGCCGGGAACGCGGTCAGCCAGGCCGCGTCCTCGGCCACCGCCCGGCCGGCCGCGGCCAGCCACAGCCGGCGACACTCCGGCCCCGGGGGTGGCCACGGTCCGGTCAGGTCGAGCGCCGGCTCACCCACCGGTGCCGCGGGCATCGAAGGAGTGCCGCGGGGCGGCGCCGAAGGGGAGGACCAGCGGCGGACGACGGCACCCACCTCCCGGCGAAACGGACGCGGCGAGCCTACAGCGCCGTCCGGCGGGTGCCGACATCCCCGGTGATACCGCGCTTCCGGCAAGGAAGCCGACCTGACCGAGACCTGCTCGACCGGGCCGGCTCCGCAACCGTCGGCTGCCCGGCCCGTGCCACCTCACTCGGGCGGTCCGATTCGGTGGTACGCGGCGGGGCTGGACCAGAGTCGGGCGCGCCCGGCCACCCGGCGGCTCAGCCGCAGCCGCCGGCGTGGCCGATGTCGCCGCCCGGCACCAGTACCGGCTCGCCCGCCGCGAGATCCGCCGGGCCGGCCTGCTGCACGGCGGCCGGCCGCATGGACTGGTCTCCCGCGGCCCGGTCCGCGGCCAGCGGGTCCGCGGCGGGCTGCTCCGTCGAGGGCTGCTCCGCGGCGGGCTGCTCCGTGGCGGGCTGCTCCGCGGTGCGGACCAGCGCCGCGAACGCGGCCAGCCGGTCCAGTCCCCAGAAGCGCTCCCGGCCGGTCACGAAGAAGGGCACCCCGAAGACGCCGTCGGCGTCCAGCGCCCGCAGCGCGTCCAGCGCCTCGTCCCGCAGGTCCGGGTCCTCCACCGCACCGGCATGCTCGGCCGCGTCCAGGCCGATCTCCGCCGCGATCGCGCCGACCGTCGCCGGGTCGCTGATGTCCCGGCCCTGCTCCCAGCGCGCCCGGTAGACCGCGGCGACGAAGGGCCGGCCCCGGCCCTGCCGCCGGGCCCGCAGGAAGGCGAAGTGCGCGACCTCCCAGCGCGGCGCCCGGTCCACCGGCCAGGTGAGTGCCAGCCCGCGGTCGCGGGCCAGCCGGCGCACGTCCTGCAGCACGTACAGCGCCTTGGCGCGGGACATGTCCACGTAGTGGAAGCGCACGCCGGCCTCGCCGAGCACCCGGCGCCAATGCTCGTCCGGCTCCCAGAAAGGCTCCCAGCGGACCCGCTCGGCCACGTCCGGGTACCGGTCCAGCAGGTCCCGGTACGCCAGCCACGAGTACGGGCTGCGCAGCGAGAAGTAAAAGACCGGCTCTCGCGGGGCCCGGCGGCGCTGTGTCCCCCGCAGGCGCGCCGGAGGACGGGCCAGCTCCTCGGCAAGCGCATCGGGGCCGGGGTCGGGTCCCGGGGCGGGGCTCACAGCACGATCCCGCCGTCCACCGCGAAGACCTGCCCGGTGATGTAGCTGGCCTTCGGCGAGACCAGGAAGCCGACCAGCTCGGCCACCTCGTCCGGGGTACCCATCCGGCCCATCGGGATCTGCGCGACGTTACGCTCCCGCGCCTTGGCCGGCAGCGCCGCGGTCATGTCGGTCTCGATGAACCCCGGGGCGACCACGTTGGCCCGGATGCCGTGCCGGCCCACCTCGCGGGCGATCGACCGGGTCAGCCCGATGATCCCCGCCTTCGCCGCCGCGTAGTTGGCCTGGGTCGCGTTGCCGGACAGGCCGACCACCGAGGACAGCGTGACGATCGCCCCGGCCTTCCGCTTCATCATCGAGAAGATCACCGACCGGCAGACGTTGTACGTCCCGTCCAGGTTGGTGCCGCGGACCTGGTCCCAGTCCTCCGCCGACATCATCACCAGCGGCTGGTCCCGGACGATGCCGGCGTTGGTGACCACCGCGTCGAGCGGGCCGAGCTCCCGCTCGGTCTGCTTGACGAACGCGGCGACCTCGGCGGCGTCCCGCACGTCCAGCTGCCGCTGCAGCACCGCGGCGCCGGCCTCGGCCGCCTCCTTGCCGACCTCCTCGGCGGCGTCCGCGCGCTGGTGGTAGGTGAAGGCGACGTCGTAGCCGTCCCGCGCCAGCCGCAGCACTATCGCTCGGCCGATCCCCCGCGATCCTCCGCTGACCAGCGCGACCGGGCGGCTGTCCGGCTCCATTTCCCGCTCTCCTCTCCGCAGTTACGACAGGTGCCGACAGTTACCGACCTGGCGCGGCGCCGGCCCCGGCCCCGGCCAGCGCACCGGCCTCCCGGAAGGCGACGACGATCTGCTCGACCTCCAGCACGGTCTCGCCGTCGACCTCCGCGGTGCCGGTGAGCACGGCCGCGTCCTCGAACAGCCGGCTCAGCCGGGCCCGGTGCACCAGCAGGTCGCCGGGCCGGACCGGCCGGCCGAAGCGGAGCCCGCCGATGCCGCCGAAGAGCGCGACCCGGCCGCTGAGCACGTCCGGGTTGGGGGTGTCCAGCAGCGCCAGCAGCGCCGCCGCCTGGCACCAGGACTCGATCAGCAGGGTCGGCGGGTACGCGTCGTCGGCGCCCGGCACCAGGCCGGCGTAGCAGGGCTCGGCCGGGGTCACCGCCTTGACCGCGACCAGCGACTCGCCCGGCACCGCCTCGCGCACCTCGTCCAGCAGCAGCATCGGCGGGCGGTGCGGCAGCAGCCGGCGGATGCCGTCGTTGTCGATCATGCCGCTCCCCGGCCGTACCGCAGCCGGACCACCGCGACCTGCCGCCGCCCGTCCCCACCCGGACCGCCGGGCCCGCCGGGACCGGGCCCGTGCCGGCCCTCCGGGCCCTCCGGACCCTCAGCGGCCAGCCGGACCCGGCACCGCCAGCCGCCGCCGACCGGCTCGGCGACCGCCTCGGTGTGCACCGTGTCGCCGGGGAAGACCGGGCCGAGGAAGCGCGCCGACTCGACCTCGGTGAGCCGGGCCGGTCCGTCCAGGGCGCCGAGCGAGGTCCGGTGCGCGCACTCGACCAGGCAGACGCCCGGGAAGATCGGGAAGCCGGGGTAGTGCCCGGCCAGCAGCGGCTCGGCCGGGTCGAGCGTGAAGCGGGAGCTGGCCCGCCCCGCCTCCGGGCTCTCCACCTGCACCGGCGCCACCAGCGGCGACGCGACCTCGCGCCGAACCGGCCTGGTCAGCGGATCGGACACCGCACCACTCCCCGTCCTGGAGAACGCCTTAATGTCGCGGACCGGTCGAGAGGACCATAAGCGGCGAAGATGGTAATGTCCAGGCACTCCGGAGGTCAGGGAGCGGGTGGAGCGAGTGGCCGCAGGCACGTCGGGATCGCGGACCTACCTATTCATCGAGAGCCGCTCGGAGCAGGAGAGCCCGGACGTGCTGAGCATGCTCGGAATGGTCCGCGGGCTGCGCGAGGCGGGCCACGACGTGTCCCTCTTCCTGGTGCAGAACGCGGTGACCATGGCCGGCCGGATCGGCACGCTGCTCGACCTGGCCGACGCCGGGGTGACGGTCTGGGCGGACGACTACTCGCTCGCCACCCGCGGCCTGCCGGCACCGGCCGGCGCCGGCATCAGGCTCGGCGGCGTCTCGGACGTGGTCCGCATCCTCACCACCCCCGGCGTGGTGCCGGTCTGGCACTGATGCCGGCCGGCCGCTCGGTCTTCCTCGGCCTGATCGGCCCGCCGTACGAGTCGGACCAGCTGACCACCGCGCTGCGGATCGCCGACGAGGCGGTCCGCCAGCGGCACCGGGTCACCGTCTGGACCTGCGGCTTCTCGACCACGCTCACGGCCGCCGCGCTCGGGCCCACGAAGCCGCGCAACGCGCAGACCTGGACGGTCCGCTTCCCGTCCACCTCCGCGCTGGCGATCGACCTGCTGGACTGGGCCGGCGAGTCGCTGCAGTGGCTGGTCTGCCGGTTCTGCGCGGAGGAGCGCGGGGCGCTCGACCAGGTGCCGCAGGTGCGGGTGCGCCCGCCGTACGAGTTCGTCCAGCGGGCGGTCTGCGCCGATGTCGCGCTCGTCCTCGGGGTGAAGTGACGTGCCCGTCCTCGTCATCGTGGAGCGGGCGCACCGCGGCGCGGTCGAGCAGCGGTACGCGCACGTGCTGTGGCTGATGGAGGCGCTGCACCAGCAGCACCCGACGGCGGTGCTGCTGCGCGGCCCGGCCGCCGGCTACGCGGTGGACGCGCCGCCGCCGCCGCCGCTCCGGCTCGGGTCCGCCGAGCTGGCGCACCTGCCGGACTACCGGGACACGATCGGCCGGCTGCGGTCCGCCGGCGTCCGGCTGCTCGTCTCCAGCACTTCACTCCACGTGCACGGGCTGGCCGGCCGACCGCTGATCGAGGGCATCGAGCCGGTCGACGACCACGAGGTCATTGCCGTCTGTGGCGAATACGACCACATCTGGTATCTGTGAGGTTATGCGGCTGGGCTGCTAGCTTCTGGACAATTCTGCGCTGTAGAGTCCGACTCGGACGTTCCGTCCACTCCGACGACCCCCCGAGGGAGCTGCGATGTCGACGAGCCCTGTTGAGACCCTGGACACGGAAGAGCTACGCGGCCTCGTCGCTGGCGTCCTCGACCTGGACACCAGTGCGGTCACGGACAGCGCCGACTTCGTCAAGGATCTGAACGTGGACTCCCTCATGGCCCTCGAGGTCATGGTGGCGCTCGAGAAGAAGTACAAGATCGCGCTCGACGAGGACGAGCTGAAGAACATCTCCTCGTTCGGGCAGGTCCGCGACCTGGTCACGGCGAAGCTCGCGGAGAGCTGACGGCTCGAGGCGACGCGGGCGGCGGCGCCACCCGGCGCCGACCGCCCGCCACCCGGCCCGAGTCGCGCGGCATCGGTAGGGCCCGGTCAGAAGTCGACCACCATCCGGGCCAGGCCCCGGTTGCTGACCGACGGGAGGAAGGACACCTCCTCCTCGCCCAGCCGCAGCCCGGGCGCCCGGTCGAGCAGCCCCCTGATGGCGACCCGCGTCTGCACCCGCCCCAGCTGCTCGCCGATGCAGTAGTGCAGGCCCCGGCCGTAGCCGAGCTGGCTGTCCGGCGCCCGTCCGACGTCGAGGCGGTCCGGCTCGGCGAAGCGCTCCGGATCCCGGTTGGCCGCGGCGATGCACAGCCGGACCAGTTCGCCGGCCTTGAGCTCGACCCCGGCGAAGACCATGTCCCGGACCGCGACCCGGTCGTTCATCTGCACCGGGCCGTCATAGCGCTGCAGCTCCTCCACGGCGCCCGGCAGCAGCGCCGGGTCGGCCCGCAGCCGCTCGACCTGGTCCGGGTGCCGAAGCAGCGAGTGCAGTGCGAGCGCGAGCAGCTGGCCGCCGGTGGGGTGGCCGGCCTGGTAGAGGAAGATCAGGCTGTCCAGCAGCAGGTCGTCCTCCAGCCGCACGCCGTCGGAGGAGATGGTGGCCAGCGCGCTGAGCAGGTCGTCACCGGGATCCCGGCGACGCTGCTCGGCCAGCGGCCGGAGGTAGGCGTGCAAGCCGGCCAGCGCCTCGGTGCCCTCGGCCAGGATCTTCCGGGTCAGGAACGCCTCCGAGGTCGAGGAGATCGCCCGTGACCACGCGACGAACTGGTCCCAGTCCTCCCGCGGCAGGTCGAGCAGCTGGTTGATCACGTAGACCGGGACCTTGTCGGCGAAGTCGCCGACCGCGTCCATCCCGCCGGCCGCGGCCGCGGCGTCGAGCAGGTCGCCGACGATCTTCTCGATCACCGGCTGCGCCGAGGAGATCCGGTCCCGGTCGAAGGCGGCCTCGTGGATCGCCCGCAGCGGGGTGTGCCGGGGCGGGTCGATCATCACCAGCCAGCTCTGCATCATCCGCTCCAGCGGGCCGTCGGTGCTGCCGCGGCGCCAGCCTTCGAAGCCGTCCCAGAGCCGGGTGTTGCGGGACAGCTCCGTGCTGTCGTACGCGGCGCGAAGATCGCGGTGCCGGGTCAGGATGACGAAGCCGAACCGGGTGCGGTGGATCGGGTTCTCCGCCCGCAACCGGGCGTAGTGCGGGTAAGGATCGGAGAGGAAGCCGGGAGAGCGGGGATCGTACGTCACTGCCGCCTCTGTCATGCCTGCTCCTCCTGGTCTGGGTGTGTACGGCCCGTCCAGGGTTGCCCATGTTGTCCTGGGCGTCTAGCGTCCTTATGACTGACTCGTCGGGTTCTGTCGGGTGGTGCCAGCGGGAGGTGCACGTGCAAGACGCCGGACCCGCCTCGGGGACGCCTGCGGCGGTCGGGGCGGCCGCGGCCGGCAAGCGCCCCCGGCCCTCGGGGTCGTCGCTGCCGGACCGGGCGCTCGACCTGCTCGCCGTCGTCATCGTCGTCCCGGTGCTCATCACCGTCTGGCAGTCGGTGCTGGCCGCCTGGCGGGTCTACCACCCGCCGGTCCGGCCGACCCGGCAGCGGCCGGAGACCGTCGGGCTGGCGGCCGAGCGGGTGATGGTGCCGGGCGCCGGCGGGCTCCCGCTGGCCTGCTGGTTCATCCCGGCGGCCGGCCCCGCGGACGTGGTCGTGATCGGGCACGGCATCCGCCGGGACAGCGGCAGCGTGATGGGGCTGGCCAGGCGGCTGCACGACGCCGGTTACCACGTGCTCACCTTCGACATGCGCAACCACGGGGATAGCGCGCAGGACCACCTGCCGCGCGGGCAGTCCGCGCTGACCGGGATCGACTTCCACCGGATGGTGCGGTACGTGGCCGGACGGCCGGAGGCGGCCGGGCGCAAGGTCGCGCTGATCGGCTTCTCGATGTCCGCCTGGACCGCCATGTGGGCGGCCCGGCGGGAGCCCGAGCTGGTCCGGGCGGTGGTCTGCGACAGCGGCCCGGCGATGGACCTGGTCGGCACCATCCGCCGGACGTACGACGTGGCGAGGTCCCGGATGCCGCGGCTGCTGCGCGGGCCGCTGATGTTCCGGATCGGCCGGTTCGCCTTCACCCGGGCGTCGGTCTTCTTCTTCCAGCCGGCCGAGTGGCCCCAGCTGCTGCCGGACCCCACCGTGCCGGTCCTGTTCGTCTGCGGCGAGCGGGACCCGATCGTGCGGCCGGCCGACTCGCGCGAGCAGCTGGCCCACTACCCGTCCGCGAGCCTGTGGGTGGTGCCCCGGGCGTACCACACGCAGTCGGTGATGATGGAGCCGGAGGAGTACGTGCGGCGGGTCACCGAGCTGCTGGACCGGGCCGGCTTCATGCCGGCCGCGCCACCGGCGCGGGAGAGCGTCGAGCCCGGTTGAGGGGTTGTCCCTGTCCTCTTGTCCGACTAATGTCCTAATCGGCATGGTCCTCCTGGTCTCGGATGCGAGGGCCGGATCCGAGACGCCGGAGCTGCTTATGGAGCGCGTGCTGGTCACCGGCCTGGGCGTGGTCTCCTGCCTGGGCTCCGATCTGGACAGCTACTGGACCGGCCTGCTCGGCGCCCGCAGCGCCCCGGCGCCGGTGGACGACCCCGACGCCAACATGAAGATCCGGCTGCTCTACGGGATCGGCCCGATGCCGCCGCCGTCGGCGGACGGCGCCGGCCGCCCCGGCCGGACCTCCACCTTCGCGGTGCACGCCGGCACCGCGGCCCTGGTCGACGCGGGCCTCCCGGTCGAGGACGGCGAGCTGGCCGCCGGCGGCCCCGTCCGGGCGGACCGGGTCGGGGTAGCGGTCGGCACCGGGGTCGGCGACTGCAGCCTGCCCGAGCGGGCGCGGCAGGACGGCGCGCAGCCGGACGGGCTGGACGCCTTCCCGTTCAAGGTGGGCTCGGTGCTCGCCGGCCGGCTCGGCGTCGGCGGCCCGGTGGTCAGCGTCAGCACGGCCTGCTCGGCCTCGGCGTACAGCGTGAGTCTCGGCGTGGACATGATCCGGGACGGTCGGGCTGACGTCGTGCTGGCCGGCGGCGCGGACGGCTACACCCGGGTCGGCGTCGCCTGCTTCAACCGGCTGGGCGCGCTCGACCCGGAGCGGTGCCGGCCCTTCGACGCACGCCGCAAGGGCACCATCTTCGGCGAGGGTGCCGCCTTCCTGGTGCTGGAGTCCGAGTCGCACGCCCGCGCCCGGGGCCGCGACCGGTACTATGGGGTGGTCGAGGGCACCGGCTGGAGCTGCGACGGCCACCACGCCACCGCGCCGGAGGCCGGCGCCCGGCAGATCGTCCGGGCGATGGAGGCGGCGCTGGCCGAGGCCGCGGTCGAGCCTGCGGACATCGGCTGCGTGGTGCCGCACGGCACCGGCACCCCGCTGAACGACGTGGTCGAGAGCCGCGCGCTGCACCGGGCGCTCGGCGCGGCCGCCGGGACGCTGCCGGTCTACAGCCTCAAGGCGCTGCTCGGCCACACCGGTGGCGCGGCCGGCGCCTTCGCGCTGCTCACCGCGATGTTGATGCTGGACCGGGGCACCGTCCCGCCCAACGTCCCGCTGGCGGAGCCGGACCCGGACTGCGCGATCCGGCTGCCCACCGGCTCGCCGCTGCACTCCGAGCCGCGGCACATCCTGGTCAACGCGTACGCCTTCGGCGGCAACAACATCTCCGTCCTGGTCGGGCGGGGCGAGCGGTGACCGGGCCGGACCAGGCGGTGCTGCTGACCGGTCACGGCGTGGTCCGGGCCGAGGAGGCGGGCGAGGACGGCTCCTGGTTCGATCCGACCGAGCACCTCGGCCCGCGTGGCTGGCGCTACCTCACCCCGGCCACCCGGTACGTGCTGGCGGCCGCCCAGCTGGCCATGAAGGACGCCGGCTTCGAGCCGGCCGCGCTGGCCGACGACGAGGTCGGGGTGGCGATCGGGACCAACTTCGCGGCCGCGCCGGTGGTCGGCCGGTTCGACGACGTGGTGGCGGCCGAGACCGCGGCCGGGATCAGCCCGGCAGAGGCGCCGAGCTTCTCGGTCAACATCCCGGCCAGCCAGATCTCGATGCGGCACGGGCTGCGCGCCTTCAACCTGTCGCTGACCAACCCGATGGTCGCCGGCCTGGAGGCGGTGCTCACGCTGCGCTCGGCGCTGCTGCACGGGCGCGCCCGGGCCGGCATCGCCGGCGCGACCGAGGAGCGGCCGGTGGCCGGCGCCGCCCGGGTGGTCGGGGCGCCGTTCGCCGGCGAGGGCGCCTGCTGCGTGGTGCTGGAGCGGGCCGCGGACGCGCGGCGACGGGCGGCGCCGCCCGGCCCGGAGGTGGCCGGCGGCTTCTCGGTCTTCGTCGGGCACCTGGCCGACCGCCCGGACGAGCTGGCCGGGGCCGTCGCCAGGTCGCTCGGCGCGCTGCTCGACGGCGTCACCGGCGAGCTGCCGTACGCGCCGCCCGCGGGCAGCTTCCCGTTGCGCGACCAGGTGGACGAGGCCTGCCGGCAGTGGGCCGGGCGGGCCGGGGTCGCGCTGGCGGCGGTCGAGCTGCCCGGCGCCACCGGCCAGGAGTTCACCGTCTCGCCGGTGCTCCAGCTGGCCGGGCTGGCCGCCGGGCACGCTGCCGGGCTGGTGCTGTCCGTGGGGCCGCACGGGCACCTCGCCGGAGTCCGGCTGCGGCCGGCTTCCTGACCCACCCGGCACATCGCGACGACGAGGGAGGACCACGGCGTGGAGCAGACCCTGGCCGGATCATGGAGCGTGGTGCTCGGCGCGTCGAGCGGGATGGGGCGCGCCTGCGCGCTGCGGCTCGCCGAGGCCGGCTCCAACATCGTCGGCGTGCACCTCGACACCGCCCGGCGCCAGCAGGCGGTCGACGAGCTGGTCGAGGAGGTCCGCAAGCACGGCGTGCAGGCGCACTTCGTCAACGACAACGCGGCCAGCCCGGCCGGCCGGGAGCGGGTGCTGCCGGAGATCGTGGAGCGGGTCGGCGGCGGCGGTGTCCGGGTGGTCGTGCACTCGCTCGCCTTCGGCACGCTGGCCCCGTTCCTGCCGGCCGCGGACGGCTCGGACGGCGCCGTCCCGGCGGGCGAGGAGGAGGTCAGCCAGCGGCAGCTCGACATGACGCTGTCGGTGATGGCGCACAGCCTCGTCTACTGGGTGCAGGACCTGCTGCGGGCCGGGCTCCTCGACGACCGGAGCCGGATCTTCGCGCTCACCAGCTCCGGCACCGCCCGGGTGGCGAGGTCGTACGGGGCGGTCTCGGCGGCGAAGTGCGCGCTGGAGTCACACGTCCGGCAGCTCGCGGTCGAGCTGGCCCCGCGCGGCGCCGCGGTGAACGCGATCCGGGCCGGCATCACGCTGACCCCGTCGTTCCTGCGGATCCCGGAGAGCAGGGAGCTCAGCGAGCGGGCCCGGCTGGCCAACCCGCACCGCCGGCTGACCACGCCGGAGGACGTGGCCGAGGCGATCGTGCTGCTGGCCGGCGCCCGGTCGTCCTGGCTCACCGGCAACGTGATCGGCGTCGACGGCGGCGAGATCCTCACCGTCTGAGCCCTCCGGGCCCCCGGCGCCTACCCGGGCCCCACAGACCCCTCGGCCGGCCGGCGATCCTCTCCGGAG
>JBJMII010000206.1:0-10881 GCA_045806925.1 Mycobacteriales bacterium
AGGTCTACGGCCGCCCGGACAACCCGTCCAACCCGTCGCCGCCGGAGCCGCACGCCGAGGTCTTCCCGTACGTGCTGACCACCTCCCGGCTGACCGAGCACCACACCGCGGGCGGGATGAGCCGGCAGCTGCCGTACCTGTCCGAGCTGCAGCCGGAGATGTTCGTCGAGGTGTCCCCGGAGCTGGCCCGCGAGCGGGGGCTGGAGCACCTGGGCTGGGCGCACGCGGTGACCAGCCGGACCGCGATCGAGTGCCGGGTGCTGGTCACCGACCGGCTCACCCCGTTGCGGGTGGGCGACCGGACGGTGCACCAGGTCTGGATGCCCTACCACTGGGGCAGCTCGGGCCTGGTGACCGGCGATTCGGCGAACGACCTGTTCGGCGTGGCGCTCGACCCGAACGTGCTGATCCAGGAGTCCAAAGTGGCCACCTGCGACATCCGGCCCGGGCGGCGGCCGCGCGGGCCGGAGCTGCTCGACTACGTGGCCGACTACCGGCGGCGGGCAGGAGTGACCGTGGAGACCGGCACCCGGGTCGCCACCGTGGGCGCGGAGGCCGGAAAGGCCCACCTGGAGGGTGCGCACGACCCCGCCTTCGGCCCCGCGTCCGAAGAGGATGGTGACGGATGACCGACAGCCTCTACGGCCCGCTCGACGACGTGGCGGGCGACGCGGGGCACACCGAGCACCCGCCCCGGGTGGGCTTCTTCACCGACACCTCGATCTGCATCGGCTGCAAGGCCTGCGAGGTGGCGTGCAAGGAGTGGAACCTGCTCCCGGACGACGGTTTCAACCTGCTCGGCATGTCGTACGACAACACCGGCAACCTCGGCGCGAACAGCTGGCGGCACGTCGCCTTCATCGAGCAGGAGCGGCCGCTCGGCACCGTGCCACCGGCGGTGGAGCCGCGCCGGCCGGTCGACCTCGGGATGCCCTCGTTCTCGCTGCCCGGTGCGGGCACCGGCGCCGAGACCCGGCAGGAGTTCCGCTGGCTGATGGCCTCCGACGTGTGCAAGCACTGCACGCACGCCGCCTGCCTGGACGTGTGCCCGACGGGTGCGCTGTTCCGGACCGAGTTCGGCTCGGTGGTCGTGCAGCAGGACATCTGCAACGGCTGCGGCTACTGCGTCTCCGCCTGCCCGTACGGGGTGATCGACCGGCGGGAGGGCGACGGCCGGGCCTGGAAGTGCACGCTGTGCTACGACCGGCTGCACGACGGGCTGGAGCCGGCCTGCGCCAAGGCCTGCCCGACCAACTCCATCCAGTTCGGTCCGCTGGACGAGCTGCGGGAGCGGGCCGCCGCCCGGGTCGAGCAGCTGCACGAGGCCGGGGTGCCGGAGGCCCGGCTATACGGCGAGGACCCGCACGACGGGGTCGGCGGCAACGGCGCGTTCTTCCTGCTGCTGGACGAGCCGGAGGTGTACGGGCTGCCGCCGGACCCGGTGGTGCCGACCCGCGACCTGCCGCGGATGTGGCGGTACGCCGGCGCGGCCGCGCTGGCCCTGTTCGCCGCCGCGGTCTCGGTCTTCGCGGAGGGTCGGGACCGGTGAGCGGGCCCGGCGGCAGCGGCCCGCCCCGGCAGGACGGGCGCCGGCGCCGGCGCGGCGACGACGGCTCGCGCGAGCAGCCGATGGTGCCCCGGGCCGAGTTCCGGTCCTACTACGGGCGGCCGGTGCTCAAGAGGCCGGTCTGGGACGACAGGGCCGCCTACTACCTCTACCTCGGCGGGCTGTCCGCCGGCAGCAGCCTGCTCGCCGCCGGCGCCGACCAGCGGGGGCTGCCGGCGCTGCGCCGCGGCACCCGGGTCGCCGCGCTCGGCTCGCTGCTCGCCGGCACCTATTTCCTGGTCTCGGACCTGGGCCGGCCGGAGCGCTTCCACCACATGCTGCGGGTGGCCAAGCCGACCTCGCCGCTGAGCGTGGGCACCTGGACCCTGGTCGCGTACGGGCCGGGCGTCGCGCTGGCCGCGGCGGCCGAGCTGATGCCCGCGCGGCTGCGGGACACCCGGGTCGGACGGCTGGTCCGCCTGCTGGCCCGGCCGGCGAACCTGGCGTCGGCGGCCGTCGCCCCGGCGGTGGCGTCGTACACCGCAGTCCTGCTCTCCCAGACCGCGGTGCCGGCCTGGCACGAGGCGCACCAGGAGCTGCCGTTCATCTTCACCGGGAGCGCGGCGGCCAGCGCCGGCGGTCTCGGCATGATCGTCGCCCCGCCCGAGCAGGCCGCACCGGCCCGGCGGCTGGCGGCGTACGGCGCGGTGGTGGAGCTGGCCGCGTCCCGGCGGCTGGAGAACCGGCTGGGGCTGGTCGGCGAGGCGTTCCTGACCGGTGACGCCGGGCACCACCTGGAGCGGGCCAGCAGGCTGACCGCGGCCGGGGTGCTGGGGTCGATGCTGCTCGCCCGGCGCAGCCGGGTCGCCGCGGTGCTGTCCGGCACCGCCCTGCTCGCCGGCGGCCTGCTGGAGCGGCTCGGCATCCTGCACGCCGGCATCCAGTCGACGCGCGACCCGAAGTACGTGGTGGAGCCGCAGCGGCGGCGGCTGGAGGAGCACGGGCCGACCCGCGTCCAGGACTAGCGCCGCCCCCACCGGGCACAACGAGACGGGGATCCGGAACGTGGCAGGAGGTCGTCATGGCGGACGGCAGCAGAGCGGACGGCAGCGCAGCGGTGGCTGGCCGGGACACCGCCGGCAATCCCACCCGGGGCAGGTGGGGCATCGTCGCCGCGGCCGTGCTGGTGCAGCTGGCTCTCGGCGCGGTCTACGCGTGGAGCGTGTTCAACAAGCCGCTGCAGGGCCAGTTCGGGTGGAGCAAGTCCGAGGCGGTGCTGCCGTTCGAGGCGGCGATCGGGTGCATCTTCATCGGCAGCTTCATCGGCGGGCGCATCCAGGACAAGCGCGGGCCGCGGCCGGTCGCCTTCGCCGGCGGGGTGCTCTACTCGATCGGCATCATCCTCGCCTCGCTGGTCAACTCCTCCGACCAGCTGTGGCTGCTGGTGCTGACCTACGGCGTGCTCGGCGGGACCGGTCTGGGCGCCGCGTACATCACGCCCATCGCGATGCTGACGAAGTGGTTCCCGGACAAGCGGGGCCTCATCACCGGGATCGCGGTGGCGGGCTTCGGCTTCGGTGCGGTGATCACCGGCCCGGTCGCGAAGCGGCTGCTGGACGGGACGGCCGACAAGCCGAGCGTGTTCCTCCCGCTCGGCGTCGCCTACCTGGTGATGGTCCTGCTCGGCGCCTCGTTCTTCCGCAACCCGCCGGCCGGTTACCAGGTGCCCGGCTTCACCGCGGCGACCACCGGCCGCGCCGTGGCCGGGACCCGCAGCTACACGCTCGGTGAGGCGCTGCGGACCCCGCAGTGGTACATGCTCACCGCCGTCCTGGCGCTCAACGTCACCTGCGGCATCGCGTTCATCTCGCAGGCCTCCGACGCGGCCCAGGACATCGCCGGGGTCACCGCCGGCACCGCGTCCGGCTTCGTCGGCGCGATGGGCCTGTTCAACGGCGCCGGCCGGATCGCCTGGGCCGCGCTGTCCGACAAGATCGGCCGGATGGCAGCCTTCGTGGGGATGCTCGGGGTGCAGGCCGCCTGCTTCCTGCTGATCCCGCACGCCGCCGTGTTCGCGCTCTTCGCCGTTCTCGGCGCGCTCATCTACCTGGCGTACGGCGGCGGGTTCGGGACCATGCCGGCGACCGCGGCCGACTTCTTCGGCACGCCGAACGCGGGCGCGATCTACGGCGCGATGATCGTGGCCTGGAGCATCGGCGGTGTCGTCGGCCCGCTGCTGCTCGCCCGGCTCTACGAGGCCAGCGGCAAGACCTACGGGACCCCGTTCACCATCATCGGCATCATCGCCGCCGTCTCGATAGTGTTGCCGCTGGTCACCCGGATGCCGCGGCCGGTGCCGGAGCGCACCACCGCCGAGGAGACGGCCCAGGCGCGCTGACCGGGTTTCCGCTGAGGCCGCCCGGTCAGAGCGGGAAGGCCAGGTTGGGCCGTGAGCACCACCGCTCGACCGCCGGCCACGGGCCGAAGCCGGCCTCCACGTTGAGGTGCCCGCCACCCGGGACCACCGTGGTGGGCAGCTTCAGCGGCCGCCCGTATGCGGCGGCGGCGCCCTGCGGGCAGTAGGGGTCGTCGTCGGCGCAGACGAGGATGGTGCCGCCGGCGGCCCCGCGGACCGCGGCGGCGTCAAGTGGCGGCGGCAGGAAGTCGGCCAGCGCGGGCTCCGGACGGCGCGGCGCCGGCGGCGCCACCAGCAGCACCCGGGCCGGCGCCGGACCGGATCCGCCGCGGGCCGCGCGGTGCAGCCACAGCAGCACGGCCAGCGAGTGGCAGACCACGTCGAATCCGTCGTCCGGCAGCCCGGCCAGCGTGCCGTCAACCGCGGGCAGCCAGGACTCCAGCCGGGGGAGGTCGGGGTCCGGCAGCCGCGGGTAGCGCACCTGGTGGCTGCCCGCGAGCCGGTCGGCGAGCCAGCTCTGCCAGTGCTCCGGGCCGGAGCCCTGCCAGCCGTGCAGGATCACCACCGGCTGGGTCGTCGACGGCGTCCTCGGCACGCCCGCAGCCTAGGGCGTGTCCGGTGAATCTTCGGCGGCGCGGGCATCCACCAAGATCCTCGGGACGCGCCCTGGCCAGGCGCCGCTGCGGGTCGCGGCCGGCCAACCGACAGCCCACCGACAGCCCATACGTCTGACCTTGTCCGTTCGCCGGTGCGGCAGTGCGACAGGTCCTACTGTCCGGCCAGATCCTGTGGAAACTGCCGGCCCGGGCGGCCGAGCCGATCGACGAGGGACCGCGAACCGGATGAGACGAGCATTCGTCGGGCTGCTGCGAGCACGGATCCGACCGGAGCGGGGCGTCCGGACCGCGGCGGCGGCGGCCAGCCTCCTGGTGCTGGCCGCATGTGGCGCGGCCGACCGTACCCCGGCGGCGTTCTCGGGCCCGCTGGGCACCGCCACCACCGCGGCGCCGGCCACCACGGCACCGGCCACCACGGCACCCGCCACCACGGCACCCGCCAGCACGCCGTCGCCGGCCGTCAGCCCGGCGCCAGCGAAGGTCGTCGTTCCCGCCGTGGTCGGGATGAGCGCATCCCGGGCGGCCGGCGCGCTGACCCGGCTGGGTCTCCGGGTGCGGACGACGATCCGGCGGACGAGCCGGTACGCCCAGGGCGTCGTCGCCGCGGCGTCGCCCCCGGCGGCGACGGCGCTTTCTCCGGGCAGCACCGTCACGCTTGCGATCGCTCAACCGCCGCCGGCCGCGACCCGGCCGCCGGCGCCGAAGCCGGCGCCGAGCTCCGCGTCGACTTCCTGCGATCCCGCGTACCCCGATGTCTGTCTCAAGGACGGCATCGGTGACTACGACTGCTCGTCGGGTTCCGGCAACGGTCCGAACTACGTGCGCGGACCGGTCCGGGTGCTGCCGCCCGACCCGTTCGGCCTCGACGCCGACGGGGACGGCGTGGGCTGCGAGAAGGGCTAGCCGGCCGGAAAGTCGGGTGACCGGCCGGACAGACTGGACGGCATGGGGTTCGTGGACGTGGCGCACGTGTCGGTCGTGCTGCCGGACGGGCGGGTGCTGCTCGACGACGTGAGCTTCCGGGTCGGCGAGGGGGTCAAGGCCGCGCTGGTGGGGGCGAACGGGGTCGGCAAGACCACGCTGCTGCGGGTGGTGGCCGGCGACCTGACGCCGTCCTCCGGCACCGTGGCCCGCTCCGGCGGGCTGGGCGTGATGCGGCAGTTCATCGGCTCGGTGCGGGACTCCAGCACGGTCCGGGAGTTCCTGCTCGGGCTGGCGCCGCCGGCGCTGCGGGCGGCCGGCGAGCGGCTGGAGGCGGCCGAGTGGGCGCTCGCCGAGGTCGACGACGAGCCCACCCAGCTGAGGTACGCGGCCGCGCTGGCGGCCTGGGGGGACGCCGGCGGCTACGACGCCGAGGTGCTCTGGGACACCGTCACGGTCGCCGCGATCGGTGCCCCGCTGGACCGGGTGCAGCACCGCACCGTCCGTACGCTGTCCGGCGGCGAGCAGAAGCGGCTGGCGCTGGAGACGCTGCTGCGCGGCCCGGACGAGGTGCTGGTGCTGGACGAGCCGGACAACTACCTGGACGTGCCGGGCAAGCGCTGGCTGGAGGGCCGGCTGCGGGAGACGCCGAAGACGGTGCTGTTCGTCAGCCACGACCGGGAGCTGCTGGCCCGCACCGCGGACCGGGTGGTCACCGTCGAGGCCCGCAGCACGTGGATCCATGGCGGCGGTTTCGGCACCTACGCGCAGGCCCGGCAGGACCGGCTGGAGCGGCTGGACGAGCTGCACCGGCGCTGGGACGAGGAACACACCCGGCTCAAGGAGCTGGTCCGCACCCTGCAGCAGCAGGCCAAGTACAACGACGGGATGGCCAGCCGCTACCACGCCATGCAGACCCGGCTGGCCCGGTTCGAGGCCGACGGGCCGCCGCCGGAGCGGCCGGTGGAGCAGAAGGTGGCCATGCGGCTGGCCGGCGGCCGCACCGGCGTCCGCACGCTCACCTGCGTCGACCTCGAGCTGACCGGGCTGATGCAGTCCTTCGGGCTGGAGGTGTTCTACGGCGAGCGGGTGGCCGTGCTCGGGTCCAACGGCTCCGGCAAGTCGTACTTCCTCCGGCTGCTCGCGGGCGAGCCGGTGCCGCACACCGGCGGCTGGAAGCTCGGCGCCCGGGTGGTGCCCGGCCTCTTCGCGCAGACGCACGAGCGCCCGGACCTGGCCGGCCGGCCGCTGGTCGACATCCTCTGGCGCGGCGACGACCGCCGGGCCGGGCTGGACCGCGGCCGGGCGGTGGCGGTGCTGCGCCGCTACGGGCTGCACGAGCAGGCCGACGAGCGCTTCGACCTGCTCTCCGGCGGCCAGCAGGCCCGGCTGCAGGTGCTGCTGCTGGAGCTGTCCGGCGCGACCATGCTGCTGCTCGACGAGCCGACCGACAACCTCGACCTGGTCAGCGCGGAGGCGCTGCAGCAGGCGCTGGCGTCCTACCAGGGGACGGTGCTGGCGGTGACGCACGACCGCTGGTTCGCCCGCTCGTTCGACCGGTTCCTGGTCTTCGGGGCGGACGGCGCGGTGGTCGAGTCCGCCGAGCCGGTCTGGGACTCCGGCCGGGTCGAGCGGGTGCGTTAGGCCGCCGGCGGAAGGTGCTTGACCGCGCATGGTCGTCCGCGGATACTCGGGAGCGAGTAATCGCTGCCGAGGAGGACGTCATGGGCCGCCGCCGGGTCGCTAACCCGCTCGCCCTGGCCGTGCTCGGCTGCCTGGCCGAGCGGCCCATGCATCCGTACGAGATGAGCGCGACCATGCGGGAGCGTGGCAAGCACGAGAGCATCAAGCTCAACTACGGCTCGCTCTACACGGTCGTCGAGAGCCTGCAGAAGCACGGCCTGATCGCGGTCCGGGAGACCGTCCGGGCGGGCCGCCGCCCGGAGCGCACCGTCTACGAGATCACCGACGCGGGCCGGCTGGAGTTCACCGACTGGCTGTCCGAGCTGATCAGCACCCCGGTGAAGGAGTACGGGGCGTACGAGGCGGGCCTGTCCCTGATCGGCGGGCTGGGCCCGGACGAGGCGCTGCGGGCGCTGCGGGCGCGGATCCTGCGGCTGCGGGCCGACCTGGACGCCTCCCGGGAGATGCTCCGGCAGGCCGAGCACATGCACGTCCCGCGACTGTTCCTCATCGAGGGCGACTACCGGTGCGGGCAGCTCGAGGCGGAGCTGGAGTTCACCGAGAAGCTGCGCGCCTCGATCGCGGACGGCAGCCTCGGCGGCGTCGACATCTGGCGCGAGACCCACCGCCGCTACGAGGCCGGCGAGGAGGTGGAGCCCTTCACGCTGCCCACCGACTAGAGGGCCGACCAGCTGGAGGCCCGACCAGAGGCGCCCGGCGGGGTGCGGCAACACCCCGCCGGACCGGAACCCACCGACCCACCCGCCGGAGCGGGGCAGGCCAGCGAGGCCGCAGCTGCAACGATAGCCAGCCCGCGCTCCGGCACCACAGCGAAGGAGTGAGCATGCCCGAGCCGGCGGTCGTCGCCGACGACCTCGTCAAGACCTACCCCAGGGGGGTGCGGGCGCTGCAGGGCGTCAGCATCGCCGTCCCCGAAGGCACCGTCCTCGGCCTGCTGGGGCCGAACGGGGCCGGCAAGTCCACCACCGTCAAGATCCTCACCACGCTGACCCGGGCGGACTCCGGCACCGCCCGCGTCGCCGGCCACGACGTCGCCCGCGAGCCGGACCGGGTGCGCCGGGCGATCGGCTGCGTCTTCCAGAAGCACGCCGTCGACGTCGAGGCCACCGGCCGGGAGAACCTCGCCCTGCAGGCCCACCTGTACGGGCTGCGCGGCGCGGAGCTGCGCACCCGGGTGGCCGAGCTGCTCGAGCGCTTCGGGCTGGCGGCGGCCGCGGGCCGGCTGGTCCGGACCTACTCCGGCGGCATGCAGCGCAGGCTGGACGTCGCGATGGGGCTGGTGCACCGGCCGCGGGTGCTGTTCCTGGACGAGCCGACCACCGGGCTGGACCCGGAGTCGCGGGCCGAGATGTGGACCCGGATCGCCGGGCTCACCCGGGACGAGGGGCTCACCGTGCTGCTCACCACGCACTACCTGGAGGAGGCCGACCGGCTCGCCGACCGGGTGGTCTTCGTCGACCAGGGCCGGGTGGTGGCCGCCGGCACCGCGGAGGAGCTGAAGAGCGGCCTGCGCGGTGACGCGCTGGTGGTCGAGCTGGCCACCGCCACCGAGCCGGGCCTGGTACGTGCCGCAGTAGGGCGGCTGCCGCTGCGCGAGCTCACCATCGACGGCCGGACCCTGCGGGCCCGGGTGGACGACGGGGCTCGGGCCGTACCGGCGGTCCTCGGCGAGCTGGAGACCGCGGGGTTGGCCGCCGTCTCGGCGACCGTGTCCCGGCCGTCGCTGGACGACGTGTACCTGCGGCTGACCGGGCACGCCTTCGACGCCACCGACCAGCCGGCCGCCCGGCCGGGTTCCCGGTCGACCGGCCAGTCGTCCGGCCAGCCAGCCGGCCAACCTGCCGACCAGCGGGCCGGCCAGCCGGCCCGGACCGAGGCGGTGGCCCGATGAGCGTGCTCGCCGAGCCCGGCTACTTCACCGCCCGCGGAGTGCGGGCGCTGCTCCGGCAGCCCTGGTACGTCGCCTTCACGCTGCTGCAGCCGGTGGTCTGGCTGCTGCTGTTCGGCGCGCTGTTCGAGCCGGTGGTGCCGTCGCCGACCGGCGACTACCTGGCGTACCTGACCCCGGGCATCGTCGTGATGACGGCGCTGTTCTCGAACGGGTGGGCCGGCATGGGCTTCGTCACCGACGCCGAGCGGGGCGTGATGGACCGCTGGCTGGTCTCGCCCGCCCGGCGTGGCTCGCTGATCGCCGGCTCGCTGATCCACCACCAGGTGACCACGCTGCTGCAGACCGGGGTGATCCTCGGGTTGGGGCTGGCCACCGGGGCGCGCTTCCCGGGCGGGCTGCCGGTCACCGTCGCCTTCGTCGGCTGCACCGTGCTGCTCGGCGCGGCCTTCGCGTCGTACTCCAACGCGCTGGCCCTGCTGCTGCGCACCCAGGAGTCGCTGATCGGTGCGGTGAACTTCGTGGTGCTGCCGCTGTGCTTCCTGTCCGCGATGCTGGTGCCGGCCGACTTCCTGCCCGGCTGGATCGCCGCGATCGCCCGGTGGAACCCGGTGAACTGGGCGGTCGAGGTGGGCCGGCAGATGCTGGCCACCGATGTCGACTGGGGGCTGGTGGGCACCCGGGCGGCCGCGCTGGCGGCGCTGGCGGTGCTCGCCGGCTGGGCGTCGAGCCGGGCGTTCCGGGCGTACCAGCGGTCGGTCTGACCGGTGCTCCGGCGCCGCCGGGCGGGGTGACTTTGACCCGTCCGGCGGCCCGCGGGTACCCTCGACCGCTGGCGCGCACGGAAAACCTGAGCGCGCCTCCCCGCTCCGCCCAGAGAAGGCAGTCCTGTGCGCACGTACAGCCCCAAGCCCGCCGAGGTTCCGCGACAGTGGCACGTGATCGACGCGTCCGACGTCGTCCTCGGCCGGCTGGCCAGCCAGGTCGCGATCCTGCTGCGGGGCAAGCACAAGCCGCAGTTCGCGCCGCACGTGGACACCGGTGACTTCGTCGTGGTGGTCAACGCGGCCAAGGTCGTGATGACCGGCGACAAGGCGGAGCGGACGTTCGCCTACCGGCACTCCGGCTACCCGGGCGGCCTGCGCAAGGACACCTACGCCAACCTGCTGCGCAAGCGCCCGGACCGGGTGGTCGAGCAGGCCGTGCGCGGCATGCTGCCGAAGACCACGCTCGGCCGGAAGATGCTGTCCAAGCTCAAGGTGTACGCGGGCCCGGACCACCCGCATGCGGCGCAGCAGCCGACCCCCTTCGAGATCACCCAGATCGCGCAGTAGCAGAGGATTGTCGTGACCGACCCCACCAGCACGCTCACGTACGACGGCACCAGGCCGGTGCAGACGGTCGGCCGCCGCAAGGAGGCGATCGTCCGGGTCCGGCTGCTGCCGGGCACCGGGCAGTTCACCCTCAACGGGCGCACCCTCGAGCAGTACTTCCCCAACAAGGTGCACCAGCAGCTGATCCGCGAGCCGCTGGTCACGCTCGAGAAGGCCCAGCAGTTCGACGTGACCGCGCTGCTCAAGGGCGGCGGCGTCACCGGGCAGGCGGGCGCGCTCCGGCTCGCCATCGCCCGGGCGCTGATCGAGGTCGAGTCCGACGACCGGCCCGCGCTGAAGAAGGCCGGCTTCCTGACCCGGGACCCACGGGTCAAGGAGCGGAAGAAGTACGGCCTGAAGAAAGCCCGCAAGGCCCCGCAGTACTCGAAGCGGTAGGACCCTCCCGCCGCAGGTCC
>JBJMII010000207.1:0-5653 GCA_045806925.1 Mycobacteriales bacterium
CCACTCCCAGCGAGCCGGCGGTGCTCGCCGCCGGACGGTGAGCCTGCGGTCCCGGCTCGGCGTCATCAGGCCCGGGCGGCGGCCGGTGCCGCCGCCCGGCCCCGTGCCCGGGCGGCGGCCGGCTGCTAGCGCACGACGCGCAGCTCGTGGCCCGTGTTGTTGAGCCGGCGGCCGCCGTCCTCGGTGACCGTCACGATGTCCTCGATGCGGATCCCGAACCGCCCGCCGAGGTAGATGCCCGGCTCGATGGAGAAGCACATGCCGGGCACCAGCGGTCGCTGCTCGCCCTCCACCAGGTACGGGGGTTCGTGCGTGGTGACCCCGATCCCGTGGCCGGTGCGGTGGATGAACTGCTCCCCGTAGCCGGCGCCGGTGATCAGCTGGCGGGCAACCCGGTCGATCTGCTGGCACGCGACCCCCGGGCGGACCGCCTCGAACGCCGCCTGCTGCGCCTGCCGAACCACGTCGTGCACGTGCTGGACCTCGGTGGAGGGCGCGCCGACGGTGACCGTGCGGGTGGTGTCCGAGCCGTACCCGTGCCGCAGGCCGCCGAAGTCGAGCACGACGGCGTCGCCGGGCTCGATGACCCGGTCGCTGGCCTCGTGGTGCGGGTTGGCCCCGTTCGGACCCGAACCCACCACGGTGAAGTCGACCTCCTCGTGGCCGAACCGGCGGAGCAGCGCGGCCAGGTCCGCCGCGACCTCGGTCTCCCGCCGCCCGGCGAAGGTCACGTCGAGGATCTCGCCGTACGCGGCGTCGGCCGCGGCGCCGGCGGCGGCCAGTCGCTCCAGCTCCGGGTCGGGTCCGGGTGCCACCAGCAGGCCGGCGAGGCCGGCGTCGGCGGCCGCACCGGTGGCTCTCGCCATCCGCTTCGCATAGTCGCCGGTGCCGAACTCCGGCGGCGTCCCGGGCCGCGGGGCGGTGGCCGGGCGTGGAGTGGTCATGCCAGCCTCCGACAGGTCAGGTCGGGTCGGGTCAGGTCGCAGTCCCACGGCGGTCCGTCGCTACTGACGGTGCGTGAGCGGCAAACGACGCGCACCGTCCGCTCCGGATGAACGCCCGGCGGCGCGGCTCGTCTCGGGAGGAGGACGCGCAGCCCGGCCGGGCCGGTCAGGGTCCGGGGATCGAGAGCGGGGAGACGGACATGCGAGCGGACGGGAGCCATGTCCGGGCCGGGCGGGCAGGGCCGGCGTGACGACCGCGCCGCGGGTGCCGGCCTGGGCCCGGTCCCTGTTCGAACGCTACGCGGACACCTGGCCCGGCCGCATCGTCGAGGACACGCTGCGGGCGCTGGTCCGGATCAACGTCCTCGACCGTGCGATGACCCTCGCCGCGCAGGCGTTCACCTCCGTGTTCCCGCTGCTCATCCTCGTTGCGGTGCTGCGCCCCCGCAGAAGCGGCAACCAGCTCGGCGAGGGGCTCGCGGACAGCCTCGGGCTCGGCCCTGACGCGAGTGCGGCGCTCGAGGTCGCGCTGCCGGCGGGGAGCACCGCGGCCAGTAGCTTCGGCGTGATCGGCATACTCGTCACCCTGCTGTCGGCGACGAGCTTCTCCCGAGCGCTCGTACGCCTGTACGCCGGGATCTGGGAGGTGTCCCGGCCGCCCGGACTCCGCGCGCTCTGGCGGTTGGTCGCCACGCTGCTCGGGCTCGTGCTGCTGGTCTTCCTGCTCACGTTCGTGCGCCGGGTGCTCCAGGGCGTGCCCTTGTCGGCCGTCGCCGAGGCCGTCGTCGCCTGCCTGCTCGGCGCGCTGATCTGGACCTGGGTGCCCTGGGTGCTGCTCGCCGGGCGGGTGCCGGTCCGCAAGCTGCTGCCCAGCGGTGTGCTGATGGGGGCGGCGATGGTGGTGCTGACCATCGCCGGCCGGATCTACCTTCCGCGCGCGCTGTCCTCGGCGACCCGCCAGTACGGCGCGCTCGGGGTCTCCTTCACGTACGTGTCCTGGTTGTTCGTGCTGATGCTCGCGCTCGTCACGACCGCCGTGACCGGTGCCGTGGTGGCGCGGGACCGGGCTGGTTCGGCCGCATGACCGGCAGCCCGCGGTCGTCGCCGGCGCGGGTCCGGTGACCGGGCGGTGGCGCTCGCTGCCGTTCTGCTCACGCTCGTGGTGGTGAACGTCTGGGTGCACGTCGGTCCGCGCCGCGCGCAGCTGGCGACCGGGCCGCTGGCCGCCGCCTTCCTGCTGGGGGTGGGCCGGGCGGCGGGACTGAGCTGGGAGCAGCTCGGTCTCGGCTCCGGGTCGCTGGCCCGGGGCGCTCTGTGGGGCGGGGTGTGCGCCGCCGCCGTCGTGGTGGGCTTCGCGGTGGTGCTGGCCGTGCGCCCGGCGCACCGGTTCTTTCAGGACGTCCGCTACCGGCTCGGGATCCGGTCCGCGCTCGCCACCGCGTTCCTGGTCGTCCCGGTCGGGACGGTGCTCTTCGAGGAGGTGGCGTTCCGCGGCGTCCTGTGGGCCCTGCTCGAGGACGCGAAGGGCCCGGTGGGGGCGACCGCATTGACGTCGCTGCTCTTCGGCGCCTGGCACATCCTGCCGGCCGTCGACCTGGCCCGGACGAACACCACCCTGGCCGGGTCCGGCGGCAGGGCCAAGCTGGTCGCGACGGTGCTCGGCACGGTGGCCTTCACCGCCGCCGCCGGCGTGGTCTTCGCCGCGCTGCGCCGGCACAGCGGAAGCCTGCTCGCCCCGGTCCTGCTGCACTGGGCGACCAACGCCGCGGGCGTGCTCGGCTCCGCGATCGTGTGGGGGATCAGCCGCGCACGGTCCCGACCAGCCGGCTGAACAGCCCCTCCCGGGTGGTCTCGCGCTGCCGCAGCGCCGCCTCGATCCGTTCCATCTGGTCCGGGCTGGCAGCCAGCTCGAAGACCGCGCTGACGAAGCGGGGCAGGTCCGCTCGGTAGTCGTGCGCCCAGGCCCGGTACGGGCCCGGCGCCTGCGCGTTCTTCATGTCCACCAGGGACTGGAAGAACGTGGTCATCGGACGCCAGCGCATGCCGGCCGGGATCCCCCGCGGGCTGGCCCCGTCGACGGTCTCGGCCGGCGGCCGGTCCGCGGCCAGCCAGTCCGGAGCCGTGCTGAGCAGGTCGAGGCCGAACTTCGTCACGCCGTCGTTGTCGTGGCTGACCAGGACGTAGCGGGGCTTGGATCCGCGCTCCCGCTCCATCCGCCGCAACTGCTCGACGTCGTTGACGACGGCGACCAGATCCTGGTCGACGTCCAGCCGGGCCGGATCGCGGAGCTCACGCATCCAGCCGCTGCCGTAGGGCGTACCGATCCAGAGCGCCCGGTCGATGCCCAGCGTGGTCAGGCCGAGGGTGCCCCAGTGCAGGAAGACGTCCTGGCTGGTGTGCGCCCCCAGGCTCTCGCCGAACAGGACCACCTTGGGACGCGGGTGCGCGTCCCGCAGCCGGTCCAGGATCCGCAACCAGAGCAGCCGGTTCTGCTCGCGGGCGTCCTTCACCATTCCCAGCGAGAGCGGCGAGGGGCGCTTCGAGTACTGCAGGGTGACCGTGGCGACGTCGCCCCGGGTCAGGTACTCGACGGCGCTCACGGCCACGTAGTTCACGTAGCCGGTGCCGGTCGGCGAGATCAGCATCAGCAGGGACCGGTCGAAGGCGCCGGTCCGTTCGAGCTCCGCCAAGGCGAGATCGACCCGTTCCCGCGGTCCGCCCGCGCTGTCCAGCCCCACGTAGACCTGGATCGGGGTGGCCCTGGCCGGCTCCTCCATCACCGTCTCGATGGACAGGTCCGGCACGCCGGCCGGGCGGTCGAGCACCGTCCGCGGGCGCACATGGGCCAGGACGTGCCGGCGACCCTCGCGCCCCAGGCTTGCCCACGGCACCGCGCTGCCGGCTCCACCGCTCATGGTGTCGCCGGTGAACCGGACGTCCTCGTCGCTCGACAGCAGCGGCGCGTCCGTCACCGTGCCCCCCTCGATCCGCCGCATCGCGCGGCCCCACACCCCGGACGCCGCGGCGACGAGGGCACCCGCGCAGGCCCCGTGGCCGGCGATCCTCCAGATGTGCGGGCCTCCCGGCAGCACCGCGGCCAGCCGGTGTCCGAGCAGGGTGGCCAGTGCGTGCTCGGCGTACCCCCCACCCGCCATGGTCCCCACCACGCCGCCCGCCAGCGCCAACGACAGGACCGGCCGCGGGGATCCGGCCGCCGGCGCGACCGGGTCGGCCGGCTCTCCTACCCGCCGGCGCTCGATCGCGTACGTGACGGCGAGCCCGACCGGCACCGCGACCGGGAACGCGGCGAGCCGCCCTCGCGCGCCGAGACGGGTGTCGGCCCACCGGAGCGTCGTCTGCGCGACGGTCAGTAACGACCCGCCGGTCCCGGTCACCGCGAACCGCCACCCGACCTGTCGCAGCGCTCCCCGCAGGACCGCCTCGCCCGGCCGCGGCGGCAATGCTCGCCGCAGGCCCAGGCCCAGCGGCACGACGGCGAGGTCGGCGAGGACCGTCAAGGCTCGCTGCCGGCCGCGCAGCTCCGCGTCCGCCCGCCAGGGCCGGCCCCGGGCCAGCTCGGCGGCGACGGCCTGCAGGATCTCCTGCGTCCCGAGCGTCAGCAGGTACTGCAGTCCGGTCGACAGTCCCGTCACCAGACCCTGGTCCAGCACGCTGCGCGGTGCGAGCGACGGGGCGAAGGTCTCCGGCACCTTGGCCGAGGCGACGGCAAGGGCAACGTCGAGTCCGGTGTCCGGCGACGCCGGTCGAGCCAGCCGCGTCCACATGCGACACCCCTCCGCTCCCAGGTTCGAGGTGGTGGGTCGAGGCGCAGGTCGGCCCCGGTCCCGCTGAGGATCCTCGGCCTCTGCGGGCAGGTCGCGTCATCCGGTGTGGATGACGTGTCCGGGCGGCCGTCGGCTTAGCGTCGGACGGACGCGTAGGACGACCCTGCCCGACCGAGGCAGCGCGACATCGCCATGGAGGTACGGAGATGAGCACGTCCGAGATGCCGCCGGCGCCGGGGCCGGCGCCCCGCAGTGCCACCAGCCCCAGCCCGACGCTCTGGCACAAGGATGCCAGCGGGTGGACGGGCTGGGTCACGTTCGCCGCCATCATGGCGATCACGATGGGCGCCTACCAGGCGATCATGGGGCTGGTCGCCATCTTCAACGACAAGTACTACCTGGTCGGGAAGAGCGGCCTCGTGGTGGAGCTCGACTACACGGTCTGGGGATGGGTGCACCTCATCGTGGGCCTGGCGGCGGTGGCCGGCGGGCTGGCCCTGATGCAGGGTCGGAACTGGGGCCGCATGGTGGTCATCGGGCTGGCCGGGCTCAGTGCCCTGCTGAACCTCGGCTTCCTGTCCGCCTACCCGATCTGGTCCGTGATCCTCATCGCGCTGGACGTCATCATCATCTACGCCCTCACCGTGCACTGGGACGAGGTCAGGGCCTAGGGACACGCCCTGACGGCAGGGGGCCGGCTCCCGGCCGACCGCTCGCCGGCAGGTGAGCGCGGGTGACTGGGAGCCGGTCGGCGTCCGCAGCCGGCCGGGAGACGGGCGCGAGGGGAATCAGGACCGCAGGATCTTCGCCTTCTGCTGCTCGAACTCGGACTCGCTCAGCACCCCCTGCGCCTTGAGCTCGCCGAGCTCCTTGAGCTGGGCGAGCTTGTCCGTCATGGGGTCTGACGCGGCCGGAGGGACGGCG
>JBJMII010000208.1:0-12400 GCA_045806925.1 Mycobacteriales bacterium
AGCGGGCTCTGCTGGGCCGTCGGCGCCGGGTCGGTCACGATCCGGGCGCCGTCCAGGCGCCGGGCCAGGGCACGAGCCTCCCGGTCGCGCTTGGGATGGCTCATGATGGCGATGCTGATGCGAGGTTCGGTTGGCCGACGTTCCATCTCACCCGCCTGTCTCGGATGTACGTGCCCGAGTGTGGCCGAGGTTGGCAACTTTGGCAATGCCATCGGCAATTCATTGTCATGCCAGGCATCGTCTGGTTACGGTGCTGCGGTCGGTTGCCGTCTGCCCTAGAGGAGCGGCCGCTCGCGACGGCGTCCGACGCGGCCGTGCCGGGGTCGGCTGTCACCCTGGTGCCATCGCATCCTGCTGTCAGCCATTGCTCTCGCGGCGGACGCGGCGGCTGCTGAAGAATCCAAAATTGCCGCCGTCAGGAAAACCTGGGGCGAAAGCCGAGTGCGGACGAATAACGGCGACGGGAGCTGGCCATGTCGCGAACGCAGGAGACGACGTTCCAGGAACGCGCGATCGACGACGCCGCGCCCGCTCCTGGAATGGTCGCGGGACGATGGCTGTTCGCCGGTCCCGCCGAGACGGTGAGCGACGACGTTTATGCGGTGGTGGAACGCGGCGCCGTTTCCCGAACCCGCACCACGGTGGCGCTCGGCCCCGGGACGAAAGTGTCCGGCAACACCTATTTCGGCAGGTTCCCCGCGACTTACTGGCAGCGCTGGACGACGGTGCGCCAGATCCGGCTCGAACTGACCGTGACGGGCAGCGGCCGGCTGTCAGTGGCCGCCTCCGACCTCAACGGCTTCGCCAAGGTGGTGACGGCGCGCACCGTCCGCGACGCCGACCGGCAGCAGATCGTCCTCGTCGCGGCCCTGACCCGGTTCGCCGACGGTGGCGCGCTCTGGCTCGACCTGGAGACCGCCGAGGGACAGCGGCTGACCGTCGCGGACGCCCGGTGGACCGTCGACGCCCCGGAGCATCCGCGCGTCACCTCGGTGGGATTCACGACGATGGACCGTCCGGAGTTCTGCCTGGGAGTGCTGCGCGCGCTCGCCGACGACCGCTTCGCCCTGGACCGGGTGGACGGCGTTCTGCTGGTGGACCACGGGGCCCAGCCGGTGGCCGCGCTGGAGGAGTATCAGCGGATCGCGGTCGAGCTCGGGCCGAAGCTTCGGCACATCGTCCAGCCGAACCTGGGCTCGGCCGGAGGCTGCAACCGGGTGCTGTACGAGGTGGCGGGCCGCGAGCACGGCGATGCGGCCGATGTGCTGCTGCTGGACGACGACATCCTGCTCGAGCCCGAGATCGTGGTCCGGCTGACCGCCTTCGGCGCGCACCGCGTACGGCCGATGATCATCGGTGGCCAGATGCTGAACTACTACCACCCCAACGTGTTGCTGGCCGACGCGCAGCGCGTGGACATGGCCCGCATCCAGCCCGGCGTCCCGATGCCGCACGCCCGCCCCGACGTCGACCTGCTCGCCGGCGACGGCGCGCCCGCGCTGCAGGAGCGCCGCCTGGACGCCGGCTACAACGCCTGGTGGGCCTGCCTGGTGCCGCTCGAGGTGGTCGCCCGCATCGGCTACATCCTGCCGATGTTCTCCCAGGCCGACGACGCCGAGTTCTGCTACCGGGCCCGCACGCACGGCATTCCGACGATCACCCTCCCGGGCGCCGGGCTCTGGCACACCGACTTCACCCTCAAGGACCTGGACGACTTCAAGACCTACTTCATCCGGCGCAACTACCTGATCATGTCCGCGCTGCACGGTGAGTTCCGGGTCGAGCCGCTGGTGCGGCAGCTCTCCAGCGAGGTGGTCCAATGCCTGCTGGGCATGCGGTACGGTCTCGCCGCCACGGTGCTGGCCGCGGTGGAGCACTTCCTGGACGGCCCCGGCGACCTGCGCGACGGGGGAGTGCGGCGGCTGGAGGAGGTCAACCGGTTCCGCGCGGCCTACCCGGACACCAGATGCCACCCGGCCACCGCCGTTCCCGGCGTGGAGCCCAGCGACCTGGCCATCGCCGCCTGCGGCCCACCGCCCATGCATCCCCTGGCCTGCGGGCTCGGGCGCGCGCTCGGCCAGCTGCGCGGGCGGCAGCGCTTCGCGCTCGGCGAGATCGCCCACGACGAGGCGCACTGGTGGCACGTCTCCCGATTCAAGACCGCCGTCGTCACCGACGCCTCCCAGGAGGGAGTGCGGCTGCGCCGCCACGACCGGGACCTCATGCTCGGCCTGGCGTGGCGAACGGCCCGCACGATGCTGCGGCTGCGCCTGAGGGGCGGGAAGGCGCGGCGCCTGTACCGCGCCGCGCTCCCGCACCTGACCGCCAGAAAGAACTGGACGCGCTTGTTCGAGCTGGACTGATGTTCCGACACCCGGCCGGGGAGAGCGCCGTACGGAGGGCCGCCAAATGACCGGGCTGTATTCCCGGCCCCAGCCCACCCGCACCGGGTCCGAGCGCGGCACGGAGCCGGCCATCGAAGCCCGGGGGCTGGTCAAGACCTTCTTCACGGTCCGGCGCAGGGCCGGCATGGCGGGCGTGCTGCGTGATCTGGTCGCGCCGCAGCGGGTGGCCGAGTCAGCGGTCGCCGACGTGTCCGTCTCGGTGGCCAGGGGGGAGCTGGTGGCGCTGCTGGGCCCGAACGGGGCGGGGAAGTCGACGACGATCAAGATGCTCACCGGCATCCTCACCCCCACGGCCGGGCACGCGACCGTGGCGGGCGTGGTCCCCTACCGGGAGCGGGAGCGCAACGCCCGCAACATTGGGGCGGTCTTCGGACAGCGCACCCAGCTGTGGTGGGACCTGCCCGCGCGCGAGTCCTTCCAGATCCTGGCGGACATCTTCGACGTCGACCGGTCGGCGTACCGGGCACTACTGGGCGAGCTCGACGACCTGCTGGACCTGTCCAGCTTCTGGCACACCCGGGTCCGCCACCTGTCGCTCGGGCAGCGGGTCCGCTGCGACCTGGCCGCCGCGCTGCTGCACGACCCGCCGGTGGTGTTCCTGGACGAGCCCACCATCGGCATGGACGTGGTGGTCAAGGAGCAGGTGCGGGGGCTGCTGCGGCACCAGGTGGAGCGGCGCGGCCGGACGGTGCTGCTCACCACGCATGACATGACCGAGGTGGAGCGGTTGGCCGAGCGCGTCGTACTGATCAACCACGGCCGGATCGTGCTGGACGGCACCCTGGACGAAATCCGGACCCGTTTCGGCGGCGGCTGGCAGGTGCACGCCACCCTGCTGGACCCGGGCGCGTGGACCGGTGCCCGCATCCCGGGCCTGACGGTGCTGCGCCGGGACGGGCCGCGGGTAGTGTTCGGTCCCGATGGCGGCGCGCCCGCGCTGCACCCGCACCAGGCGCTCAAACGGGTCATCGAGAGCTGCGAGGTCGTCGACGTCCGCGTCGAGGAGAGCGACATCGACGAGGTCATGCGCGCGGCGTACCTGGACGGCGGCGACCGGCCGTGGGGTGAGGCGGTGGCGGGGTGAGCGCGCTCGCCGTGCCCCGGGAATGGCGCGTCTCGCGCATCACCGCCCTGGGCGAGGTGCTCGCCCCGGGGCGGATGGCCGCCGCCGCGCTCCGGCTCGCCGTGCAGATCTTTCTCGTGGTGGTGCTATGGCGCGCGCTCTACTCAGACACCGGCAGCAGCGCCGGCCTGACGCGTTCGCAGGCGGTCACCTACGCTGTGCTGGCGGTGCTGGCCATGCGGATGCGGTTTCTGGACCGCTGGATCGGCCGGGACACGATGCTCCAGCACATGGAGTTCGGGACGATCGTCTACTGGTTCCTGCGCCCGCTGCCCGCGCGGCGCTACTACTTCTGGCGCGCCGTCGGCGACCAGCTCTACGGGCTGGCGTGGGCCGCCGCCGGGTACGCGGTTTGCCTGCTGGCCGGCCTGATCTCCCCGCCGACCCCGGCGGGGGCGGTCGCCTTCGCGGTGACGTTCGCGCTCGGGCAGGTGGTGCAGTACTACCTCGAAATGCTCACCGACCAGATGTGCTTTTGGGCCGTGCGGAACGATTCGGCGGTGCTGTTCCTGCGGCTCGCCCAGAACCTGCTGTCGGGGGCGTACGCGCCGCTGTGGTACTTCCCCGGCTGGTTCCAGGCGATGAGCGCGGTCCTACCGTTCCAGTCGACCCTGAACGTCCCGCTGTCGTTCTATGTCGGGCGGCTGTCCGCCGATCAGCTGCCGGCCTGGCTCGCCGTGCAGGCCGGATGGGCGGTCGCGCTCGCGCTGCTCACCCGCCTGCTGTGGCGCCGGGCCGCCGAGCAGGTCGTCTCGCAGGGAGGGTGACGGATGCGGACGGTGCTTTCCTCGCGGCGACCTTCCTCGCGGAGGTCTTCGTCAGGGCAGGCTACCTCGTGGCGGCTGACGCTGCGCATCGCCGGGCTCATGTTCCGCGCCCAGCTGGAGTACCGGGCCGAGTTCTTGATGAAGATCGCCTTCGGGGTGGCGTGGCAGGTGTCGATCATCGTGTTCGCCACCGTACTGCTCGGCCGCTTCCCCGCAATGGGCGGCTGGCCCAGCTCCGCGGTCCTGCTGATCGCCGCCATGCGGATGCTGAGCCATGGGCTGTTCGAGCTGTTCTTCGGCCGGGTCGTCGATCTGGCGATCCTGGTCCAGGCGGGCAGGATCGACGCGTTCCTGCTGCGGCCCATGTCGGCCTACCGCCAGGTGCAGCTCTCCCAGTTCCCCAGCAACAGCCTCGGTGACCTGCTGGTCGGCGTGTCGATGTTCACCGGCGCGGTGTGGAGCGCCGACCTGGACTGGACGCCGCTGCGCATCGGTTACGTGACGGCGGCGCTGGCAGGCGGGACGCTGATGGAGGCCGCGGTGTTCACCGCGCTGTCGGGTCTGCACCTGCGCTTTCCCGCTGCGATGCACTGGAGCATGTGGCTGGAGGAGCTGATGGGCACCTTCGGCAACTACCCGCTGAAGATCTTGCCCGGCGTGGTCAGCGGCGCCTTCACCTTCGTGCTGCCGCTGGCGTTCATCGCCTACTTCCCGGCGGCGGTTCTGACCGGGAACACCGGCGGCCTCGGCGTCCCGGCGGCGATCGCCGCCGCCGCACCGCTGATCGGGCTCGCCGCCTTCGTCGGCGCACGACTGCTGTGGAACCTCAGCCTCAAGCTCTACACAGGCGTCAACGGTTAGCCTCGATTCTCCCGGTGCGGTAGACATCCGCCCCACTGCTGTCTCAACGACACGAGGTTCGCCGATCTCGCTCCGGCCGCCTGCTCGGCCCGGGACGTCGAAGATGTAGCGCGCGGACATGGAGCGCTACCTGAGGTCACTGCCGGGGCTCCGGCACCCTGGCGTTCGCCAGGCCGGGCCCGGGTTGACAATAGTGGCAACTCACTGCGGTGGCTGCATATTGCCGCCACCGCCGATTGCTCCCTTTTCGGTGTGCTGGGCACTCTGTATTCACCGCGAACCGGCGGTCGAGCTTGCCCCGGAGGAACCGAGCGGATGGACACCGAAAACGACAGTGACCGGAGTCACCGGCACGGCCATGGCCGCGATCGAGGTGGATGGAATCCCCGGCATCGCCCCGGTGCTCACCCGCACGGGCCTGCGCGACCTTTCGTCGCAATCCTGACTGGTGACGACGTCGTTCAGCGCAGACCGCGTCCCGAAGAATTTCTGCCGACGTTGGAATGGCTCGGTCCCGGCCCGGCCGATCTGCGCGCCCCAGGAGGTCCTGGCGTTCGAGGACCCCCCTATGGGATAGCGGCCGCGCGCAACGCCGGAATGCAGCACCGTTCATGTGCGTGACCGCGTCGCGGGCCGCGAAGGCGGACGTGATCTGCGACGTCATGGACGATTCCCGGCTCGACACGATCGATTGAGGCACCGATGCTTCGCGAGCAAGAATCGTCGTTGGCCGGCACCGTCCAGGCCGGTCGGACGAAGCTGAGCGTCGCGGTCATGTACCACCCGAGCAGGGCCGCCAGCGCGTGCGAGGTCTTGGCCCACTGCGCGGCCCTGTCCCCGCGGCTGGTGCCCGACCCCGACCCCACAGGACCGCCGAGCCCGCTGCGCACGGCGAAACAGGCGTGGTCGGCTTGCCCGGACGACGCGACCCATCACCTGGTGCTGCAGGACGACCTGGTACTGGCCGACAACTTCGCGGCCCATCTGGAGGCGGTCGTGCTCCAACGCCCCGCGCACGGCATCGCGTTGTACGTCAACCGCAACAGCCCGCGCAATTCCTATCTGTTCCGCCGGTCCGCCGCGGTCGGAGCGCGGTTCGCGCCGGTCTCCAGCTTCGAGTACACCCCCACCCTGGGTTTTGTGCTCCCGGCCGAGCAGGCATGGCGGTTGGCCGCGTACCTGCAGACGATCCCCGACGAACGGCGGGACGACGACGAGGCGGTGACGGTGTTCTGCCGGGACCGCAGCATCCCCGTGGTGGCGGCCGTGCCTTCGCTCATCGAGCACGGTGAGCTGCCCAGCCTGGCGGGCAACGAGTCCCACGGGCCCCGGCACGGGGTGGCCTTCCTCGGCCATGTGGGCCTCGACGCCGGGTACTGGGCGGACCACCCGGCGGAAGCCGGCATGGCGCCCTGGCGCGGGATTCCGTTCACGCTGGAAGTGCGCGACTCGCGCTGCCTGATCCGGTTCGCGCGGTCGGGGGCGGGGGAGCCGGTCGACAACCTCTTCGGGTGGTACTGGCACGACTGGTGCGAGCTGCTCGGCGTCCGCGGCGACGAGATCCTCGATGCCTGGGGCGCGCACATGGAGGATGCCGTCGGCGGTGGCGCGGCGGACATCGTGCGCCGCGGCGCAATTCCCTCCGCGACCGCCCTGGAGTTCTGGGCCGCCGGGTTCCTCCTCGGTTTCGACCTGTTGCTCTCGGCGCGGGTGAACGCCTGGTCGGCGGCGGATCCGCGGGTTCTCCGCCGTTCGGTCGACTCGTGGGTCGCCGGCGGCCTGTGCGCGCACGACGAGCGGTTCGCGGACGGCGCCGTCCGGGCCGGGCTGGCCGAGGTCTGCCTGGCGGGATTCGCCGTGGGGTGCGACGGGCGCACCGTGGCGCGGCGGGCGAAGGCCGTCCGGTGAGCCGAAGTGCCAGGCGGAAGAGTCTCGCGCTCCACCTGGTCTCCCAGATGGCCGAACGGGAGGCCGAAGCGCTCACCCTGATCCCCGAACTTCGCCTGCAGACCGAGCGACCGCAGCCGGAGATTCTGTTCAAGGTCCTCAGCTGTCCGTGGTGCGGCCGTGGAACACCCCCGCCGGCGCCGCTCAGGGAGGTCGCCTTCCGCGACGGGGCGACCGTCGGCTCGCCCCGCTCGCTGCCGCACCTGCCGCAGGTCTCGGTCCTGTGGTGCGAGGAACTGACCGCCCGGTCGCTGCTTCCGTTGAGCCTGCGGCGCCTCGGGGACGGCCCGACCCGCCTGCGGTTCAGCACCCGGGCCGCCTTCTGGGCACGGTTCGTCGGCACCGATCGACCCTCGCGGGACGACACGATCCGCGGGCTGACGATGCTCGACCTCAGGGAGGCGTGGCTGGACGACCTGGCCAGGGCGTTCGGTGGCGGCGAGGGCCGCCCGGTCACCGCGCGGGGCAAGGCCGAGCTGGTCCTGCCCGCATGCACGCGGCGCGCTCGGTCCGGGGACCAGGCGTGGCGGACCGACGACGCGGCAGCCCCCCGCCGCACCCTGCACTTTCTGACGTCGCACCTGGAGGGCGGCGCTGTCGCTCGGCTGAACGACGTCTACCTGGCGGCCCGGATGCGCGCCGTGGCGGACCGGCTGAGAGCGGCGGACCGGCCCGGCACGCCGATCTGACCGGCTGGATCCGACCGGTCTCCAGGTCAGACCGGTCACGGGTGCGCGGCCATCGGTCACAACCCCTGCAACCGTAAGGATCAGCGAAAATGACGATCTCGATCGACGAGTCCGAAGTCGGCCCGACCACCTTGCGGCGCCTGGTCGCCGCGTGGCCCAGGCGGGCGACGATCCGCACCGACCTGGCGCGGGTCACCGACCCGGAGGCCTATGACCCCGAGCTCGCGGACTATCCGGAGTCCCTGCTGCCGTTCGCCGAGCACCCCGCCTTCCTCGGCGCCTCGCCCGAGCAGCGGGAGCAGGTGAACACCCTGGCGTGGCTGGGCTACAACACACGGGTCATCGCCGCCGAGGAGCACGTCGCCAACCCGACCTTCGAGAAGCTGGCGCACGGGGTCTTCCCCGGGTTGGACCGGTTCGAGGTCAAGGAGGCGGTGCAGCAGTCGCACATCGACGAGGTGTGGCACACGTACATGCACATGCTCGCGATGGAGCGCACGCGAAACGTGCGGCGCCTGGAGGCCGAGCCCACCGGCTACGGCCACCCGATCACCAACCGGACGCTCTACGGCCTGGAGGCCGAGGCCGACGAGAAATGGAAGCGGGACCTGCTGTACCTGCTGTGGACCGCGGTAGGGGAGATCAGCATCAATACCTTCCTGGACCTGGTGGCGGCCGACCGCACCGTCCAGCCGATGCACGCCCTGGTGGCTCGCCTGCACTCGCGCGATGAGGCCGCGCATGGCCCGATCATGCTCGAGGTGATGCGTGACGTCTTCGTCCACCTCAACAAGGAGCAGCGCGACTTCCTCGTGCGCAGGCTGCCGGGCGCGATCGTGGCCTTCGCCGCCGAGGACTACGCGATGTGGCTGGACCTGCTGACCTTCGTCCGCGTCGGCCGCGCGACGGAGATCGTCGCGGACTGCCGGGCCCAGCCCGGCTCGGACCTGATGGTGACCGACTTCGGGCCGGTGCACCGCATGGTACGGGAGCTGGAGATCGAGCACCTGGTCGACTTCGACTTCGCCCCCTACCAGAGGTCCTGATGATCCTGACCGGACCCGAGATCGCCCAGGCCGCTGGGGACGGCCGGATCAGCATCGCCCCGTTCGCGGCGGACCAGGTCAATCCCAACAGCTACAACGTACGGCTGGGGGAGACGCTGCTGGTGTACAGCGAGGAGGTCGTCGACGCCTACCAGCCGAACCCGACCGAGACCATCACGATCCCCGGGAGCGGATACGTACTGCGCCCGGACCAGCTGTACCTCGGGCACACGGTCGAGCGGGTGGGGTCGGACGTCTACGTCCCGCTCCTGTTCGGCCGATCCTCGGTCGGGCGTCTGGGGCTCTTCGTGGAGATCACCGCGCCGATCGGCGACATCGGGTTCGACGGCCAGTGGACGCTGATGCTGTCGGCGATCCGGCCGCTGCGCGTCTATCCGGGGATGAAGATCGGCCAGATCATGTTCTTCGTCTCGATCGGCGAGATCGACCTGTATCGCGGCAAGTACCGCGACTCGGTCGGGCCGCAGGCGTCCCGCTACTGGAAGGACCGGGTGGTCCTCCCATGATCCTCACCCGCTCGGCCATCCTCGCGGCGGTGGGCCGGGGCGACATCGTCATCGCCCCCTTCGAGCCGGGGCGGGTCTCGCCGAACGCCTACGACTGGCGGCTCGGCGACCGGATCCGGGTCTGCGACGGCGACCTGGACGCCGCGGTCTCCAGGCAGCTCCCGGAGTTCTCCGTCCCCCCGGACGGCATGGTCCTGCTACCCGGGCGCCTGTATCTGGGGGTCACCCACGAGCGGACCTGCTCGGAGCGGTACGCGCAGCTCATCAACGGCGACCACACCGTCGGCGGGCTCGGCATCTGGGTCCACGTCTCGGCGCCGCTGGGCCACATGGGACACGCGATCCGCTGGACGCTGGAGATCCGGGTGGCCCGTCCCGTCCGCGTCTATCCACGCATGACCTTCGGGAAGATCGTCTTCTTGGCCGGACACGGTGCCCGGGCCAGCTACCAGCACGTGGGGAGCAAGTACACGCGGACCGAGGGCATCGACATCTCGCATCTGTACCGGGAGCTGGGATGACCGTGCTGACCGGCATCGACCTGCCGCCGGGCAGCCCTGGCGGCAGCGTCGAACTTCTTCGCGACCTCTATCTGGCCGCCGACCGGCCGATCCCGGCGAACGTCTTCATGCTGGCGGACCCCGGCGGTCCGCCCTGGGGCGCAGCGTCGCGATCGGCCCCGTCGCATCCGGCCGGGGGGACACGGCCCGTCGTGCTGGACGTGCCCGGAAAGCAGGTCGGCGGCCCCGGGTTCTGGCGGTACGTGGACGATCTGGCCGAGGCCATCGGGCTGCGGTTCAGGCCGGAGGACCACCAGGTGGTGCATCTGCAACACCTCGCCTTCGGGGCGACCCCGGCGCTGCTGCGCGCCTTCCCCGACCACCCGCACATCGCCCTGGTTCACGGCACCGACCTGCTCTTCGCGGCGGATCACCCGACCCAGGGACAGGTGCTCCGCGAAGCGGTCGCCGCCGCGGGGGTCATCGTCGTGCCGACCGCCGCCATGGCCGATCTGCTGCGCGCGCTGGCCCCGGTCGATCCCGACCGCATCGTGCATGTCCCCTGGGGCGTACCGGACCGTCTCCTGACCGCGGTCCCCTGGCCCGCTCGCCCCGAGCCGGGGCCGTCGTTGCGGCTGCTGTACGCGGGGCGCCTATCGGCGGAGAAGGGCGCCGAACGGCTGATCGCGGCCGTCGCTCACCTCGACGGCGTCGAAACCGCCGTCGCCGCGCCCGAGGCGCAGTACCGGGCGATGGGCGAGCGCATCGACCTGACGGGCGTCCGCTACCTGGGGTGGCTGACCCGGCCGAGACTGTGGCGCGCCTTCTCCCAGTACGACCTGCTGGTCGTTCCGTCGACCAGGTTCGAGGCGTTCGGCCTGGTGGCAGTGGAGGCGCAGGCCTGCGCCCTGCCCGTCCTCTACCAGCCGGTGCCGGGACTGGCGGAGGTGCTCGGCGACACGGCGGTCGCGGTTGACCTGTCAGACCCGCGGAACCTGGTGGACACGGTCGGGTGGCTGCGCCGGGACCGTTCCGCGCTGGCCGACCTGCGGGCGGCGGGCCGCCGCAACGCCGCCCGGTTCCCGCTGTCGAGAACGGCGCGCGAGCTGGTGCACCTCTCCGGACTGGCACACCCGCCGGCGATGACCGGCCGGGCCCACCGAGGATGACGGATGACCGATCGTTCCTGCGACTTCTGTGAGATCGTGGCGCGCCGGCTGCCCGCCGCGATCCTCTTCGAGGACGAGCTGACGATGTCGTTCCTCGACATCACCGCGGTCACCGAGGGGCACACGCTGGTGATCCCCAAGTCGCATTGCGTGGACATCTGGGACGTGCCCGAAGATGGTGCCGTGGCCGTCATGCGAACCGCGCACCGGATGGCCGCGCGTATCCGAGAAGTGCTCGCCCCCGAAGGCCTGACGCTCTTCCAGGCCAACCGCGCGGTGGGCTGGCAGGACGTCTTCCACCTCCATCTGCATCTGGTTCCTCGATGGCCGGACGACCGGCTCACCCGGCCGTGGACGGCCGCGCCCGCGGAGCTGAGGACCCTGTCGCGACTCCGGTCTCGGCTGGCCCTGACCGAACGCCTCTGACCGGCCGACGTCGGCCGCAGGACCGACCGCCGAAACGCCCGCGTCAGAGGCCAACGGCGTGGCGCTGGACGGGTGGCCGGCCCGGGCAGCCAGATGCCGTGCTTGGCGTTTCCCGGTTTTGTCGGTGCCGGGTGACATGGTGCCGCCATGCGGTACTCGGTCAACGTTCCGAACTTCGGGGAGTTCGCGGCACCGGAGGTCTTCGCCGAGGTGGCCAGCCGGGCGGAGGAGGCCGGATGGGACGCGCTGCTCGTATGGGACCACGTCGTCGACCAGAAGGACCTGCGCCGGGAGATCGCCGATCCCTGGATCCTGCTCACCGCCGCAGCCCTGGCAACCCACCGGATCCGGCTGGGTACCGCGATCACGCCCGTGGCCCGGCGGCGGCCGGCGAAGCTGGCCAGGGAAGTAACCACCCTGGACCGCCTGACCGGCGACGCGTGGTGCTCGGTGCCGGGCTGGGCGCGTCCGTGGACGACGAGTACGCGAGCTTCGGCGACACGACCGACACCCGCGTGCTCGCCGAGCGCCTGGACGAGGGCCTGCGCGGCTGCCGGGCGGACAACGGGCTCGCGGACAGGCCGTTCGACATCGTCATCGGCGGCATGAGCCCCGGCGGACCTGCCGGCCGTGACCTTGTCGGTCCGCTGGCCGACCTCGGGATCACGTGGTGGGACGAGCGGATGCCCTGGGGTGATGACCTGGAACGTACCGAGCCGATCCTGCGCCGGATCGAACAAGGCCCGCCACGCATATAGCCGGACAGCCCGCACGGACGCGGTGAGTGCGGTCGCGCACCCGTGCCCACTCCGGCGGACCCGCGCCCTCCTCGCCGTACCGCGCGTCGTGCTCCGCCACCGCATCCGTGACTGGATCAGCCATGCCGACCGACCCTGGTGATGAGTTGTCGCGCCCGCACCCGTCACACCTACGACGGGAC
>JBJMII010000209.1:0-10332 GCA_045806925.1 Mycobacteriales bacterium
GCTGCCCAGGCGGCTGCTTCGCCCCGGCGCGGCCGGGGCGGCCCGCCGCCCGGCAACCGCTTCACCCCGCCGTACCGGCTGGTCGAGCTGCGGGTCCCGGACGGCCCGCTGAGCGCCCGGGTCGACCCGCTCCGCCGGCCGCCGGGCGGCCGGCGGCCGATGACCTTCGCCGCCCGGTCCAGCCGGCCGCAGGGCAGCCGGCTGCGCCGCTTCGTCCGCGCGTACGGCTGGCGGGCGTACGCGATCCCGCTGCTCACCGTGCTGACCGTGCTGTGCGGGGTGGGCGCGGCCCGCGGGTCGTCCGCCGGGCTGCCGCTGCGGCTCGGCGGCGGCAGCGGCAGCCGGGACGCCGCCGAGACGCTTCCCACGCCCGCCAGGCCGAGCGGGTCCACCGTGGCCCAGCCCGATCCGCGGCCCACGTCGACCAGGATCTACGTCGACGACGGGAACCCTGGCGCCCGCTCGCTCCCGTCGACCGAGCTGCCGGCCGGCGGGCCGTACTCCAAGACCGGCGGAGGCCGCTTCGACACCGTCCCGGGCACCTCGAAGGTGTACGGCACCGGCCCGCTGCGCAGGTTCACCGTCGAGGTCGAGGCCGGGGTGGCCGAGGACGGGCCGACGTTCGCCGCGGCGGTCGAGCAGATCCTCGGCAGCCCGCGCAGCTGGGGCGCCGGCGGCCGGATGTCCTTCCAGCGGGTGGACGGCGGCGACGGCGGCGCAGTGGACTTCCGGGTCAGCCTGACCGCGTCGATGACCGTCCGGAATCTCTGCGGCTACACGCTGCCGTTCGAGACGTCCTGCTACAACGGTGAGCTCAGCCGGGCGGTGATAAACGACGCGCGCTGGGTGCGTGGCGCGGTCGCCTACGCCGGCAACCTCACCGCGTACCGGACGTACGTGATCAACCACGAGGTCGGCCACGCGCTGGGCCACGACCACCAGCAGTGCCCGAAGGCTGGTGCCCCGGCCCCGGTGATGATGCAGCAGACGCTGGGCGTCGGCGGCTGCCGGCCCAACGCCTTCCCGTACCCGTAGCCGGCGGCAACCGGCGTCCCGCGCTCAGCTCGTCCCGGGTGCTCCTGCCGGGCGGCCGGCCGTCGCCGCCCACCACTGGGTCAGGAGGTCGGGAGCGGTGAGGACGGCGCGCGCGGTCAGCACCGCCTCCACTCGGACGGTTCCCGACGGCAGCACATCCCGGGCGGGCCGCGCCACCGGCCCGTCCAGCACGGCGAGGGCGTCGAGGTCCGGGACCCGTTCGGCGCGGGCGAACGTCGCGGGCGGAACGAGGACGAAGTGCGGGACCTTCTCCACCGGCCGGGGTGTCTGCGTGACGGTCCCGGCGAACACCGCGATCCACAGCAGCCGCTCCGCCGTCCCGTCCGGGACCCGGATGGCCACGAGCGCGCCGGCGCCGGCGGGCACCGGGATCTCGGCCGCCTCCGGGGTGAGGTGCCGGGGCCGCGGCACCTCCTCGATCGTCAGCTCCGCCCCGGTCTCCTCCGCGAACTCCCGGACGGCGGCCTCCCGGAACGTCTCCTGCGGCTCCACCTTGCCCCCGATGCCGCTCAGCAGCAGGGCCCCGTCCCGGACGTGCCCGGCGAGAAGGAAGCCGAGGTCCCGGTACCGGCACACGCACGACGCGCCGAGCCAGTCGCCGCGGTCCCGCAGCCGGCGCTCGATCACGGCGTCGCGTCCGCACCGGTACGCAGGGGCAGCAGCAACAGCACCGGCAGCACCAGCGCCGCGGCCGTGACCAGCACCGCGGTCCGCAGCGGCAGCGCCGACCCGAGCAGGCCGCCGAGCAGGGCTCCGAGCGGGATCACCCCCCACAGGACCGTGCGCACCGCCGCGTTGACCCGACCGAGCAGGTCGTCGGGAGTGACCTGCTGGCGGATGCTGACCTGGACCACGTTGAAGGCGACCGAGCCCATCCCGGTCATCGCCAGGGCCAGCCCGAGGATCGCGAGCGCGGCCGCCGGCGCCCCCTGGGGCATCGCGCCGACGGCGAGCCGGCCGGCGAGGATCGCGGAGAGGGCGAGCGTCATGGTGCCCGGGCCGCCGAGGCGGGCCCACACCCGCGGGGTGAGCGTCGCGGCGGCCAGGCCGCCCGCACTGCCGATCGCGAAGCCGAGGCCGATGGTCGCCGCGCCGAGCCCCAGCCCGTCCGCCAGGAACACCAGCATGAGCACGGTGAACGCGCTGTCGACCAGGTTGAGCACGGAGCCTGCGACCGCAAGCGTGCGTACCTGCCGGTTGCCGACCACGAACCGGATGCCCTCGACCAGCTCGGCGCGCAGGCCCGCCCGCCGGGTCGGCTTGGGCGGGCCAGCGGTCGGGAGTCGCCGGAGCAGTGCCGCCGAGGCGAGGAAGGACAGGGCGTCGGCGAGCACGGCCGCCGGCGCGGAGAGCACCTGCACCAGCACGCCACCGACGCTCGGCCCGGCGAAGCGCGACAGGCTGTCCGTCAGCGACAGCTTCCCGTTCGCCTCCGGCAGCCGGCCCCGGGACACCAGCGACGGCAGGATCGCCTGCTGTGCGACGTCGAAGAAGACCGTCAGTGTGCCGACGACGAACGCCACCACGCACAGCCAGGCCAGCGTGAGGATGCCGAGCGCGGCCGCGACCGGGATGGAGGCGAGCGTCAGGCCGCGGACGACATCGGCTGTCACCAGCACCCGGACCCGGGGCCAGCGGTCCACCCAGACGCCGACCACCAGTCCGAACAGCAAGAACGGCACGCTCAGCAGGGCATTCACCAGGCTGAGCGCCGCGACTCCGCCGCCGAGGGTGAGGACGACGGTGAGGGGCAGCGCCAGGCGGCTCACCTGGCTTCCGATCAGGGACACCGCCTGAGCCACCCAGAAACGCAGGAAGGCGGGGTCCCGCACGAGGGAAGCGGGCGCTGGCTCGGCGGCGGCGGCGGGCGGGGTCGCGGGGCCGGTCGGGTCGGCGGTCACGGCAGCGTGAAGACGGGTGACAGGCCCCCGCCGCGCGAGAGGTTCGTCAGGTCCGGGCCGGTGGCGGCGGTCGCGTTCCGCCGCGCCGCGCCGGCGTAGCGGCGCCCGATCATGAAGACCCCGTAGTCCACCTTCGCCTCCTGCAGCACGATCTCGCCGTCCACCGAGAAGGCGAGCTCCCGGCGCTCGGTCTCGAGCCGCTCCTGCAGCAGCCAGTGCTCGCCGGAGGCCAGGGCCGCCTCCAGCCGCCGCTCCCACTCGGCCTGGTCCAGGGCCGACCCGATGGACACGTCCCGGCCGCCGTACCCGAGGTTCGGCTTGAGGACCAGCTCGTCCCGGTGCCGCCGGGCGGCCTCGAGCAGGTCCACCCGCTCGCCACGGAAGTCGGTGTGCCGCGGGGCGAGCAGGCGCGTCCACGGCAGCACGTCGGCCAGAGCGGCACGCAGGCTCGGGGGGAGCAGGTGGGCGTACTCCTCGTCGGACAGCAGCGCGAGGAAGAGCTTCGGCGTGTAGAGCTTGTGGCCGAAGCCGCCGTAGACGCCGACCGCGCCCGACCGCACCGCGTCGAAGAGCCACTCGTACCGCCGGCAGACCTCCTCGTCCCGGAACACGGTGGTGGTGAAGAACCGGTAGAGCAGGGAGATCCGGCGGCCGTCCAAGGCGGCGCCGCCGGCGCGTGGCTCGACGTCCTCCAGCCGGGCGGCCACTGCCGGCACGCCGCGCTCGGCCAGCAGCGCCGCCAGCTCGTGACCGATGAAGCCCCAGATCCGGAAGTCCTCGGCCCAGTCGGCGATGACCACGAGCGGGTCCGGCTGGCCGCGCGCCGCCGCCGCGATGGAGTCGGCGAGCGCCTCCGCGGGGTCGGTCGTGGCCATTGCCCGCTCGGTCAGCAGCCGGTCGAATCCGGGGATCCGGCCCAGCACCCGGGCAAGCTCGCCGCACTCCACGAGGCCGATCGAGGTGGTCAGGTTGGTCTCGATGACCATCGGTCCGCGCGGCCCCACCATGAAGTCCGGCCGGGCGACCGCCGCCCAGTCGTACCGCCCCGCGTTGAGGTCGAGCAGCGCGCGCTCTCCCGCGGCGAGCAGGAGGAAGTCCGCCAGCCGGTCGGGGTCGCCGCCGAACGCACGGTCCACGAGCAGGCCGATCCCCTCGAAAATGGCCCGGCATCCCGCCTCCAGCCGCGAGCACCAGGCGGCGGGCAGCACGGCGGGGGTCAGCGGGAGCCGGAACCCACGGTACGGCAGCTGGACCCCCGCCCGCGCCGCCCGCTCGATCGCCTCGTCGACGGCACGCTCCACTTCCGTCGGGCGAGCGAGCAGGCTGGCGTGCCACTCGGCGGCGATGTCATCGCCGAGGCGGGCGGCAGCGGCGGTCACCCGACCCGCTCCACGTGGTCCACCTGCAGCTGGACGTCGACCGACGCCAGCACCTTCGCCACCTCCTGCGGCGAGTCCCCGGCGACGGCCACGAACCCCTTGATGTAGTTGAAGTCCTCGGGCGGCAGCCCGACCTCGCTGCCGGGCTCGGCCCAGCAGGACTCCGACAGCAACCCGGGCAGCCGGAGGATCTGCTCGTAGCCGGTGACCGCCCGTACCCGGCCGGGGCGATCGACGGTCAGATAGCGCCACCCACTCGCCCCGGCCAGCGGCGCCCGCCGCAGGTCGAGGGACTGCCCGCAGGCGAGCTGCGCCATGACGAGCAGCTCGTCGACCCCGGTGACCTGCCGGACGCACTCCGGCCCGGGCCAGCCGATGGGCCGGGCACCGAACTCGATCACCATCGGTCCCTCCGGCGTCAACCGCAGCTCCGTGTGCAGGATGACCCGGCGCAGGCCGAGCCGGCGGACCATGTCACCGACCACCGCCTCGACGGCACGGACCGTCCGCTCCTCGTGCCGGCCGGGCGCGACGTAGGTGTGCTCCAGGAAGTACGGTCCCTCCAGCACCTGCGGCTTCTCGAAGAGGGTCAGGTGGGTGGGGTCGTCGTCGACCACCGTCTCCAGGGACACCTCGGCGCCGGGCAGGTAACGCTCCAGCAGGAACCGCCGTGGGTGCCAGAAGATGTCCACGTGGTCGAAGAAGGCCCTCAGCCCGGCCTCGTCGTCGACCCGGGTCACCCCGTAGCTCGCCCCGCCGGACTGCGGCTTGACCACCACCGGGTATCCGAGCTCGGCCACGGCCCGCAATGCGGAGCCGAGGTCGTCGGCCGCGGCGAAGTCGGGGCAGTGCACCCCGGCGGCACGCATCCAGCACCGCATGCGGTGCTTGTCGTGGCAGCCGGCGACCTGCACGGTGGGCAGGTGCGGCAGGCCGAGCTCGGCCGCGACCAGGGTGGAGACCTCGACCCAGTTCTCGTGGAAGAGCCCGATGCCGTCGATGGGCCGGTCCCGGTCGGCCTGCCGGGCCGCCTGCAGCACGTCCTCGTACCCGAAGGACGGGACCGCGATGGAGGCCTCGACGACGGTCCCGTGCCAGCGCGGCGGCGCCCGGTCGACCGTCACGACCGAGTAGGAGTGGTCGTGCAGCGATCGCACGATCTCCGTCGAGTGCGGCCGGTCTGGCAGCCCCACCAGCAGGATGCGGCTCACGTCCGGCGTCCCGCCGCCCCGCCCAGCAGCGCCGCTCGCTCGAGCCGGCCCATCGCCTCGAGCAGGCGGAGGACGTCGGGGTGAGCTGCGTCGAGCGGGAGCGGTGCCCGGGTGACCGACCGGCCTGCCATGCGCTTGCTTCTCCTGGCCTCGTCAGACTTCGTGGTACGTGCTTGCGGAGCGGTACCGCGTGCCCCGCGCGAACAGCAGGTCGAGCTCCGCGGCGTCCCGCAGCGTGATCCCACCCCGCTCCGGAACGGCGTCCGGGTCCAGCGTCAGCCGGCGGGCACCGCCGCCGTCCACGCGGTCGGCTCCGGGGCGCCGGCCGAGGACGAGCACCGCGTCCGCGGGGCTGGTCGCCGCCGCGGCGCAAGCCTCCCGAACCGACCCGGCGGCCGCCGGCGGGGCACCGGTGGGGGAGATCAGCACGACCTGACGCCCGTGCCGGTGCAGCACGGCCGCGATCCGGGCGGCGTCCTCGGCTCCGGCGAGGGTGTCCACGGCCACGCACCACAGCGGCCGCCGGAGGGTCTCGGCGAGCACGCCGTCGACGACCCGCCGGGGCATCGGCCGTGCCGCGCTGGAGGTGTCCAGGCCCAGCCCTCGCGCCCACTCCGCGGCGTCACGAGGCACGCTCGGCCACCTTGTCCGCCCGCATCCGGTGCGCCTCCAGCCGGAGCTCGAGCTTGCGATGGGAGTTGTAGGTTATGTGCTGCCAGGGCAGCACTTCGTCCGGCTCACGGTCCCGGAAGTAGCGCCGGTCACCGCCGGGCACCTCGTCCGCGACCGCCGCACGCCACTCGTCCTCGGTGGGCGCGAATCGGTCCGAGAGCCGGTCGAGCACCGGCGCCAGCTCGGGGCCGCCCATCGACAGGATCGGCTGGTAGTACGCCATCGGGTCGTCGAGCACGGTCACCCACTCGATGCCGTCCTCGGCGGGGAGGTGGCGCCGCAGGTAGGCGAACCGCGCCCGGGACTCCTCCGGTCGCAGCGTCGCCCGCCGCTCGTACGGGGTCTGCGCCTTCGAGAACGCCGGGTTGATCGAGACCTCCATCGTCTGCCGGGGGTCCAGTGCCGCGCGGGCCGCCGCGATCAGGCCGGCCAGCTCACGGACGTGCGCAGGCTCCTCACCCGGGACGCCGAGCATCGTGTAGACGTCCAGCCCGAGCCCGTACCGGCCGGCCTCGCCGGCGATCTGGACAAGCTTCTCGTCCCGGCTGTACGGCTTCCCGATCGACTGGCGCAGGCTCTGCCCGGTCTCCGGCGCGAACGTCACCCGGTCCTGGCCGGCCCGGCGCACCAGCCCCAGCAGCTCGCCGTCGGCCTGCTTGATGTTCAGCGACCCCACCCGGCACTGGAAGCCGTGCTCCAGCATCACCGTCAGCAGGTTCTTCAGGCTGAGCGGGTCGATCGCGGTGCGGCTGGAGAAGGACGAGGCGAAGAAGAGCTTGATCAGCTCCGTGCCGTACCGCCTGCGCCGGTCGACGGCGAGGTCGACGACGGTGTCCAGGCCGGAGTTGAGAGCGCGGCCGCCTTCCGCGCCCTGCACGTTGCCTACCACGCAGAACGGGCACTTCAGGTGGCAGCCCATCGCCACCATGATGCTGTAGTAGTCCGGGTACTTGTAGCAGGCTCGCTCGGTCGTCCAAATCGAGTGGATCGGCTCGCGGTCCATGTCCGGTGGCCGGCCGGGCCGGATCTCGGCCGGCGCGGCGGCGTCCCGGCACGCCGCCACCACGGCGCCGTTGGTGTCGTAGTCGAAGTCGTAGAGGCTCGGCACGTAGGCGTGCGGCACCTGGGCGAGCGAGCGGAGGATCTCAGCGCGGGGCCGGTGCCGGCGGCGGCCGTCTTCCACCCGCCGGGCGATCTCCCGGATCGCCTCCCGGCCCTCACCGATGACCATCGCGTCGAAGAAGGGGGACAGCGGCATCGGGTTGATCAGCGCCAGGCCACCGCCGACCACCAGGGGGTCGCTCTCCGCGCGCCGGTGCTGCCACACCGGCAGGCCCAGCCGTCGCAGCATCCGCGGCACGTGGTGGTAGGTGTCCTCGAACGGGACGGAGACGGCAACGAGCTGGTGGTCGGCCAGCGGGAGCAGCCCGGTGAGACCGCCGTCGACGGTGTCGGCGAAGCCGAAGCTGAGGTTGTACCCGTCCCGGATCAGCGACCAGGCGATGACCTGCGCCCCGAGGTTCGCGATGCCCTCGGCCAGCGGGTTGGCGTTGAGCAGCAAGACTCCGGGCCGACCGGGAACGACGGGCACCGCCGGCCCCTTCTCGGTGAAGGGGTAGCTCCCCGGTGTCATCCTGCTCCTCCTACCGATCAGAACGGACGAGTACGATCTCCGCCTACCGGCACGACCGGGACGATCAGATATGGGTGTGCTGAAGAGATCGAAGACGGCCGAGTCGAGCACAGAAACGCTAGATCAGTCGTAGATCGTTCACAAGTAGCCTGGAATGAGAACACTGGTCCGGGCGTTCGACGGAGGATGCCCGTTGCTGCGAAGGAGAGCGCCGTGTCGCTGCCGCCCCTGGTCGAGCCCGCTGCCGAGCTCACCGTGGAGGAGGTCGCCCGGTACAGCCGGCACCTGATCATCCCGGACGTCGGGGTGACCGGGCAGAAGCGGCTGAAGAACGCGAAGGTCCTGGTCGTCGGTGCGGGCGGGCTGGGCTCCCCGGCACTGCTCTACCTGGCCGCGGCCGGGGTCGGCACCCTGGGCGTCGTCGACTTCGACGTGGTGGACGAGTCCAACCTGCAGCGGCAGGTCATCCACGGCGTCTCCGACGTCGGCCGGCCCAAGGCGGAGTCGGCGCGGGACAGCATCCGGGAGATCAACCCGCACGTCGAGGTGGTGCTGCACACCGAGCGGCTGGACTCGGACAACGCGCTGGACGTCTTCCGGCCGTACGACCTGATCCTGGACGGCACCGACAACTTCGCCACCCGCTACCTGGTCAACGACGCCTGCGTGCTGCTCGGCAAGCCGTACGTGTGGGGGTCGATCTACCGCTTCGAGGGCCAGGCCAGCGTCTTCTGGGACCGGTACGGGCCCAACTACCGCGACCTCTACCCGGACCCGCCGCCGCCCGGCCTGGTGCCGTCCTGCGCCGAGGGCGGCGTGCTCGGCGTGCTGTGCGCGTCCATCGGCTCGATCATGGTGACCGAGGCGATCAAGCTGATCTGCGGGATCGGCGAGCCGCTGCTCGGCCGGCTGATGGTCTACGACGCCCTGGAGATGTCGTACCGGACGATCAAGGTCCGCAAGGACCCGGTCGGGCACGAGATCACCGGCCTGATCGACTACGAGGAGTTCTGCGGGGTCGTCTCGGACGATGCGCAGCAGGCCGCGTCCGGGTCGACCATCTCCGCGCAGGACCTCAAGGAGATGCTGGACGCCGGCAAGGACCCGTACCTGGTGGACGTCCGGGAGCCGGTGGAGTACGAGATCGTCAAGATCCCCGGCGGGGTGCTGATCCCGAAGGACCGGATCCTGTCCGGCGAGGCGCTGGCCGAGCTGCCGCAGGACCGGCCGCTGGTGCTCTACTGCCGGACCGGGGTGCGCTCCGCGGAGGCGCTGGCGGCGGTCAAGGCGGCCGGCTTCCGGGACGCGGTGCACGTGCGCGGCGGGGTGACCGCCTGGGCGACCCAGGTCGACCCCTCGCTGCCGACGTACTGACGGGTCCCGCCGGGCGGGTTCCGGACGGGTTGGGTCGGACCCGCCGCGTACGGTGTGCGCCGTGCGGGAGCGACCGGCGAGCGTCTCCGCCGGGCTCGCCACCCGGCCGGTCAGCGGTGGCCGACCCACGCCGTACGCGGCCCTCGTCCTCGCCGTCGTGGACCGGATCCCGCCCGGCAAGGTGATGTCGTACGGGGACGTGGCCGAGTTCGTCGGGTCCGGCTCCGGGCGGGCGGTCGGCGCGGTGCTGAGCCGGCACGGGCATGAGGTGCCGTGGCAGCGGGTTGTGCTGTCGACCGGCGAGCCGGCTCCCTCGTCGCCGGCCGAGGCGCTGCGGCTGCTGCGCGCCGAGGCCGTGCCGATGCGGGGGGACCGGGTGGACATGCGGGCGGCCCGCTGGGACGGGACCGGCGGGGCAGCGGGTGACGGGGGAGCGAGCATCGCAGGGCGCCCGAGGAGTGGAGCGAGCGCGGAGCGAGCCGATGCGCGGAGAGGGAGGCGGTCGATGACCGGCTTGGACGGTAAGGACGTGCTGGACCTGTACCGGCGGGCGCTGGCGGAGTTCGGGCGGCGGGTGCACGCGGTGCGCCCGGACCAGTGGGGCTGCCCGACGCCGTGCGCGGACTGGGAGGTCCGCGAGCTGGTCAACCACCTGGTGGTGGAGCAGCTGTGGGTGCCGCCGATGCTGGCCGGGCGGACGGTCGGCGAGGTGGGTGGCGCGTTCGACGGCGACCAGCTGGGCAGCGACCCGGTGGCGGCCTGGGACGCGGCGTCGGCCGCCGCGCAGCGCGCGTTCGCCGAGGACGGCGCGCTCAGCCGGACCGTGCACCTGTCGTACGCGGACCGTCCCGCCGAGGAGTACGCGCGGGAGATGGTCTTCGACCTGGTCGTGCACACCTGGGACCTGGCCCGGGGGATCGACGGCGACGAGAAGATCGACCCGGACCTGGTCGACGCGGTCTACTCGCGGATCGAGCCGGAGGTCGACTCGCTGGCCGCGAGCGGGCTGTTCGACCCGCCGGTGCCGGTGCCGCCGGACGCCGACGAGCAGACCCGGCTGATCGCCGCCACCGGCCGGCAGCCCTGACCGGACGCCCCGCCGGGCC
>JBJMII010000210.1:0-28240 GCA_045806925.1 Mycobacteriales bacterium
CGGACAGCCGGCGCAGCGCCTCGCCGAGGTCGGTCGCTCCGCAGACGAACGGCACCGTGAAAGCCCACTTGTCGATGTGGTGCGCCTCGTCGGCCGGGGTGAGCACCTCGGACTCGTCGACGTAGTCGACGCCGAGCGACTGCAGCACCTGCGCCTCGACGAAGTGGCCGATCCGGGCCTTGGCCATCACCGGGATGGAGACCGCGGCCACGATGCCCTCGACCATGTCGGGGTCGGACATCCGGGCCACGCCACCCTGGGCGCGGATGTCGGCCGGCACCCGCTCCAGCGCCATCACCGCCACCGCGCCCGCGTCCTCGGCGATCTTGGCCTGCTCGGGGGTGACCACGTCCATGATCACGCCGCCCTTGAGCATCTCGGCCATGCCGCGCTTGACCCGGGCGGTGCCGGTCCGGGGGGCGGTGGAGGGGTCGGGAGGAAGCTCGGGCATACCGGCCAGTCTACGTCGTCCGTGGCCGTCACCCGGCGCTCAGCGGTAGCCGACCGGCGCCCCGGTGGCGGCGAGCAGCACCCACGCGCCACCCGGCCTCAGGGTCAGCTCGCGGTGCCCGCCGGCGTCGAGGTAGTGGGTGCCGTAGATCGGGTGCCGGCGCTGCCAGGTCCCGGTCAGCACCCGCCCGTCCCGCAGCACCAGCAGCTTCCCGGTGCCGACGGTGGACGTGTAGACCGACGGGGTGCCGAGCACGTCGACGTTCGTCGGGTCGAGCCGGGCCCGGCTGAACTGGACCACCACGTTGGGGGTCGCGATCGGCTGGCCGGACGCGGTGCGCCGGGCGCTGCCGTCCTGGTTGAGCAGCAGCCAGCGCCGGCCGCGGGCCTCCCAGCGGAAGCGGACCCGGATCCGCCCGACGACCACCTCGACACGGTCGACCTTCCGGGCGCGGGCCAGCCGCGGGTCGGCCGCCGCCCAGCGCAAGCCGACGTCCACCGGCCGGGAGGCGCCGCCGCCCAGCTCGCGGCCCAGCCGGGCGGTGTCCACCACCAGGTTGTACGGGGCCCGCCGGGTCGTCAGCCGCCGGTACGCGCCGCCGTGGGCGGCCGGCCCGGCGTCGATCACCCGGGAGCCGTGCAGCGTGCGGACCGGGCCGGCCGCGCCCCCGGAGTAGGCCAGCGCCGGCCGGCGGTACCCGCCGAGCAGCTCGGGGTCGTTCTTGCGCACGCTGCGGACCGGGCCGACGGTGCCGGGCTGCCGGCTGGCGAAGACCGCGGCCAGCCGGGTGGCGCCGCCCTCGACCTGCTCGACGTAGACGACGTCGGCGGCCTCCAGCCCGAGCTGCGGGCGGCCGGAGGCGGTGTCGTCGACCTTCACCACGATGACCGGGCGGGTCGGCACGCCGCGCAGGCCGGTGAGCGGGTTGACCGCAGGCGGCTTCGGCTTCGGCGGCGGCTTGGCCGGCGCCGGCGTCGGGGTCGGCGACGCGGTGGTCGGTGCCGGCGCCGGGGCTGCCGGCCGGGGGCCCGAGCAGGCGGCGAGCATGCTCAGCGCGACCACCGCCGTACCGACCCGCTTCAGCACGCCACTTCCTCCGGTCCGGACCGAGCGGCGGACCCTACCCGGACCGCCCGCCACCTGTCCCCCTCGAGTCGAGCTCGACTCTTGTGCGACAACCATGGCCATCGCATACTTGTCACCTCTCGACCGAGACCGGCCCCGGCCCCTGACTCCCGCGCGCGGCGGCCATTCCCGTTCAGGCACGTCCTTCGTTGGGAGCACACCATGAGACTTCCCGTACTGTGGGCCGCCACCGGCAGCACCGCCCTGCTGCTGGTGCTCGGCGGCACCCCGGCGGCGCTGGCCGGCCCTCCGCCGTCCACCGCCGCGGCGGCACCGGCCACCGGTGTCGCCGTCCACCGGTCGACACGGTCACCGGCCGAGGCGGCCGCCGCAGCGGACGCCTACTGGACGCCGGCCCGGATGCGCGTCGCCGTGCCGGCCGACGCCCGGGCCGGCAGGGCCGGTCCCGCTGCGGCCCGGTCCGGCGCCCCCGGCCAGCTGGCCCGCGCCGTGCACCCCGGCGGCTCCGCCGGGACGCTGGCGCTGACCGCGCCGGCCACCCAGGGCAAGGTCTACTTCCACAACGCGACCGACGGTCGGGACTACGTCTGCTCCGCGGGCGTGGTCAACAACCCGGCCAAGGACATGGTCTTCACGGCCGGGCACTGCGTGCACGGCGGTGCCGGCGGGACCTGGCACACGAACTGGGTCTTCGTGCCGCAGTACTACGACGGCTCCCGGCCGTACGGCACCTGGAGCTACCACTACCTGACCACCTTCAACGGCTGGATCACCAGCAGTGACCTCAACTACGACATCGGCGTCGTCAACGTCTACCCCCTGAACGGGCAGGCGCTGGTCAACCGGGTCGGCGGCGCGGGGCTGGTCTACAACTACGGCTACCGCCAGACGGTGACGATCTGGGGCTACCCGTCGGCGTTCGGCTACTCCGGCGAGATCCCGTACTACTGCCAGAACGTGGTGACGTACCAGACCGGGTCCCGCGTCGGCGCCGGCTGCGCGATGGTGGAAGGTGCCAGCGGCGGGCCGTGGCTGAAGGACTACGACACCACCACCGGCCTCGGCAACCAGTACGCGGTGACGAGCACCCGCTCGGAACCGGTGGGCTCGATCCAGAGTCCCTACTTCGACGGCAAGATCCTGACCATCTGGAACGCGACGAAGGACCTGTGACCGGCGGTGGGCCGGGCCGCCCGGCCCGGCCCGCCCGGAAGGGGAGCGATGGGCAGAGGACGGATCGGCGGCGCGCTGGTGCTGGTGGTCGCCGGCGCGGTCGGTCTCGGCATCGGGCTGGGCGTCGCCGCGCTGTCCGCACAGCCCGAGCCGGCGCAGCCGAGCAGCACCGAGGCGCCGGCCGGGCCGGTCGACACCGGCTACTGGACCGACGAGCGGCGACGGTCGGCGGCGCCGGCGCCGATGCCCACCGCCCCGGCCGGAGAGTCGCCCGGGTCCGGCGTCCCGCCCACCCCCGGCCGGCCGTGACCGGCCGTGACCGGCCGGGCGGGTCAGGTGCCGGGAGGACCGGCGGCGGGCGCGGGTCGGCGCAGCTCCGGCACCGTGTCGTCGATCTCGAAGAAGGCCGGCAGCGGCCGCCGGCCGCCCAGCCGGAACAGCCGCGGCAGCCGGCCCCGGCGCAGCGCCACGGTGTCCCGGACCGCGTCGTTGTAGAACCGCCTGGCCAGTGCCACCCGGCGGGCCGCGTCGGCGAGGTCGCCGAGCCGGTCCGGGTCCGCCCCGGCCGGGATGTCGTACAGCGCCCGGGACAGGTCGTTCTCGGCGGCCTCGCGGGTGGTCTCGTCCGCGTCCAGCGACGCCGCCGCCAGCGCGCGCAGCCGGCTGACCCGCCGCGGCCCCAGCTCGGCCGTCGACCGCTCGGCCAGCGCCTGCAGCGCCGCGGCCCGGCGCACGAGCTGCGCGTCCAGCGAGGCGCGCGCCGCCGACGTCCGGTCGTGCAGGCGGTCGACCCGGCTCGCGGTCCAGCCCACCCACAGGGCGAGCAGGACGGCGACCACCCCGACCCCGAGGATCACCCCCACAGGCGGTCAGGGTAGGCCGTCGGGCGCCTCCACGACGAGATCCGGGCGAAGTGTGCTGTCCGGGGTCACCCGGTCCGGGACGGCGGCGATCACCGTCTCGTACACGTCCAGCACCTGCCGGGCCACCACCGGCCAGTCGTACGCGGCCACCACGTCGCGGCCGGCGGCGGCCAGCGTCTCCCGCCGCGGCCGGTCGTCCAGCAGCCCGGCGAGCACCCGGGCCAGCGCGGCCGCGTCGCCGGTCGGGAACAGCACGCCGGCCCGCCCGTCGTCCAGCACCCGGCGGAACGCGTCCAGGTCGCTGGCCGCGATCGGGGCGCCGGCCGCCATCGCCTCCAGCAGGATGATGCCGAAGCTCTCGCCGCCGAGGTTGGGCGCGCAGTAGACGTCCACCGAGCGCAGCATCCGGGCCTTGTCGGCTTCGCTGACCTGGCCGAGCAGGTCCACCCGGCCGGCCAGCGCGGGCGGCAGGTCGTCGCGCAGGTCGTCCGCGTCGCCGCGGCCGGCGACCAGCAGCCGCAGCCCGGGGCGCCGCGGCGCCAGCGCGGCGAGCGCGTCCAGCAGCACCGGCATGCCCTTGCGCGGCTCGTCGTACCGGCCGATGAAGCCGACCGTCCCGCCCTCCCGCGGGTAGCCGGGCAGCGGGGTGGCGGCGGCGTAGTGCGCGACCGCCACCCCGTTCGGGATCTCCACCGCGTCCCCGCCGAGGTGCTCGACCTGCACCTGCCGGGCCGCCGCGGACACCGCGATCCGGCCCCGGATCCGCTCCAGGAACGGTTGCAGCATGTTCTGCGCCGCGGACAGCGACCGGGACCGGGTGGTCGAGGTGTGGAAGGTGGCCACGATCGGGCCGCGGGCCCGCATCACCGCGAGCAGCGACAGGCTCGGCGCGACCGGCTCGTGCACGTGCAGCACGTCGAAGTGGCCGTCCCGCAGCCAGCGCCGGACCCGGGTCGCGGACACCGGGCCGAACTGCAGCCGTGCCACCGAGCCGTTGTAGCGGACCGGCACCGCCCGCCCGGCCCCCACCACGTACGGCGGGAGCGGGGTGTCGTCGTCCGCCGGCGCCAGCACCGAGACCCGGTGGCCCATCGCCAGCAGCGCCTCGGCCAGGTCGCGGACGTGCGCCTGGACGCCGCCCGGGATGTCCCAGGAGTACGGGCAGACCAGGCCGACGCGCACCGCTACCCCTCAGACCCGTCAGACCCGTCAGACCGGTCGGACCCGTCCGACCGGTCGGACCCGCCGGACCGGTCGGACCCGCCGGACCGGTCGGACCCGCCGGCCGGCGGGACCCGGGCCCGGTCGAGGTCGGCCAGCCACAGCCGCTGCAGCATGTGCCAGTCCTCGGGGTGCCCGGCGATCTCGGTCGCGTACACGTCGGCGAGCGCCTGGGTGGCCCCGAGCACCCGGTCCCGCAGCCGCCCGCCGGCAAGCTCGACCGGCGGGTGCACCCGCACCGCCCAGCCGCCCGGGGTGAACCACAGCCCCACCGGCAGCAGCGCGGCGCCGGTGGTGGCGGCGAGCAGCGCCGGCCCGGCCGGCATCCGGGCGGTCTCGCCGAAGAAGCGCACGTCGATCCCGCGCCGGGTGAGGTCCCGGTCGCCGAGCAGGCAGACCACCCCGCCGGACCGCAGCCGCTCGGCCAGCACGTCCGAGGGCGGCCGGTCGCCGCCGGTCAGCGGGACGACCTCCATGCCCAGGCTCTCCCGGTAGGCCACGAACCGCCGGAAGAGCGACTCCGGCCGCAGCCGCTCGACGACCGTGGTGAACCGGGCGCCGTGGTCGACCAGCCAAACCCCGGCGGCGTCCCAGTTGCCCATGTGCGGCAGCGCGCAGACCACGCCGCGGCCGTCCGCGATCGCCTTGTCCAGCACGTCCGCGCCACGGAAGTCGGTGCCGGTGCGGATCCGGTCCGGGCCGATCACCGGCAGCCGGAACGCCTCCTGCCAGTACCGCGCGTACGAGCGCAGGCCGCGCCGGGTGAGCGCGGCCAGCTCTGCCTCGGTGGCGCCCGGCCGGACCCGGCGCAGGTTGGCCCGCAGCCGGGCCGGGCCGTTGCCGCCCCGGCGGGCGGCCCGGTCGGCGAACGCCCGGAAGGCGGCCGAGACCACCGGCTCGGGCAGCACCTTCACCGCCGTCCAGCCGGCGGCGAAGCCGGCGTCCGCGACCCCTTCGCGCAGCCTCACCGCTGGGGCACCTCGCCGGGCGGCAGCTCGCCGGGCGGCAGCTGAGCGGGCCGCAGCCCGCTGGGCGGTGCCGGGCCGGACGGGGCCGCGCGGGACTGGCGGTACACCTCGACCATCCGCTGCACCACCGTCACCAGCGACAGCACCACCAGCGCCCACAGTGCCACCGCCTGCGCGTACGGCAGCCCGAGGCCGTCCAGGCCGGTCCCGGCCAGCGCGATGGTCAGCCGCTGCGGCCGCTCCACCAGCCCCACGTCGCAGCGCATGCCGGCGCCCTCGGCGCGCGCCTTCACGTACGAGATCAGGGTGCCGACGATCAGGCAGAGCAGGCAGGCCAGCACCAGCGGCCGGCTGTCCCCCGGCCCGGCGAACCACCACAGCAGCGCGCCGAAGACCGCCGCGTCCGCCACCCGGTCCAGGGTCGAGTCGAGCACCGCGCCGAACCGGCTGGACCCGCCCCGCAGCCGGGCCACCGCCCCGTCGACCATGTCGAGCATCACGAAGGCCCAGATCACCAGCGTGCCGACGAAGAACTGGCCACGGGTGAAGAACACCAGCGCGCCCCCCACGGCGCCGACGGTGCCGAACACGGTGACGGCGTCCGCGGTGACGCCGAGCCGGACGAGCCGCTCGGCCAGCGGCCGGACCGCGCGCGACCACGCGGCCCGGGAGAAGAGGTTGACCATGGTGCGCCTCACCTTAGTGTCCCCCGGCCGGGTCTCTGCCGGGCCCGGGCGGCCCCGTCCGGTCCGGTCCGCGCGAATGAGTCGGGCCAGAGTCCGGCAGAAGTCTTGTCGGTGACGCACCGAGGGTGTCGAATCGCAGGACGCGCACGCCCACCATTGGGACTGGAGGCCGGTATGGCGTCGAAAGGGGCGACCAAGGGCGCTGACCGCGGGGCGGTCGCTGCGGTGGCAGCGGTCGACCGCCCCGAGCGGGTCCGCAACGTCGCCGTAGTGGGCCACTCCGGCTCCGGCAAGACGACCCTGGTCGAGGCGTTGCTGCACGCCACTGCCACCATCCCCCGGGCCGGCACGGTGTCCGAGGGCACCACGGTGAGCGACTCCGACCCCGCCGAGGTGCGGCAGCAGCGCTCGGTGTCGCTGGCCGTGGCGCCCTTCGAGCACGACGGGGTCAAGGTCAACCTGCTCGACACGCCCGGGTACGCGGACTTCGTCGGCGAGCTGCGGGCCGGGTTGCGGGCCGCCGACGCGGCGATCTTCGTGGTGTCCGCGGTCGACGGCGTCGACGCCACCACGGTCTCGCTCTGGGAGGAGTGCGCCGCGGTCCGGATGCCCCGGGCGGTGGTGATCACCCGGCTGGACCACCAGCGGGCCGACTTCGAGGAGTCGGTCACGATCTGCCAGCGGGTCTTCGGCGACAACGTGCTGCCGCTCTACCTGCCCCTGCACGCCTCCGAGAGCGCTGACGGCAGCGTCGCCGGGCTGATCGGGCTGCTGTCCCGGAGGGTCTTCGACTACTCCGGCGGCTTCCCGCCCAAGGAGCGGGAGCCCGACCCGGAGCATGTCGAGCTCATCGAGACCGCCCGCAACGCGCTGATCGAGGGCATCATCGCGGAGAGCGAGGACGAGTCGCTGATGGACCGCTACCTCGGTGGCGAGGACATCGAGATGGACATCCTGGTCGACGACCTGGAGACCGCGGTGGCGCGCGGCTCGTTCTACCCGGTGCTGGCCGCGTGCGGGACGACCGGCCTCGGCGCCGCCGAGCTGCTCGAAGTGCTGACCAGCGCGTTCCCGTCCCCGCTGGAGCACGAGCTGCCGCCGGTGACCGGGGTGGACGGCTCGCCGCGGGAGCCGCTGGCCTGCGACCCGGACGGGCCGCTGGTCGCCGAGGTGGTCAAGACGACCATCGACCCGTACGTGGGGCGCGTGTCGCTGGTCCGGGTCTTCTCCGGCACACTGCGGCCGGACGCGCCGATCCACGTGTCCGGGCACCCGTCCACCGGGCGCGGCCACGGTGACACGACCGGCGACCACGACGTGGACGAGCGGCTCGGGCACCTGTTCTCCCCGCTCGGCGCCACCCTGCGCCCGGTGGACCACGCGGTGGCCGGCGACATCGTCGCGGTGACGAAGCTGACCAGCGCGGAGACCGGCGACACCATCTCGGCGAAGGACAGGCCGCTGCTGGTCGCGCCGTGGGACATGCCGGAGCCGCTGCTGCCGGTCGCGATCCGGGCGAAGACCCGCTCCGACGAGGACGCGATGGCCAAGGCGCTGGCGAAGCTGACCGCCGGCGACCCGACCCTGCGGCTGGAGCGCAACCCGGAGACCCACCAGCTGGTGCTGTGGTGCATGGGCGAGGCGCACGCGGACGTGCTGCTGGACCGGCTGCGCGAGCAGGGCGTCGAGCTGGAGACGGTGCCCGTGGTGGTGCCGCTGCGGGAGACCTTCGCCGGTCGGGCGGCGGCGAAGGGCCGGCACGTCAAGCAGTCCGGCGGCCACGGACAGTACGCGATTTGCGACATCGAGGTGGAGCCGCTGGAGCGCGGGGCGGGCTTCGAGTTCGTCGACAAGATCGTCGGCGGGGCGATCCCCAACTCGTTCATCCCGTCGGTGGAGAAGGGCGTCCGGACCCAGATGGAGCGCGGGGTGGCGGCCGGCTTCCCGCTGGTCGACTTCCGGGTCACGCTGGTCGACGGAAAGGCGCACAGCGTCGACTCCTCGGACGCGGCGTTCCAGACCGCGGGCGCGCTGGCGCTGCGGGAGGCGGCGAAGTCGACCACGGTCTCGCTGCTGGAGCCGGTCCAGGCGGTGTCGGTCACGGTGCCGGACGAGTACGTCGGTGCGGTCATGAGCGACCTGTCCGGGCGGCGCGGCCGGGTGACCGGGACCGAGTCCGCCGGCGGCGAGCGCAGCATGGTCACCGCCGAGGTGCCGGAGATCGAGCTGGTGCGGTACGCGGTGGACCTGCGGTCGCTGACCGCCGGGACCGGGCGCTTCACCCGCCGGTACGTGCGGCACGACCCGATGCCGGAGCACGAGGCGCGCAAGGCGATCGAGGCGGCGGCGGCGCCGGGCTGAGCCGGCCGCCCGGCCGGGACACCCGCCCCGCGGACACCACCGACCTGCCGGGATGCCCGGCCGAGGCAACCGGAACGGGGTGCTGCGCGTCTACCTGCACGTCCCGCGGTTCGAGGAGGGCGTCATGTCCGGTCATGTGCTGGTGCGTCTCGGGTGGCCCCGCCGGGTCGCGGTCCTCGGTCTGCTGCTGGCCGTGCCGACGTCCGGATGGGCGGGTGGCGTGGCGGCCTGGGCCGCAGCGGCGGGTACGGACCCGGCCTTCGGGACCGGACCGATGGTGGGCGCGGCGCGGCCGGGTGGGCAGGTGACGGTCACGGCGGTCGACGTCGCGCGGCACGCCGGCTTCGACCGGGTGGTCTTCCGGCTCAGCGGGCTGTCGCTGGGCTACGACGTCCGGTACGCGCCGCGGCTGGTGGAGGACCCGACCGGCCGGGTGCTGCCGCTGGCCGGCTCGGCGGTGCTGACCGTGGCGCTGCGCGGGACGAGGTGGACGCAGACCCCGTCGCCGCAGCTGAACCGGACGCCCGGCTTCCCGGCGCTGCGGCAGGTCCGGTCCGCCGGGGAGTTCGAGGCGGTCGCCTCGTACGGGCTGGGGCAGGCGGGGCGGGACGGCTTCCGGGTCTTCCGGCTGACCGGGCCGGATCGGCTCGTGGTCGACCTCCGGCACCCGGCGGGTGCTGCTGGCGCAGCGGGCACGCCCTCCTCGGGCGCCGTGCCGGGAGGCTCGGGGTCGGCGGGCTCGGGCTCGGCGGGCGCGGGTTCGACGGGCGCGGGGTCGGCAGGCTCGGGGTCGGCGCCGACGGAAGGTGTCGGCGCTGTCGGTACGGCCGACCCGGCCAGCGGCAGCACCCGGCCGGTCGGCAGCACCGGGCCGGTGTCGGACGGGGACTCGCCGCTGCCCGCCATCGTGGTCGGCGTGCTCGTGGTCGGCCTGCTCGCGGCCGGTCTGATCGCGGTGCGCGCCCGCTGAGCCCTACCCCCAGGCGGCGGCGAGCAGCCGGCGGGTGTCGGCCAGCAGCTGGGGCAGCACCTTGGTCTGGCCGACCACCGGCATGAAGTTGGTGTCGCCGCCCCAGCGGGGCACCACGTGCTGGTGCAGGTGGGCCGCGATGCCGGCGCCGGCCACCGACCCCTGGTTCATCCCGATGTTGAAGCCCTGAGCGCCGCTGACCGCCCGGACCGTGGCCATCGCCCGCTGGGTGAACGCCGCCAGCTCCGCGCACTCCTCCACCGACAGCTCGGTGTAGTCCGCCACATGCCGGTACGGCACCGTCATCAGGTGGCCCGAGTTGTACGGGTACAGGTTGAGCACCGCGTACACCCGCTGGCCGCGGGCGAGCACCAGCCCGTCCTCGTCGGACAGCTGCGGCGCCCGGCAGAACGGGCACTCCCGCTCCCCCGTCGGCTTGCCCTCACCCTTGATGTACGCCATCCGGTGCGGGGTCCACAGCCGGACGAAGGCGTCCGGCTCGCCGGCCCCGTCCTGCTCGGTCAACCCCGGCTGCTCCGCCGGGCCGCCCGCCTGCTCGGTCACGGCCTCACCGCCCGGCGAACGACGCCTCGGACGGCCCCGCGTTGTCCCGCCGGCGGACGTGCCCGACCACCTCGTCGATCGCCTGCCCGAGCGGGATCCCGTTGCGCTGGGACCCGTCCCGGTATCGGAACGAGACGGTGCCGGCGGCCACGTCCTCGTCGCCGGCGATGAGCAGGAAGGGCACCTTCTGCTTGGTCCAGGTGCGGATCTTCTTCTGCATCCGGTCGTCGGAGGAGTCGACCTCCACCCGGATTCCGTGCTCCCGCAGCCGGTCGGCGAAGGCCGCCAGGTAGGGCACGTGGGCGTCGGTCACCGGGATGCCGACCGCCTGCAGCGGCGCCAGCCAGGCCGGGAACGCGCCCGCGTAGTGCTCGGTGAGGATGCCGAAGAACCGCTCGATGGAGCCGAACAGCGCGCGGTGGATCATCACCGGCCGCTGCCGGGACCCGTCGTCCGCCTGGTACTCCAGCTCGAACCGGTCGGGCAGCTGCACGTCGACCTGGATGGTCGACATCTGCCAGGTCCGGCCGATCGCGTCCCGCGCCTGCACCGAGATCTTCGGCCCGTAGAAAGCCGCGCCGCCCGGGTCGGGCACCAGCTCCAGCCCGGACTTCTCGGCCGCGGTGGCCAGCGCCGCGGTCGCCTCCTCCCACTGCTGCGGCTCGCCGATGAACTTCGGCGAGTCGCCGCGGGTGGACAGCTCCAGGTAGAAGTCGCTGAGCCCGTAGTCCTTGAGCAGGTCGAGCACGAAGCCGAGCAGCGAGTCGAGCTCGTCCGGCACCTGCTCCTTGGCGCAGAAGATGTGCGCGTCGTCCATGGTCAGTCCCCGCACCCGGGTCAGGCCGTGCACGACGCCGGACTTCTCGTACCGGTAGACGGTGCCGAACTCGAACAGCCGCAGCGGCAGCTCCCGGTAGGACCGGCCCCGGGACCGGTAGACCAGGATGTGGAACGGGCAGTTCATCGGCTTGAGGTAGTAGTTCGCTCCCTCGAAGCTGATCGGCGGGAACATGGTGTCCGCGTAGCTCGGCAGGTGCCCCGAGGTGAGGAAGAGGTCTTCCTTGGTGATGTGCGGGGAGTTGACGAACTCGTAGCCGGCCCGCTCGTGCCGCCGGCGCGAGTATTCCTCCAGCTCGCGTCGGATGATGCCGCCGTTGGGGTGGAAGACGGGCAGCCCGGACCCCAGCTCGGCCGGGAAGCTGAACAGGTCCAGCTCCGCGCCGATCCGGCGGTGGTCACGCTTCTCCGCCTCGGCCAGCAGCCGCAGGTGCTCGGCGAGCGCGTCCCTGGACTCCCAGGCGGTGCCGTAGATCCGCTGGAGCTGCGGGTTCTTCTCGCTGCCCCGCCAGTACGCCGCGGCCGAGCGCATGATCTTGAAGGCCGGGATCCGCCGGGTGGTCGGCAGGTGCGGCCCGCGGCACAGGTCGGTCCAGACCCGCTCGCCGGTGGACCGGTCGAGGTTGTCGTACATCGTCAGCTGGCCGGCGCCGACCTCCGCGGACGCGCCCTCCGTCTCGTCCGCGGACCCCTTGAGGTCGATCAGCTCGAGCTTGAACGGCTCGTCCGCGAGCTCGGCGCGGGCCTCGTCGTCGGAGACCGGACGCCGGGAGAAGCGCTGCGCCGCCTTGACGATCTCCTGCATCCGCCGCTCGATGCGGGACAGGTCCTCCGGGGTGAACGGGCGCTCCGGCAGGAAGTCGTAGTAGAACCCGTTGTCGATCGGCGGGCCGATGCCCAGCCTGGTGCCCGGGAAGAGGTCCTGCACGGCCTGGGCCAGCACGTGCGCGGTCGAGTGGCGCAGGACGGCGCGGCCGTCCGGAGAGTCCATCGGGACCGGCTCCACCTCCGCGTCCGCCTCGGGTGACCAGGCGAGGTCGCGCAGCGCACCGCTGCCGAGCTCGCGCACGACGATCGCGCCGGAGGAACCGTCGGTGCGCACCCCGGCCGCCTGGAGCGCCACGGCCGCCGTCGTGCCGGCCGCGACCCGCAGGGCGGCGGGATCGGCGGACGGGCTCGGCTGCGGCACGGGATCCTCCTGGCTCGGCGGTGACGGTGTCGATGCTATCGAGCGGGCGCGGGTGGGCCCGCCTGATATCCACAGGGTCAGGGCTGTTCCGCGGCGAGGCGGTACGCCTCGCCGCGGGGCAGCCCGAGCGCGGTGAGCACGGCCGTGGCGGACCGGCCGGACACGCCGGCTCCGCGCAGTGCGCGGGCGAGCCCGCCAGGGTCGACGGTGAACGGCGTGGGCGCGTCGCGGCGGCGCGCGAAGGCCACGGCGGGCGCACGGCGGAGGCCGGCCAGCCGGGCCGGCTCCAGCGGCTCGCCCGGGGCCACCTCGACGGCCCCCACCCCCCAGCCGATGGCCCGGTCCGGCACCAGCAGCACGTGATCGGGGAGGCGCCGGCGCAGGTCGTCGAGGACGAGGGCCGGACCGGTGCCTCGAACGGCCCGGGCGGGTCTGCGCCCGGTCCCGGGCGCCCGGCCTTCGGTCGCCGGTGCTGGACTGCCCGCCACCGCAGCGCCCCCCGCGCCCGTGCTGCCCGCCGCAGTGCCCGCCACCCCGGCGGGCGACGGCCCGGCGGTGACGGCGGGGGTGGGGGCAATGGAGGCGGCGTCGATGGTGAGGGTGGCCGCCGGCGCGGCGGAGATCAGGGCGGCCATGGCGCGCAGGTCGCGGCCCGTGGCCGGCAGGCGGCCGGCGAGCAGGACCGGGCTGGCCGGCGCCGAGGCCGCCAGCAGCAGGTCGACTCCCGGCCCGGCCGGTGGCCAGACCAGCACCCGGGCCCCGGGCAGTGCGGCCGCCAGCCGCTCGCGTACGGCGCCGGACACCGCGTCGGGAGCCTCGGCCAGGACCGCGACGGTGCGCGCGCCCGCGAGCCGCGCGGGGTCGGGCACCCTGCGGTGCCGCCGTCCGCCCAGCCGCACCGCCGGCCCGCCCAGGTCGACCACGTGCCCGACCTGCGCGGCGAGCACCGCCGGCGGCGCCGGGACCTCGCCGGTCAGCACGAGCAGGACCGGCGCCGGGGACCCGACCTCGGTCGCGGTCACCTGCAGCCGCGCCGCCGGGTCCCGCAGCCGGTGCACCAGCGCACGGTCCAGGTCCGCGGCCGCCGCGGACGCGTTCACCAGGAACGTGTCGGAGTCGAGCACCTCGCTCCGCCGCACCACGAGCCGCGAGGTCGACGCGTAGTACGGGTTGGCCTCGCCCTCGACGACGGCGACCAGGTCGCCGACCGCGAGCTCCAGCCGTACGGGCCCGCGCAGCGCCACCAGACCGCCGGGCAGCGGGCTTGCCGCGGTGCCCACGATGCAGGACGCCCGCGCGGTGATCGAGGCGTCGGAGGTGATCTCCAGCGTCTTGCGGTGGCGTCCGGTCACCTCCGGATGACCGGAGGCCACCAGCCGCACGGTCACGGCCGCGCCGCCGACAGCCGCAGCAGCCGGCTCGCCCGCGCCGCCACCACCCGGGAGGCCCAGGACGAGCCGAGCGCCCGCGCCTCCGCCCCGGTCAGCCAGGCCGGCGGGTGCAGCCGCCAGCCGAGCGCCGCGTACCGGTCGGCCAGCCCGGCCAGATGCCCCGGTGTCGGCTCCGGCGTCGCGGCGAGCCTGCGGTCGACCGAAGCCGGCGCGTCCCAGGGCCGGACGTTCACCACCGCCGTGAGCACCGAGCCCGGCGCACCGAGCCCGAGCACCGAGCGCAGCACCGTGTCGTCCGCACCGAGGATGCCGTCCAGGAGCGAGCCCCAGGGCATGACGACGGCGATCTCCGCGCATCGCCCGGCCAGCGCCGGCAGCGGCTCGTCCATCGACCAGGTGACGAAGAGCAGCCGGTGCAGCCGGCGGCGGCGGGCGCCGGTGAGCGCCCGGTCCAGCCGCGTGGTCTCGGCGTCCACACCGACCACCAGCGCGGCCGGCTCCCGCTCGGCCCAGCGCAGGGTGTGCCGCCCGTCACCGCAGCCGACATCGACGAGCACCCGGCCGGCCGCGGCCACCGCGGCGGCCAGCCGGGCGTCGTCCGCGGCCACCAGCCCCGGCCCGGTCGTCCCCGCGTCCCGCACCGCGCCATGATGCGCCCCGCGCCCGAGTCGGCTTCCGCCGCCCGTCGGCGCTGTTGCCGCCGTCCCGATGCCTCCGTCGTGATGCCGCCGGTTCGGCCGGCCGGAGTCACTGCAGCCGCAGCATCTCCTTGGGGTGGAAGCCGAGCATCCGGGTCGGGTACGTGTAGTCCACCAGACCCCAGTGCTCGGTGAGCATCCCGTGCTCCATGCGGTAGACATCCGCGGTCGGCAGGACGAACTTGTCCCCCGTGTGCGGGTTGTGGCCGTAGCCGGTCCAGATGGCGCCGACGTGGTGGGTGCCCGCGAGGATGCAGGTGGAGACGACCTCGAGGTCAGGCGCGATCGGGGTGAAGGCCTCGAAGCAGGCCTTGAAGCCGGCCAGGCCAGGGTCGACGTCGTCCGTGTACTGGACGAAGTCCTCGGCGACGTACCGGTGCGCCCGGGAGAGGTCGGCGATGGTGACATCGTCCAGGTACTGGCGGAGCCGGCCGAGGTTCATCAGCTGCACCGGGGTGCCGAACTTGTCCAGCGGGTCCCCCGGCTGCGTGGTGTCCGGGCGCAGGACGCCGAACTGCTCCAGCTCGGTGTAGTCGGTCATGTCCCAGTGCTCGATGAGCCGGCCCTCCCACAGCCGGTAGACGTCGGCGACCGGCAGGGACAGCCGGGCTCCGGAGTCGGCATGCCGCCCGGTCCAGGTCGTGAACGCCATCACCCGGCTGTTCTGCGCGACGGCGACCTCGACCGTCACCCGCAGGTCCGGGAACTGGTCGAAGTAGAAGCCGTCGAGGTAGTCCTTGAAGCCGGACACGCCCTCGCCGTAGAGCGGGTTGTGCTGCAGGAAGTACGAAGAGAACAAGCTGTCCGCGGCGGAGAGGTCCCGCTTGTTGAACACCTCGTCGTAGAGCCGTTCCACCACGGCGAGGTTCTTCCGCTCCGCGGGCGTGCTCGCATCCATCCTGCTGTACTCCGGAACGATCATTTGCCGCTCCCTCGTCGAGGTCCCGTCCGGCAGATTTCACGGGACGAAGAAAATCGGACCACCTCAACCTAGATAGGTCACCTCTGACACGACGATGACAAGAACCAGCCATCCGCCGCTCTCCGGCGCCAGGCGCCGGCCACGCCGAAGGCCTCGCAGGTGCCGGAGTGGACCGGCCCGGCACAGGTCCCCTGGCCGAGCCGGGGATCCCGGAGGGCTTCGCCCCCGGTTCCCGGGTCCTCGCCGGACCCCCGGGGCTTCGCCCGGACCCCGGGGCTTCGCCCCCGACCCGGGCGTTCGCCCGGACCCCCGGGGCTTCGCCCCAGACCCCGAGGCTTCGCCTGGACCCCGGGCTTCGCCCGGACGCGGGGCTTCGCCCCGGACCCCCAGGGGCTTCGCCCGGACCCCCGGGGCTTCGCCCCGGACCTACGGGCGGCTTCGCCGCCCTCGGGAGACCGGAACGTGGGGCCCGCGGGGCTCGGCCCCGCGGCAGACATGACGAGTGGCGCCCGCCCGCGCTCTCCGCGGGCAGACACCACCCAGTCACTCGTGGGCGATACTGGGATCGAACCAGTGGCCTCCTCGGTGTGAACGAGGCGCTCTCCCGCTGAGCTAATCGCCCGGGCCCGGGTCAGGGTACCGGATCAGCCGCCGACGAACGGCAACCCGGTGCCGGACAGGTACAGGGTGAGGAGCACGATCCCGGCCACGAAGGCCAGCGTGAGGATCGAGATCAGCACGCGGACCGCGAGGTGCTGCCGGCCGACCCAGCGCAGCCAGGCGCGGAGCTTCGCCCGCCCGTAGTCGAGCAGCCGCTCCGCCCAGGCGAACTCGGTGGCCAGCACCCCGAGCCCGAGGAAGACGATGAGCCAGCCCGGCCCGGGCAGCGGCACCAGCAGCAGGCCGAGCAGCACGATCAGCGTGCCGAGCACGCCGACGCCGATCCGCCAGGCGAGGGCGAGGGCCGGGTGCTTCTTCAGCCGATCGCGGAAGCCGAGCCGGTGGGCCACCTCGTCGAGCAGGCCTGGCTCGTCGTCGCGCTGGTCCTGGTCGGCGATCAGCGTTCCTCCGCTCCTCGGCACGGCTACTCCGGCTGGCCGACGGCGACCACCTCACCCGGAGCGGTGGGCCTGGCCGTCCCGATCTCCTTGCTGATCGCGAAGCAGGTCGCGCTGGCGAAGCCCGGATCGGATCCTATGTCGCGGACGCTGAACTGCGGCCCGGCGACGGTGAACCCCTGGATCGGCTTGAGATCGCTGGGGGCCGCCTGGTCGCACCGCAGCGTCCACAGCCAGTATGTCGTGTCGGCCGCGCTGGCGCCGAGCGTCTCGATGATGATCTCGATCCGGTCGCCGCTGACCACGATCGTCGCCCGCCGCGGCCGGGTCGGCTCCTTCGGGTTCACCAGCGCGGCGACCCGGGCGGGGGTGTTCGTGGTGAGCTGCCGGATCGTGGCGTCCCGCTGCGCGACCAGCGTGTCGCGCCGGGCCACCTCGGCGGAGCGCCCGGCGACCACCTGCCGGAGCTGGTCCTGGTCGGCGCGCAGCCGCACGTTCCAGGCGACGAGCGCGGCGAGCAGGGCGACCACCGCCGCGGCGGCCGCCCATCGGGCCCATCGGTGCCATGCCGGCCGCTCGAACGGCACGACGATGCCGGACGAGGTGTCCTCGTCCAGGGACGCATGCCGGCCGCGCCCCTCCGGCCGTACGGGACTGTCGCCGGCAGCGGCCTCCTCGACAGCCGGTGGCGTCGCCGGGCCGGGGACCGCGGGCTCGGGCCGGGCTTCGAGGGTGGGCGGGTCCGGCTCCGGGTCACGCAGCCGGCCGGTCCGCGACGGCCGCGATGCCGGCGCGCCGACCATCCCGCCCGTCGACGCAGCCTGCGGAGGGTCCCCGGCCGGTGGCGAGGCGTCGCGCGGCCGCGGCCGGGCGAACCAGTCGGTGTCGGGCCGCCGGGTGCCGGGCGCGGGCCGGAGCCGGTCGGCCTCCCCGGCCGCCGGTGGGGGCACGGGCAGGTCGGGCCGGCGCCGCGGCTCGGCCCGGACGGCCGCCACGATCCGCACCTTGACCGGCGGCGGCGGCGTCTGGTCCGGCAGCGCGTACGCCAGGTCGGCGACCGTGTGCAGCGACTCCCGCACCGTCGCGGCGCACCACTCGCAGCCCGGCAGGTGCCGGGCGAAGCGGGCCTCGTCCGGCGAGTCGAGGGTGGACAGCGCCCAGCCGACCGCGAGCGCGTCCCAGTCGCGGTGGCCGCCGTCGCGGGGCCTCGTGGACGGGGAGGGGGCGGTCACGGCCTCGCCCTTTCCACATCGGTGACCCCGTCCAGCAGGTCCCGCAGCCGGCGCATGCCGGCGAGCATGCGGGTCTTGACCGTCCCCAGCGGCGTGTTCGTGCGCTCGGCGATCTCGCGCTGGGTGTAGCCGGCGTAGTACGCCAGGACCAGCGCCTCCCGCTGCGGCTCCGGCAGCGAGCCGAGCGCCTGCCGGACCCGCTCCCCACGCAGCCCCGACCAGGCCGCGTCCTCCACCGGCGGGAGGTCGGAGCCACCCGACGTGTACGTGATCGCGTCGTCGGCCAGCGTCGCCCGCCGGCGGCGCAGGGTCTCCTCCCGGCGGACGGCATCGACGGCCTTGTGGTGGGTGGTGGCCAGCAGCCAGCTGGGGAAGCCGCCCCGGTCCGGATCGTACTTCTCCGGATCCCGCCAGAGCGCGAGGAACACCTCCTGGACGACCTCCTCGGCGAAGACCTGCTCACCGGTGATCCGCCGGGCCAGCGCGAACGCCGGTCGCCCGTACCGGTCGTACAGCGCCTCCAGCGCACCGTCGTTTCCGTCGGCGACGCGACGTACCAGCATCCCGTCCGAGGCGGCTACCTCGGGCCGGGCTGCCGGCGGCATCGTCATCGGGGCCGTCCTCACGAGGAGCCTACGCGGTGGCGAACTCGCCGGTCTTGCAGCGGCCCCGTCTTCGTCGGGCGACACACTACTCATCCGTGCGCCTGCCGTTCCCGCCGTCCCCGGCTGGAGCCGGTCGGCGGATCCTCGCGCGGTCGCCGGTCGCGGGCGACCTCGGCTGAGCCGACCCGCTCAGTGCAGGCTGCGGTGCCCGGCGATCGGGACGCCGCCGAGCACCGTGCTGGCCACCGCCGGCGCGCCCAGGTGGGCCAGCAGGTCCGCCTCGTGCTCCGCGGCCAGCACCGCCAGGTCGCCGCACCCGCCGGGGCGCAGCTGGCCGACGTCGGTGCGGCGCAACGCGGCGGCACCGCCGGCGGTCGCGGCCCGCAGCGCCTCATCCACCCCCAGGCCGAGCAGCGGCCCGGCCAGCTGCAGCGCGTACGGCACAGACTCGCACCAGGACGTGCCGGGGTTGCAGTCGGTGCCGAGCGCGAGGGTCACCCCGGCGTCGCGCAGCACCCGGGCGCTGTCCCAGGGGCCGCCGGTGGTCAGCGTCGCGGTCGGCAGCAGCACGCCGACCACGCCGGCCGCCGCCATCGCGCGCGCCCCGGCCTCGTCGACCCGCTCCAGGTGGTCGGCGGACGCGCAGCCGCAGTCCGCCGCGAGCTGCGCGGCGCCGGTCCGGGCCAGCTGCTCCGCGTGCAGCCGGCCGCCGAGACCAGCCGCGGCACCGGCCCGCAGCAGGCGGCGCGCCTCGGCCACCGTGTAGGCCCCGCGGTCGCAGAAGACGTCGACCCAGCGGGCCCCGAGCCGGGCGGCCTCCGGCAGCGCCGCCGCCAGCGCGTCCACGTGCGCGGCGCGGTCCGCGCCGACCGGCACCACGTGCGCGAGCAGGGTCGCCTCGACCCGGACCGGCACCCGCTCGGCCAGCCGGCGGACCAGTCGCAGCAGCCGCAGCTCGGCGGCCGGCTCCAGCCCGTACCCGGTCTTGACCTCGACGGTGGTCGTCCCGCTCGCCGCCATCGCGCGCAGCCGGCCGGCCGCCAGCTCCACCAGCTCGTCGTCGCCGGCCGCCGCCGTCGCCGCCACCGTGGTGGCGATCCCGCCGCCGTCGTACCGGTCGCCGGCGAGCCGGGCCGCGAACTCCTCCCGCCGGCTGCCCGCCCAGACCGCGTGGGTGTGCGGGTCGACGAAGCCCGGCACGACGCAGGCGCCGCCGGCGTCCAGCTCCGGCGCGTCGGTGATCGTCCACGGCACCCGGTCGTCCGGGCCGATCCAGGCGACCACGCCGCCGCGGATGCTCACCGCCGCCGGGCCGGCCACCGGCGGACCGGCCTGGGTGACCACCCGGCCGGCACGCCGGATCAGCAGGTCGCCGGACGGCGAGCCGCTGGACCACGCCGTCCGGTCGCCGGCACCGCTCACCGCTGCCAGGCCGGCGCGTGCGTGCCCGGCTGGAGCGGGATGCGGATCCCCACGTCCTGGGCGGTCTGGGTGGCGATCTCGTAGCCGGCGTCCGCGTGCCGCAGCACGCCGCTGCCCGGGTCGTTGGTGAGCACCCGCTCGACCCGGGCCCGCGACTCGGCGGTGCCCTCGGCGACCACGACGACGCCGGCGTGGATCGACTTGCCGATGCCGACCCCGCCGCCGTGGTGCACCGACACCCAGGACGCGCCGGACGCGGTGGTGAGCAGTGCATTGAGGATCGGCCAGTCGGCGATCGCGTCCGAGCCGTCCCGCATCCCCTCGGTCTCCCGCTCCGGGGAGGCCACCGAGCCGGAGTCGAGGTGGTCCCGGCCGATCGCCACCGGCGCGGTCAGCACGCCACGGGCGACCAGGTCGTCGAAGGCGGTGCCGGCGACGTGCCGCTCGCCGTACCCGAGCCAGCAGATCCGGGCCGGCAGCCCCTGCCCCTTGACTCGCTGCCGGGCGAACCGGATCCACCGCTGCAGGCCGTCGTCGTCCGGGAAGGCGGCGAGCACGGCGTCGTCGGTGGCGGCCAGGTCGGCCGGGTCGCCGGACAGGCAGGCCCACCGGAACGGGCCGGAGCCGCGGGCGAACAGCGGCCGCACGTAGGCCAGGACGAAGCCGGGGTAGTCGAACGCGTCCGCGACGCCGGCGTCCCGGGCCTGCCCGCGCAGCCCGTTGCCGTAGTCGAAGACGACGGCGCCGGCCCGCTGGAGGTCGAGCATCGCGGCGCAGTGCGTCGCCATCGAGGCGCGGGCGCGCTCGACGTATTCCGCCGGCTTGTCGCGGCGCCACTGCGGCGCCTCGTCGACGTCGATCCCGACCGGCACGTAGCCGTGCAACGCGTCGTGCGCCGAGGTCTGGTCGGTGACGACGTCCGGCGCCCAGCCGCGCCTGACCAGCTCGGGGTGGGTCTGCGCGGCGTTGCCGATCACCGCGACCGACAGCGCCCGCCGCTCGCGCTTGGCGGCCTCCACCAGCTCGAGGCCCTCGTCCAGCGAGCCGGCGATCGCGTCCAGGAAGCCGCCGTCCAGCCGCCGCCGCGCCCGGGCCGGGTCGACCTCGACGCAGAGCACCGCACCGCCGTTGCCGGTCACCGCCAGCGGCTGGGCGCCGCCCATGCCGCCCAGGCCGGCCGTCAGCGTCACCGTGCCGGCCAGCGTGCCGCCGAAGTGCTGGTTGGCGACCTCGTCGAATGTCGCGTAGGTCCCCTGCAGGATGCCCTGGGTCCCGATGTAGATCCAGGACCCGGCGGTCATCTGCCCGTACATGGTCAGGCCGGCGTCCTCCAGCTCCCGGAAGTGCTCAGGGGTGGCCCACTTGGGCACGAGCAGCGAGTTGGCGATCAGCACCCGGGGCGCCTGCTCGGTCGTCCGCACGACGCCCACCGGCTTGCCGGACTGGACCAGCAGCGTGTCGTCCGCCGCCATGGTCCGCAGCGTCTCGGTGATCGCGTCGAAGCACCGCCAGTCCCGCGCCGCCCGCCCGGAGCCGCCGTAGACCACCAGGTCCTCCGGTCGCTCGGCCACCTCCGGGTCGAGGTTGTTGTGCAGCATCCGCAGCGCCGCCTCGGCTCCCCAGGACCGCGCCGACCGCTGCGGACCGCGCGGCGCCCGCACCACCCTCGCTCCATGCATGGCTTGACCGTATCGCCGCCCGCCGGCAATCCCCGCCGGGTCAGGCGAGCGGGCCGGTGACCTGCTCGGCGATCCCGACCAGCGCGGGCAGCAGCCGGCGGACCGCGGTGATCTGGCCGGTCAGCTCGCGGTCGACGTCCATCGGCTCGACCACGTCCCGTACGGCCGCATGGACGGCCGCGGCGGCCGGACCCGGCGCGGCCACCGGGGAGCGCAGGTCGATGGCCTGCGCCGCGCAGAGCACCTCGACCGCGAGGATCGTGGCCACGTTCTCCAGCACCTCGCCGGCCTTGCGGGCGGCGTACCAGCCCATCGAGACGTGGTCCTCCTGGTTGCCGCTGGTCGGGATGCTGTCCACCCCGGCCGGGTGGGCGAGCAAGCGGTCCTCGGCGACCAGTGACGCGGCGGTGTACTGGGCGAGCATGAAGCCCGAGTTGGTGCCGGCCGCGCGGGCCAGGAAGGGCGGCAGCCCGCGCGAGGTCGCCGGGTCGAGCATCCGGTAGACCCGGCGCTCGCTGATGCTGCCCAGCTCCGCCACGGCCATCGCCAGCAGGTCACCGGCGAGGGCGAGCGGCTGTCCGTGGAAGTTCCCGGTGGACAGCACCTCATGGCCGGTGCCGTCCTCCCCGGGCACCACCACCGGGTTGTCCACGACGGACGCCAGCTCGACCTCCACGACGCGCCGGCAGTACGCCAGGGCGTCGCGGGCGGCACCGTGCACCTGGGGGGCGCAGCGCAGCGAGTACGGGTCCTGGACGGCGTGGGTGGAGTGCCGGTGGCTGGCCAGCAGCGGGGAGGCCGCGAGCAGCCGGCGCAGGTTGGCCGCGCTGACCAGCTGGCCCGGATGGGGACGGATGGCGATGACCCGCTCGTCGTACGCCCGGTCGGTGCCGAGCAGCGCCTCGACGGACAGCGCGCAGGCGACGTCGGCGGCCTTGGCGAGCAGCTCGGCGTCGGCGACGGCGAGGGCGAGCAGGGCCTGCATCGGCTCGGTGCCGTTGATCAGCGTCAGGCCCTCCTTGGGGGCCAGCGTCAGCGGCTCGAGGCCGACCTCGCGCAGGAGGTCCCGGGCCGGGTGGTCGCCGGGGTCGCCGCCGGGGTCGCCGCCGCGGCGGAGCCGGCCCTCGCCGACCAGCGGCAGCGCGACCGCGGCGAGCTGAGCCAGGTCGCCGGAGGCGCCGACCGAGCCCTTGCTCGGCACCACCGGGAGCAGGTCGTGCCGCAGCAGCTCCAGCAGCCTGCGCGGCAGCTCGGGGCGGCAGCCGGACGCACCCGCCGCGATGGTGCGGGCGCGCAGCAGGAGCAGCGCGCGCACCGCCTCGTCCGGCAGCGGCGGGCCGACGCCGGCGGCGTGGCTGCGCAGCAGGGCGAGCTGCATCCGGGCCAGGTCGTCGTGCTCGACGGTGACATCGGCGAGCGCGCCGAAGCCGGTGCTGACGCCGTAGACGACGGCACCGTCCCGCACGGCGTCGGCGACGACCGCGCGGCTGGGCGCCATCCGCGCCGCCACGTCCGGGCCCAGGACGGCGGTCGCGCGGCCGCGGGCGACGTCGACGACGTCGGCGATGGCGAGACCGTCGCCGGTGACGGTGATCGTTCGCACCACCCGACCGTACTGCGCCGCTCCCGCTGCCCTCCTCCCGACCTCTGCTCCCGACCACTGCTCCCGACCACCCTCCCGGGCCCTCCTCCCGACCACCCCTCCCGGAACTGAATCCGTCTCTGCTCCGTCCCGCGAAGCAGAGACGCAGCAATCAGGACCCCATCGCCCCCCCGGGCGCCGCTCCGGCCGCGACTACGCCTCTGCCTCGCCAGGTGAAGCAGAGACGCAGTCGAAAAGGGCCCCCCACGGACCGCCCGGGTCCGGCCCTGGGACGGCATCGTCTCCGGGACGGCAGGTCGGGGGCGGCAGCGGCGGTAGGGTCCGCGGGTGCTGTCGGCCGGCGGGGGCGCCCCGCGCAGCGGAGCGCGGCTGGTGGCCGCGCTGGTGGCCGTCGCCGCCGTCGGGGTCGTCGTCGCCGGCCTGGCCACCATGGCCCGGTCGATCCAGCCGGCCACCCGGCCGGCCCTCGCCGCCTCGCCCGGCACCCGGGCCGCGGCCGGGACCACCCAGCCGGCCGCCGGCACGCCCAGCCCCGGGCCGGCCCCGCAGATCACCCTCGCCTTCGCCGGCGACGTGCACTTCGAGGGCCGGGTCGCGACCCGCCTCCAGGCTGACCCGGCGACCACGCTCGGCCCGGTGGCCGCCGTGCTGTCCCGTGCCGACCTGGCCATGGTCAACCTGGAGACCGCGATCACCGAGGGCGGCTCGGCGGAGCCCAAGGAGTTCACGTTCCGGGCGCCCGCCGTCGCCTTCGCCGCGCTCGATGCGGCCGGCGTCGACGTGGCCACGATGGCCAACAACCACGGCGCGGACTTCGGGCCGGCCGGGCTCCGCGACACCGTCGCGGCCATCGCGGCCAGCCGCTTCCCGACCGTCGGGATCGGCCCGGACGCCGCCCGCGCCTACGCGCCGTACGTCCGCGACGTCCGGGGCCACCGGGTCGCGCTGCTCGCCGCCAGCCAGATCCGCGACCACACGCTGGCCGCCTGGACCGCCGGGCCGGACACGCCCGGCATCGCCTCGGCGTACTCCGACCGGCTGGTCCGGGCGGTCCACGACGCCCGCAGGCACGCCGAGATCGTGGTCGTCTACATGCACTGGGGCGTCGAGGGCCAGGGCTGCCCGAGCGCCGAGCAGAAGTCGCTGGCCGCGCGGCTGGCCGCGGCCGGCGCCGACGCGGTCGTCGGCACCCACGCCCACCTGCTGCTCGGCGGCGGCTGGCTGGACCGGACCTACGTCGCGTACGGGCTGGGCAACTTCCTCTGGTGGCGCGACAACGCGTACTCCAACGACACCGGCGTGCTGCAGCTGACCTTCCGCGGCCGGCAGGTGGTCGCCTCGACGCTGGCCGCGGCCCGGATCGACGAGCGCGGCGTCCCGATGCCGGCCATCGGCCAGACCGCGGCCCGGATCCAGCGCAAGTGGACCGACCTGCGCGGCTGCACCGACCTTGCTAGCGAGCCAGCCGCTCGCTGAGGAAGCCCAGCGCGAGCGGGTAGCGGTACTCGATCGCCCCGTGCGCCGCGTCGAAGAGCTCGAAGGCCGGCGCCACCCCGATCTTCGCCAGCTCCGCAACGAAGGCCTGCGCGCCGAGGTCGAGGAAATGCTCGTCGCGGCGGCCGGCGTCCACCCACACCGCCCGCTGCGACCGCAGCGCCGCCGCGTGCCGCGCCACCATCCGCACCGGGTCCCAGTCCAACCAGCGCTGCCAGACCCGCTCCACCAGCTGCCCGGTCGCCGGGTTGAACGGCAGCCGCACCGTCCCGTCCGGGTCCGCCGAGAAGCACGCCGCCACCCCGTACACGCCCACCAGCACCGCGTCGCCCGGCTTCGTGAAGGCCACCCGCGACCGGAAGTCCCGCCAGAAGACGTCGTACGACCCGTCGTAGCAGTCCCGCAACAGCCGCGCCGCCTCCCCGAAGTCCTTGATGTAGCACAGCTCGTAGAGGCTGTCCCCGGCGTGGCTGGCGAACGCGCCGAAGAGGTCCGGCCGCAGCATCGGCGTGATCATCGCGCCGAAACCGCCGCTGGACTTCCCGGTGATCGCCCGCGACTCCCGGTCCGCCCGCGTGCGCCAGCGGGCGTCGACGAACGGGACCACCTCGTCGCAGAGGTAGGTGTGGTAGCGGCCGGTGCCCGGCGAGTCTACGAACTGGCTGCCCCCGTACGCGGTCCACGCGTCGACGCCGACCACCAGCGCCGGCGGCGTGCCCGGCCCGGCGAAGAGGTCGTCGATCAGCTCCGGCACCGTCGGCCGGAACGGGCTGCGGTTGCCCCACATCCCGAGCGTGCCGGTGTAGCCCTGGATCAGGTAGATCACCGGGAAGCGGGCGGCCGGGTCCGCGTCGTAGGCCGGCGGCAGGTAGACCCAGAGCGGCCGCTCGGCCGCGTCGCCGAGCGGGTTGCCGGCCAGCGCCGCCGACCGGATCGTCGCGTGCTCGAAGCGGCCGGCAAAGCTGGACGTCCACGGGCGCGGCATGCGGCCCTCCCTCCTCGACACGGCTCCCCCATCCTGCCGGGCGCCCGGCACGCCGCCGGAGGGGACCCGTTTGAAGGCGCGCTCGGCGATCGGATACAGTCGCAAACGCGCTGCGGACGTGGCTCAGTTGGTAGAGCATCACCTTGCCAAGGTGAGGGTCGCGGGTTCGAATCCCGTCGTCCGCTCGGAGACGCCCTCGGGCGTCCTGTCGGCCCGGTCCTCCGGGAGAGGTCCGGCGGAGTGGCCGAGTGGCATAGGCAAGGGCCTGCAAAGCCCTGTACGCGGGTTCGATTCCCGCCTCCGCCTCGGGCGCTTAGCTCAGTGGGAGAGCGCTTCCCTGACACGGAAGAGGTCACTGGTTCAATCCCAGTAGCGCCCACGGATGACCTCGGTGACCCCTGCTCGCGGAACGCGCGAGCGGGGGTCATCCGTCATGTCGGCCGCGGGACCGAGCCCCGCGGGGGCCCGCGTTCCGGGCCCACCGAGGCGACGAGAGCCGCCGAACCCAGCGGCGAAGCCCCGACCCGGGTGCGGTCCGCCGGCAGCACGACGCGTCCGCCGGCTGGGAGCCGCCGCAGCCCGACTGGTTCGGCCGGCACTCCGCCGTCGAGCTGCCGGACGACTCACCACCGCGATGTGGTGGGTGCCGCTGCAGCAGCTGGTCGGCGATGCCGCCTGGTCCTCGCCGGTCCGGCCCCAGGCGGGCCGGACCCGGCTCAGCCGAGCTGCGGCTCGACCCGCTCCCGCCAGACCCGGTCCACCTGCGCCCGCAGCCCGTCGAGGTCCCCGTCGTTGACCAGCACCACATCGGCGGCGGCCCGGCGCTCGGCGTCGGAGGCCTGCGCCGCCATCCGGGCCCGCGCCTCGTCCGCGCTCATCCCCCGGTCCCGGGCCAGCCGCTCGGCCCGGACCTCGACCGGCGCCTCCACCACCACGACCAGGTCGAAGCGGGCCGCCTGCCCGGTCTCCACCAGCAGCGGGACGTCCTGCACGACCACGGTGCCGGCCGGCGCGGCCGCGATCAGCTCGGCCGCCCGGCGGCGGACCAGCGGGTGCACGATCGCGTTGAGCCGGCCCAGCGCCTCGTCGTCGCCGAAGACCCGCCGGCCGAGCGCCGGCCGGTCGAGCTCGCCGTCCGGCCGCAGCACCACCGGCCCGAACTCGGCGACCACCGCGGCCAGCCCCGGGGTCCCGGCAGCCACCACCTCCCGGGCCAGCGCGTCGGCGTCCACCACCCGGGCGCCGAGCTCCGCGAACCGCTGCGCCACCGCCGTCTTGCCGGCCCCGATCCCGCCGGTGAGCCCGATCTGCACGCCGCCTCCCTACGTCTCGGCCCGGCACCGGTCCGGATGACAACGAATCGACATACGGACGATGCCACGGTTCGGCTCCGGGCTCGCTGCGTCCCGCCCGGCCGCCCGGCGCCCTGCGATGCTCACTCCCCGGCACCTCACGATCAACTTCCGGCGTGCCGCGCCGACGACGGCCCGCCCGCGCCGTACTCTGGCCGCCCTGCGACGGCTTCCCCGGCCTGCGAAGGGTGGTCGCACATGGCCAAGCACCGGCGCCCACCCAGCGTGGGACGCCACCGGTACGGCACGCCCCGGCTGGTGCACTGCCGCCGGCTCGACGCGGTCGAGCGGCGCATGCGGGAGACGCGACCCCCGTGGTACGCCGCGTTCCGGTGGCGTGGCCGGCACACGGTCGTCGCGCTGACCCGCAGCGGCTTCCGGCCGCGCCCGGCCTTCGCGCTGATCGCCTCGCTCTGACCGCGGCTACTGGTCCAGGTTCGCCAGTACCCGCTCGGCGACCGCCAGGGCGGTGCGGTCCGAGCTTCCGTGCAACGACCGCTGCAGGGTCACCGCGATCGTCCGGGCGCCCTGGCCGAGCACGACGGTGAACGACGTACCGGTGCCGAGCACGGTCGCCGGCAGCCCGGAGACCGTCGCGTCCGCCTGGCGGGCACCCATCGAGCGCAGGTCGGAGATCGTCGACTGCACACGTCGAGTCGCTGACTCGACGTCGGTGTATGTCGATACGCCGACCTCCACCGGCGCCGCACCCTTGCCGTTGCGGGCCACCCCGTAGCGGCAGGTGACCCGACCGGTCCGGCCGATCGACGGCTGGGCCACGCCCTTCGTGTACAGCGTCTGGCCGAAGAGCGGCCGGCCGAGCGCCCGGTCCAGCTCGGTGAATGGCAGCAGCGAGTCACAGCCGGTCGGCAGGTCCACGGCCCGAGAAGTGGACGGGGTCGCCGACCCCGACGGCGAGCCGCTCGTCGAGGACCCGGGCGCCGAGCTGGGTGCGGCCGCCGGCCCGCTTCCACCGGAACACCCCGCGCCGAACATGCCCACCAGCACCAGCGCAAGCACCAGCCGCAGCAGCATGCGGTCAAAGTAGTCCCGGCTCCGCCATCCGGCCCCACGCCGCCCGGCGCCGACGCCGCCGCACCGCGCCGTGCAGTATCGCGACGCACCGGCCGTGCTGGGGCGGGCCGGGCGGTCGGGATCAGGTTCACCAACCTGCCGACCAGAAATCGCCCCGGACGACGGCCGATCATGGTCGCCCGCTTAGTGAACGTGATCCGGCCGGCCCAGGACAACGCGGCTGGCCAGCACACACACCGGCGGCCCGCACAGCGGCGCCCGGGCGGGACTGCGGAGGCTGGGCACGCGCGCCGGAGGCCCGGAGGCCGGGGGGCGCGGGGGGGGCAGTGGCGGCCGGCCGGGGGTGGAGGAGCGGAGGCCCCGCGGCCCGCGAGGACGGCGGGGCCTCCGCGAAC
>JBJMII010000211.1:0-5036 GCA_045806925.1 Mycobacteriales bacterium
CTGCGCGGCACGCTGCAGCCGGCAGCGGCCACCCGCCGGGTCGCCCGCGCGCTGGCACCGCTGTGGTTCCCGCCGCTCGTCGCCGTCGTCGTCGCCTGGTTCGCCATCGTCGACGTCCTGGTGTTCACCTCCGGACGGGTGCTCCCGGCGCTGCAGCAGGTGCTCGTCACGCCGAGCGCCATGGTCGCCGTGCTCGGCTTCCTGCTCGTCTCCGCGCTCTTCCACGAGTGCGGCCACGCATCGGCGTGCGCGTACTCCGGCGCCCCGCCGGGCGCGATCGGAGCCGGCCTCTACCTCGTCGTGCCGGCGTTCTACACCGACGTCACCCCCGCCTACCGGCTGGGTCGGGCCGGCCGGCTGCGCACCGACCTCGGCGGTCTGTACTTCAACGCGATCGTCGTGCTCGCGCTGGCGATCGGTTACGCCGCGAGCTCGTCCCCGCCGCTGCTCCTGGCGGTCGTGCTGGTCAACCTGGAGATGCTGCAGCAGCTGCTGCCCGTCGTCCGGCTGGACGGCTACTTCATCCTCAGCGACCTCCTCGGAGTACCGGACCTGTTCGGGCGGATCGGCCCGGTGCTGTCCAGCCTGCTGCCGGGGCGGCCCACGCACCCGCGGGCCGCCCAGCTGCGCCCGTACGCCCGAGCCGTGCTGACGGCCTGGGTGCTGATGGTGGTCCCGCTGCTGGCGGGCAGCCTGGTCGTGCTGACCGTGCGGCTGCCGACCCTGCTGCGGGGCACCGGCCAGGCGATCCGGCAGAACGGGGCGAGCCTGCTGGCCGCCCACCGCGCCGGCAGCCCGACCGGGGTGCTGCTCGCCGGAGTGGCCATCGTCCTGCTCGCCCTGCCGATCATCGGCCTGCTGCTGCTGTACGAGAGCCTCGCGCTGCAGGGCGCGCGGGCCGCGCTGCGCCTGGCCCGCCACCGCCATCCCGGGGGAGTCACCGTGACACACGCCCAGAACGCTGTGCCAGCGGACCGGGACATCCGGGTGCTGCCCACCCTGGCCGAGGCCGAGCCGGCCGACCCGGCGGCGCCGCTGTCCGCCGCCGCGTTCACCGAGGCCGAGCTGCTGCCGGCCCGACCCACCGACCCACCCGCCGGCGGCTGGCGACGCGCCGTCTGGCAGGTCAGCGGCGGCCGGCTGGACCCCGGGCCGAGCGAGGCGGAGCGCCGGGAGCGGGAGCTGCGGGACCGGATCGGCGCGCCGGTCGCCGGCTGCCGCCGGATCGTGGTGCTGTCCCGCAAGGGCGGCGCCGGCAAGACCACCACCGCGCTGATGCTCGGGCACACCTTCGCCGCGCACCGCGGCGACCGGATCGTCGCGCTGGACGCTAACCCGGACGCCGGCAGCCTGGCCTACCGGGTCCGGCGGGAGTCCGCCGCATCGGCGACCGACCTGCTCGCCGACGAGTCGCTGACCGGCCGGTACTGCGACATGCGCAGCTACACCTCCCAGTCGGTGGACACCCGGCTGGAGGTCATCGCCTCCGACGACGACCCGCGGATCAGCCGCGCGCTCGGCGAGGAGGCGTACCGGCGGATCCTCGCGCTGCTCGACCGGCACTACCAGCTGGTCGTGGTCGACACCGGCACCGGGATCCTGGACAGCTCCGTGCAGGGCCTGATCGCGGAGGCGGACCAGATCGTGCTGGTGATGCCGCCCGCGCTGGACGGCGTCCGGGTCGCCGCGGCCACCCTGGACTGGCTCGACGAGCACGGCTACGCGCCGCTGGTCCGCCGCGGGGTGGCGGTGGTCAACGCGGTCCGGGACGAGCGGGTGATCCGGCTCGACCGGGTCGAGGCGCACTTCGACCGCCGCTGCGCCGGCACCGTCCGGGTCCCCTGGGACCCGGCGCTGCAGGCCGGCGGGCACACCCGGCTCGACGAGCTGCGGCCGGCCACCCGCCGCGCGTACCTGTGGCTGGCCGCACTGGTGGCCGACGACTTCAGCGCGTCCGCAGCCGGATCCGCATCCCAGCATGGAGGAGCGCCGTGAGACCTGCCCGCACCGCCGCCGTCGCCACCGCCGCGGTGGCGCTGTCCCTGCTGCCGGTCCAGCCCGCGATGGCGACCGCCGGCCGGGCCGTCGACACCCGCGCGGTGGCGACGGTCGACCGGGACGGCGCCGTCCGCACCGACTCCGACCTCGACGCAGCGACCGGCCCGGGGCCGGTGTCGGCCGCGACCAACATCTCGGTGGCGTACGCCCGCTGCACCGGCTGCCGCGCGCTCGCGGTGTCGTTCCAGGTGGTGCTGGTCCGGCGGCTGCCGGCGGACCTGGCACCGACGAACCTGGCGGTGGCCGTCACCGACCGGTGCCGGCGCTGCGAGGCGCTGTCCTGGGCGTACCAGTGGGTGGTCGTCACCGGGACCGACCGGCAGCTCAGCCCATCCGGGCGGCGGCGGTTGCACCTGATCGACAGGACCCTGCGGTCGGTGGTGCGGTCCGCGCCGCCGGCGGCGCAGCTGGACAGCCGGGTGGCGGGACTCGCGGCGCAGGTGCAGCGGCTGCTGGCCACCGACATCCGGACCCAGCCGGCACCGGGGCCACGGATCACCGCAGCCCGCGCCCGGCGCTGAGCAGGCGGCGGCCGGCGGCGGGTCAGCCGCCGGTGCCGGCGGCGCAGGTCACCGAACCCGAGCCGGACTTCTCCGCGACCGTCCGGCCATCGATGACGATCCGGCAGCTCACCGAACCGCTGCCGGTGGACGTCACCCGCGCCACCGCCCCGGAGCGCACCACCGTCGTACGCCGGGCGGACGCCTTGCCGGCGCCCGTCCGGTACTCCACCCGCTGCGTGCTCCGGGCCGATACCGACTTGGCCGAGGTGGGGGACTTGGCCGAGGTGGAGGACTTGGCCGACGTGGACGGCTTGGTCGTCGTCGAGGACTTGGTCGTCGTCGAGGACTTGGATCTCGTCGAGGTCGCCCGGCCGCCCGTGTCGATGGGCTGGCAGGCGGCCAGCAGCAGTGTCGACGCGGCCGCGGCGAGGACCGCACGCCTGGTCAGCATGGCCTCACCGTCCCCCCCGGCCCGTGACAGGCACGTGACTCCGGCCGGCCAGCAGGTCGGTGACCAGCCGGGACGGCTCCTCGCCCAGCTCGCGCCGGAGCATCTGCCGCAGCTGGTCGAGCTGGCGCGCCGCCGCCACCCGGTTTCCCTCGGCCAGGTGGGCCCGGATCAGCGCCCGGTGCGCGCTCTCCCGCAGCGGCTCCAGCGCGACCGCCGCGAGCGCCGCCTCCACCGCGACCGGCAGCGCCCCGGCGACGAGCAGCCGCTCGGCCAGCGCCTCCAGCGCGTGCAGCCGCAGCTGCCGCAGCCGCTCCCGCTCCAGCAGCACCCAGTCGTCGTACCAGCCGACCAGCAGGTCGTCGCCGGTGAGTCGGCTCAGGGTGCTGCGGGCGGGCAGCACCGGAGCGCCGTCCAGCACGGCGCATGCCGTCCCCATCAGCTCGTGCACGTCCACCCCGACGTCGGGGCTCAGGGCCAGCACGCCGTTCGACGAGTCGAGCGGGCCGGCGATGCGCCGGCGGTGCAGCCGGGACAGGGTGGCCCGCAGGTTGCCGTGCGCGTGCCGGTCGGAGCAGTCCGGCCAGAGCACGCCGGCCGCGTACGAGCGGTCGCACCCGCCCCGCAGCGCGAGCAGCGCGTAGAGCCGCTGCCCGTTGCTGCCCACGTCGACGGGTCCGTGCGGCTCGGCCAGCCGCCAGGCACCGAGCAGCGACAGCCGCCACCGCGGGCTCACCGCGGCATCCGGCCCGGTTCCAGAGATGAACACGGCCAAGGCTGCCCCCCCACAGCGCTCAGGTTCCGTTCGCTCGACCACCAGGCTTGCGACAGGTTCCGTACCCAGAGTTGCGGCCGGCCATGCCGCTTGTCAACGACTCGACACCCGGCGACTCAACCCGGCCACTCGACATCCGGCCACTCGACATCCGGCCACTCGACGCCCGCCGACTCAGCACTCGGCGCACGGGCCGCGGCCGGTCACGAACTCCTCGAGCCATCGCCGGACCGTTGCCTGCGCCCGCTCCGGACTGTCCACCACGACCACCGTTTCGCCGGTCCGGGTAGCGTCGAGCACGTATGTCACCCGGCCGCGGAAGCCGTCGACTCCCGGCTCGCGCCACACCCGGATCACCAGCGCCGCTGTGTCCGCCGGTCTCAGCCGGGGCACCGCGGCGGTGGGGGTCGGATCGGCCCCGGCGGGGTGATCGTCATGGTCGCCGTCATCTCGGCCTCCGTCATTCCCGGCCTCCAGTGGGTGGCAGCGGGACCAGCATTGATGCACGCCGCGCGTGACCGGGCTGTGACAGCAGGTCCACACCGGGGGGAGCGGACGGCCGGGAGAGTAAGCGGGGAACACGCTTTGATTAACATAATGTAGATTATCGGCGCGAGGAGTCGGGGGATCGGGGGAGTCGCACGATGCCTCTTCGCCTCGCCGGCGCCGAAGAGCTCCTCGGCCTCGGCCACCGGCATCGCGGGCAGCTCGCTGATGTCCTCCGGCGTCGGTGACGGTGGTCATGGCTTCGACCGCCCGGACGGCTCAGCGCAGCTCCTGGACGCGGATCAGGTTGCCCGCGGGATCGCGGACGGCGCAGTCGCGAACCCCGTACGGCTGCTCGGTCGGCTCCTGGACGACCTCGGTGTCGCTGGCCTGCAGCCGCTCGAAGGTGCCGTCGAGGTCCTTGGTGGCCAGGTTGATGGCGGCGTACGTGCCCTTGGCCATCATCTCGGTGATGGTGCGGCGCTCGTCGTCGGTGATGCCGGGGGCGGCGGCCGGCGGGTGCAGGACGATGGACGTGCCGGGTTGGTCGGCGGGGCCGACCGTGTTCCAGTGCATCCCGTTGTATTCGACCTGGTTGCGGACTTCGAACCCGAGGGTGTCGCGGTAGAAGGCCAGGGACGCGTCCGGGTCGTCGTGCGGAAGGAAGCTCGCGTGGATGGTGATGTCCATGCCGGTCAGGCTAGGTGCGGCCCGGTGACCGCGCTTCTCGGTTCCTGATCGGTCTGGTCACCTGTTTCGCCACGCA
>JBJMII010000212.1:0-6253 GCA_045806925.1 Mycobacteriales bacterium
CGGCGCCCAGCCTTGCGGGGAGGTCGAGCCGGACGGCGCGGCCGAGGCGGACGGCCTGGCCGGCGGCTTGCCGGACGGGCTGGTGCCGGCGGACGGGCTGGTGCCGGCGGACGGGGTGGCGCCGCCGGACGGGGTCGCGGTGGCGGCCGGCGCCGGCGCGGCGGTGCCGCTGGCGATCACCGGGCGGAACCGCAGCTGCGCGGTCTGGCCGACCGTCTTGGCCGCGTCGCCGTTGTTGCCCGGCACCGAGATCACCACCCGGTCGCTGCCCTGGGTGACCACCTCGGCCTCGGCGACGCCGAGGGCGTTGACCCGCCGCTCGATGATCTGCCGGGCCTGGTCGAGGGCCTCCCGGCTGGGTGGGTTGCCGTCGGTGGTGCGGGCCTGCAGCGTGACGGTGGTGCCGCCCTCGAGGTCGAGCCCGAGCTTCGGGGTGGCCGAGTCGCCGGTGAAGAAGACCAGCGCGTAGAGCACCGCCAGGATGCCCAGCAGGGCTCCGAGGTAGCGGCCGACGGGAAGCTGTCCGGACGGTGCGGCCACGGGGTGTCTTCTCTCCTCGGTGCTGGTCCCGCCGCGGCGGGGATGGTGCTCTCCTGTACGACCAGCCAAGTATGACTCGGCCGGTGGGGCGGCCGGGACGGCGGCGGGTCAGCCGGCGCCGGCCTCGCCGTCGCCCGGGGCGGGGGGCGTGGCCTGGCCGTCGGTCGCCGGCTGCGGCCCGCGGACCTCGGCGATCGCCGCCCGGGCCCAGCGGACCACGACGCCCGGCGCGACCTCGAGCTCGACGGTGTCCTCGGCGAGCCCCACGATCCGCGCGTGCAGCCCTGAGGTCGTCATCACCTCGGTGCCGACGGTCAGCCCGGCCTGCAGCGCCCGGGTCTGCTGCAGCTGCCTGCTGCGGGTTCGCATCGGCAGCACGATGAGCACGACGAACGCGAGCGCGAGCAGCAGCAGGGGCAGCAGCGCCCCGGCAGTGTCACCCATGATCTTCCGGTCTCCTCCAGCATCATCCGGCGGCCGGCACGGCCGCCGGCCGGTCGGCGCACCGAACCCGGCCGGCGCCCACCGGCAACCGGCGCAGTCTACACAGCGTCGGCATCCGACTCTCGCAACGTGTCGGCCGGCCGGCCGGTTCCGGGCCGCGCCAGGACGTGTCCCGCGGGTCAGTCGAACAGCGCCGGCGGGTCGTCCGGGGCGGTCGCCGGCAGCGGGAGGCCGAGGTGGGACCACGCCGCCGGGGTCGCCACCCGGCCGCGCGGGGTGCGGGCGAGCAGGCCGGCGCGCACCAGGTACGGCTCGGCGACCTCCTCCACCGTCTGAGCCTCCTCGCCGACCGCGACGGCCAGCGTGGAGACCCCGACCGGGCCGCCCCCGAAGCGGCGGACCAGCGCGTCCAGCACCGCCCGGTCCAGCCGGTCCAACCCGAGCTCGTCCACGTCGTAGACCCGCAGCGCCACCTGCGCCACCGCCCGGGTGACCACGCCGTCCGCGCGGACCTCGGCGAAGTCCCGGACCCGGCGCAGCAGCCGGTTGGCGATCCGCGGGGTGCCACGGGATCGGCCGGCGATCTCGTCGCCGCCGTCCGCGGTGAGCCGGACCCCGAGCAGGCCGGCGGAGCGGACCAGCACCCGCTCCAGCTCGGCCGGCTCGTAGAACTCCATGTGCCCGACGAAGCCGAAGCGGTCCCGCAGCGGCCCGGTCAGCAGCCCGGCCCGGGTGGTCGCGCCGACCAGCGTGAACGGCGCGACGTCCAGCGGGATGGCGGTCGCGCCCGGGCCCTTGCCGACCACCACGTCGACCCGGAAGTCCTCCATCGCCACGTACAGCAGCTCCTCCGCCGGGCGGGCGATCCGGTGGATCTCGTCGATGAACAGGACGTCGCCCTCGCCCAGCGAGGTGAGCACGGCGGCCAGGTCGCCGGCCCGCTCGATCGCCGGGCCGCTGGTGATCCGGATGCCGGCGCCCAGCTCGGCGGCGACGATCAGGGCCAGGCTGGTCTTGCCGAGCCCCGGCGCGCCGGACAGCAGCACGTGGTCCGGCGGCCGGCCGCGGCGCAGCGCGCTCTCCAGCACCAGGCCGAGCTGCTCGCGGACCTTCGGCTGGCCGACGAAGTCCGCCAGCCGGCGCGGGCGCAGCGCCGCGTCCACCTCGCGCTCGTCGCCCTCCGGGTACGGCGAGACCACGTCGACGTCGGTCATCGCGGCCTCAGGACCCGCAGCGCGGCGCGGAGCAGGGCCGGCACGTCGGGCGCCGGTTCGCCGCCGGACGTGGGGTCGCCGCCGGGTGTGCCCTCGGCGCCGGCCGCGACGGCGGCGACCGCCTCCTCGGCCTCGCGGGCCGTCCAGCCGAGACCGACCAGCGCCTGCCGGACCTGGTCACGCCACGGCGCCACCGGGGTGACCAGGGCCGCCGGCGGCTGCTCCGCCGGGCCGATCCGGTCGCGCAGCTCCAGCACCAGCCGCTCGGCGCCCTTCCGGCCGATGCCCGGCACCCGGGTCAGCGCCGCCAGGTCCGCGGTGGCGACCGCGCGGCGCACCTCGGTCGGGGAGAGCACGGCGAGCACGGCCTGGGCGAGCCGCGGGCCGACCCCGCTGGCGGTCTGCAGCAGCTCGAACAGCGACCGCTCGTCGTCGTCGGAGAAGCCGTACAGGGTCAGCGAGTCCTCCCGGACCACCAGGCTGGTGGCGAGCCGCGCCGGCTGCCCGACCCGCAGCCGGGCCAGCGTGCCAGGGGCACAGGACACCGCGAGACCGACGCCGCCGACCTCCACCACCACGCCGTCCGGGCCGAGCGCGGCGACCCGCCCGTGCACGCTCGCGATCACCGCGCCTCCCCCGCCCCGTCCGCGGCCGGTGCGACGGACCGGTCCAGCGCGACGGACCGGTCGAGCGCGGCGGCCAGCCGGGCCTGCGCGCCGCCGCGCCAGAGCTGGCAGATCGCCAGCGCCAGCGCGTCGGACACGTCCGCCGGCCGGGGTCGCTCGGCCAGCCGGAGCAGCCGGGTCACCATCGTCGCCACCTGCACCTTGTCCGCCCGGCCGGAGCCGGTCACCGCGGCCTTGACCTCACTGGGGGTGTGCAGCGCGACCGGCACCCCGGCCCGGGCGGCGGCCAGGATGGCCACCGCGGCGGCCTGCGCGGTGCCCATCACCGTCCGCACGTTGTGCTGGCTGAAGACGCGCTCCACGGCGACCACATCCGGCGCGTGCTCGGCGACCCGGGCGTCCAGCACGGCGGCGAGCCGCAGCAGCCGCTCGGCCACGTCCGCGTCCGGCGGGGTGCGGACCACGTCGACGGCGACCAGCAGCAGCGGCCGGCCGACGGCGCCTTCGACCACCCCGACGCCGCACCGGGTCAGCCCCGGGTCGACACCCAGCACCCGCACGCCCTCTCCCCACCTGGTCCGAACAGTCGTTCGAGAACCTACCCACGGGCATCGCCGTCGCTGCGCCGACACTCCGCACAAGCAGGTTGCATGCTGCACACCCAATCTGCATGTACGGTGGGGCGGTGCCCAAGACGATCCAGATCCGGAACGTGCCGGACGACGTGCACGCCACCCTCCGCGCCCGCGCCGCCGCCGCCGGCAAGTCCCTGTCGGACTACCTCCGGGCGGAGGTGGAGGAGGTCGCGCGCCGTCCCGCCATCGCCGACGTGCTGCGCCGGGCCCGCAGTCGGACCGAGGGACCGACGACCGCGGACATCCTGGCCCTCCTCGACGAGAGTCGCGCCGCGCGCAGCGAGCACCTGGAGGGCTTCGCGTGATCGTGCTGGACGCGTCCGCCGCGATCGAGCTGGTCGCCGTGGGGCGGCCCGTCCCGGCCCTGCTCGACCGCGTCGAGCAGGACGGCTCGCTGCATTCGCCGCACCTGGTGGACGTCGAGTTCCTGAACGTGCTGCGGAAGCTGGTCCGCCGCCGTCTGCTGGGCCTGGATCGCGCCACCGAGGCGCGGTCGGACTTCGACCGGCTCGGGATCGCCCGGTATCCGCTCGCGGGGCTCTCCGACCGGATCTGGGAGCTGCGGGACGACTTGACCGCCCATGACGCGTCCTACGTCGCGCTGGCGGAGCTGCTGGGCTGCCCGCTGCTGACCACCGACGTCCGGATGGCGAAGGCGTCCGGGCATCGGGCCGAGGTCGAAGTGTACGGCCGGTCATGAGCGCGGCGCCGATCGACCACGAGGCGCTGGCGGCGGTGCTGCGGCCGATCGGGGAGGCGCGCACGCTGCCCGGGGTGGCGTACGCGAGCGCCGAGGTGTTCGAGTGGGAGCGGCGGCATTTCCTGGCCGGCTCGTGGGTCTGCGCCGGCCGCGCGGCCGACCTCCCCGCGGCGGGCGACCAGCGCGCGGTGACCGTGGCCGGGACCGGCGTGCTGCTGGTCCGGGACGAGGCGGGCGCGCTGCGCGGCTGGTTCAACACCTGCCGGCACCGCGGGCACGAGCTGCTCGCCCCCGGCACCGGCCGGCGCGGCCACGGCATCCGCTGCCCGTACCACGACTGGGTGTACGGGCTGGGCGGCGAGTGCCGGGCCACCCCGCGCTTCGGCAAGGACGGGGACGCGGTGCCGGACCCGGCCGACTTCCCGCTGGTGCCGGCCCGCGTCGCCGAGTGGCACGGCTGGGTCTTCGCGAACGTCTCCGGCGACGCCCCGCCGCTGGCCGAGCACCTGGGCAACGCGGACGTCGTGGTCGACGGCTACGACGCGGCCCGGCTGGTGCTCGGCGCCCGGCACGACTACGAGGTGGCGGCCAACTGGAAGCTGGTGGTCGAGAACTACCTGGAGTGCTACCACTGCGCCCCGATCCACCCGGAGCTGTGCGAGGTGACCCCGCCGGGCTCCGGCCAGGGCTACCCCGTCCGACCGGTCGGCTGCTGGGCCGGTGGCCCGCTGGCGCTGCGGGAGCACGCGGAGACGATGTCGCTGACCGGGCGGAGCCTGGGCGTGCCGATCCCCGGGTTGCCGGCCGGGCGCCGGCGCGAGGTCGGCTACGCGGCGCTGCTGCCGAGCCTGCTGGTCAGCCCGCACCCGGACTACCTGATGGCGCACCGGCTGGAGCCGCTGGCCGCGGACCGGACCCGGGTGGAGTGCTCGTGGTACTTCCCGCCGGAGGCGTACCGGCGGGCCGGCTTCGACCCGGCGTACGCGCAGGACTTCTGGGACCTGGTCAACCGGCAGGACTGGGCGGCCTGCGAGTCGGTGCAGCGCAACACCGGCTCCCCCGGCTGGCGGCAGGGCCCCTTCTCCCCCTGGGAGAGCGACGTGCACGCCGTGATGGCCATGGTCGCCCGAGGCTACGCCACCGGAACCCTGGGCCCGGTGGGCGTCGGCTGACAACCGCCCGCTCAGTCGACCAGGGCCATGACCTCGTCGGACACGTCGAAGTTGGCATAGACGTCCTGCACGTCGTCCAGGTCCTCCAGCGCCTCGATCAGCCGGAAGACCCGGCGCGCGACGCCCTCCTCCAGCGGCACGGTCACGCTGGGCACGAACTGCGCCTCGGCCGACTCGTAGTCGATCCGGGCCGCCTGCAGCGCGGTCCGCACCGCGACCAGGTCGCCCGGCTCGCTGACCACCTCGAACGAGTCGTCCAGGTCGTTGACCTCCTCGGCGCCGGCCTCCAGCACCGCGGCGAGCACGTCGTCCCCGGTCGTCCCGGCCTCGGGGACGATCACCACGCCCTTGCGGGTGAACAGGTAGGCCACCGAGCCGGGGTCGGCCATGGTGCCGCCGTTGCGGGTCATCGCGGTGCGCACGTCGGAGGCGGCCCGGTTGCGGTTGTCGGTCAGGCACTCCACCAGCACGGCCACCCCGCCCGGCGCGTACCCCTCGTACGTGATCGTCTGGTACTCCGCGCCGCCGGCCTCGGCGCCGGAGCCGCGCTTGACCGCGCGGTCGATGTTGTCGTTGGGGACCGAGCTCTTCTTCGCCTTCTGGATCGCGTCGTAGAGCGTGGGGTTGCCCGCCGGGTCGCCGCCGCCGACCCGCGCCGCGACCTCCACGTTCTTGATCAGCTTCGCGAACAGCTTGCCGCGCTTCGCGTCGATCACGGCCTTCTTGTGCTTCGTGGTCGCCCACTTGGAGTGCCCGCTCATGCCCGCTCGCTCATGAGAGCTCCTTCACCATCTGCACGAACAGCGCGTGCACGCGCGCGTCGCCCGCCAGCTCCGGGTGGAACGACGTGGCCAGCAGACCGCCCTGCCGCACCGCCACGATCCTACCGGCGGCGGGTCCGGCCTCGACCTGCCCCAACACC
>JBJMII010000213.1:0-7723 GCA_045806925.1 Mycobacteriales bacterium
CCCTGAGCGCGCCACCCGGCGCCGTCGGCAGGCGGTCAGGCAGAGCTGACGGCGGCGGCGGTCAGCAGCCGGTCCCGGTCCGCCAGGGAAGGAGGCCTGCCAGGCCCAGCCGTCGGTCAAGGCCGCGAGACCGCTCGCCGCGCGGGAGCCGAAGCGGGCGGCGAGTGGGTCAGCCCGGGCGGTCGTGGAGGTGGTTGCGGCGGGGGCGGCCGTCGGGGTCGATCCAGGGCGGAGGGTGGAAGTCAGGGTAGCCGTCGGCGGCCAGGCGGACCTGCCAGTCGCCGCGCTCGATGAGGCGGTGGTGCGTGCCGCAGAGCAGGACGCCGTTGCCGAGAGAGGTCTTGCCGCCGGCGGCCCAGTGGCGGATGTGGTGCGCCTCGCACCAGCCGGGCGGGCGGTCGCAGCCGGGGAAGGCGCAGCCACGGTCACGGAGGACCAGCGCGCGACGGAGCGGACCGGTGAACAGCCGGCGTGAGCGACCGAGGTCGAGCGGCTGGCCGGCGCCCCCGAGCACGGCGGGCAGGACTGCCGCAGCCGGTGCCGGAGGAACCCCGCCGGAGTGGCGGCACCTGCCGCGGTCAGCACATCCCGCGCGTCGGCCTCCCCGACCAGCCGCAACAGCAGCCCCTGCGCCCGGACCAGCACGTGGCCGGCCTGCACCACCAGCGCCGCCAACCCGGCGTCATCGAGCGTCCACAGCGCCGCGTCGACCGTGTCGGACAGCGCCTCACCGGCCCGCTCGACCGCGGCGCCCAGCACCGACCCGCGGGCCAGCGGGGGCGCCGCGGGCAGGTCGAGCACTGCAGTCATGCCGGCACCCTAATCGGACCCTCTGACAGTTTCGGGGCGAGGAACAGCGGGCTTGCGGAGGGCCGATCGTCGCTGGTCCACTTCGTCGCGCACCCGGCTGAGCCGGCGCGGCGGCAGTGGCGGCGGGGCCCGATCCTGACCGTCGGGAGGGTCGGGAGGGAACCGTCGGGACGGAAACGTCGATCGGGACGGAAACGTCGATCGGGACGGAAACGTCGATCGGGACGGAAACGTCGAGAGGGAGTGGTCGTGGACCGGATGAGCGCGACGGACGCGGGGTTCTACTTCGCCGAGAGCGAGAACACGCCGATGCACGTCGGCTCGGTCGCGGTCTTCGAGGGGCCGGCGCCGTCGTACGGGGACGTGGTCCGGCTGCTGCTGGCCAAGCTGCCGCGGGTGCCGCGCTACCGGCAGCGGGTCCGGCCGGTGCCGCTGCACCTCGGCCGGCCGCTCTGGGTGGACGACGAGCACTTCCAGGTGCTCTACCACGTCCGGCACACCGCGGTGCCCCGGCCGGGCGGCGCCGAGCAGCTGCGCAACCTGGCCGGCCGGGTGCTCGGGCAGCGGCTGGACATGGCCAAGCCGCTGTGGGAGGTGTGGCTGGTCGAGGGCCTCGAGGACGACCGGTGGGCGCTGATCTCCAAGGTGCACCACTGCATGGTCGACGGCGTCGCCGGCACCGACCTGATGGAGATGATCTTCGATGCCGACCCGGCGGCGCCGCACCCGGCGCCGGTGGACTGGACGCCGGAGCGGGGGCCGTCCACGGTGGGGGTGCTGGCCGGCAGCCTGCAGGACACCGTCGTGCACCCGGTCCGGCAGCTCGCCGCGCTGCCCGGCGCCAGCCGGCTGCTGCAGCTGCCGGGCACGGCGCTGCGCACCGCGGGTGCGCTCGGCCAGACCCTGCCCGGCCTGGCCCGGCAGCTGCGCACCCCGGTGGCCCGCACGCTCAGCGGCGCGGTCGGCCCGCACCGGCGCTGGTCCTGGGCGGAGACCGACCTGGATGCGGTCAAGGCGGTGCGGGCGCGGTACGGCGGCACCGTGAACGACGTGGTGCTGGCCGCGATCACCGGCGGCTTCCGGGACCTGCTCGCCGGCCGGGGTGAGCTGGCCGAGGGGGTCACGGTCCGCTCGATGGTCCCGGTCTCGGTGCGCCGGCAGGCCGAGCGCGGCACGTTGGACAACCAGGTGTCCGCGGTCTTCGTGGAGCTGCCGGTGGCCGAGCCGGACCCGGTCGTCCGGCTGGCCGCGCTGCGCATCCAGATGGACGCACACAAGCGGACGCTGGGCGCGCTGGACGCCCGGTCGATCATCGCGCTCGGCAACTTCGTCGCCCCCACCCTGCTCGCGCTCGGCACCCGGGCCGGCATGCGGGCCGGGCAGCCGCTGGTCCAGACCGTGACCACGAACGTGCCCGGCCCCCGGGTGCCGCTCTACGTGGCCGGCCGGCGGATGGTCGCGCTCTACCCGTACGTGCCGATCGCGGCCGGGCTGCGGGTGTCCATCGGGATCTTCTCCTACCTGCGGGCGATGACCTTCGGGATCAACGCGGACTTCGACGCGTTCCCCGACATCGAAGTGCTCGCCGGCGGCATCGGTCGGGGGATGCGGGAGCTGGCCGACGTGCCCGCGCCGGCGTGACCCGGCGCCGGCCGCGGGCCGGTCACCGGCGGCCGGCACCGGCCGGTCCGCGGGCCGGTCACCGGCCGGTCGAGGAGAAGTGCATGTAGTCCTTCGGCGCCTGCCAGCTGCCGCCCCAGGTCCAGCCGACCGCGCGGAAGGCGGCCACCACCGGGCCGCCGGCGGTGATCAGGCCGGGCCGGACCCGGCCGCGGTCGGCGTACGCGACGGCGAGCTCGGGCAGCACCAGCCGGCCCCGGACGTACGGGTTCTGGAACGGGTCGACGTCGACCGCCCGGCCGTACGCGTGCTCCGACCACCCGGTGGACGCGGTGGCCGGGCGGCAGTTGAAGACGCCGGTGGTGTTGCCGTCCCCGGTCGGCGGCGCGTCCCGCTCGGCCCGGGTGCTGACCCGCATCCGCTCGATCGGGAAGCCGGCGGCGAACAGCCGCCGGAAGACGGTGACCAGGTCCGCGGCCGCGTCCCGGTGCACGAGCAGCTCGCCGGTGTGCGCCCGGCCGTCGAAGCCGCGGAAGCCGACCGTGACGTAGCGCAGCTCGGCGGGCGTGACCGGGCAGCGGGTGGACCAGGTGGACCGGGCCAGCACCGCGACCGGCACCCGCTGGATGCTGGCGTGGAAGGCGCCGTCGGCCGGCGGCGGCAGCTCGTCGACGGTGACGATACGGCGGTTCACCAGCTCCGGCGGGGTGCGGCCGGCGATCCCGTAGCCGGAGGCGTCCGTCGGCAGCACCCGGGTGCCGAGCCAGGCCGGCGCCGGCGTCGCCCCGGTGCCCGCAGCGGTCGTGCGGACCGGGGAGGGCGCCGGGGTCGCGGCGGAGGCTGCCGCCGTCGTGGTCGGGGCCGGCGCCGGGGCGCTCGCGGTCGGGGCCGGTGCCGGCGCCGCGGTGGGCGTGGCTCCGGTGCCGGCGCAGGCCGCGGCCGCCAGCGCGAGCAGGGCGGCGAGCGCCGGCCGGGTGCGGGTCACCCGGGCAGGGAACGCCACCCTGCTCCCGCCCGCAACCCACCCTCAGCGGCGCGGTGGAGCCCGCCGCGCCCGGCGGGTACGGGCCGAGCCGTCCCGCCGGCTGCTTACGCCGCCGGCACCGCCCCCGGGAACGGGTGAGCCGGACAGTCGAACACGGGCCGTGGTGAGGTGTAGCTACTCTCCGTACGTAGCGAAAGGGAGCGAAAGGGTTCGGCGTGGGTGCCCACCCTGCCGGGGCGCGGGCCGTACTGTGTCGCGGAACGAGGGAGCGGGCACTGAGCGGACCGGAGAACGCCGACGCCGTCGGCCGGGTGCTGGGCACCGAGGACGCGACGCCGCTGAAGTTCTGGGTGGCCGTCCGGCCGGAGTCCGCGCTGCAGCTCGACGACGTGGTGGTGACCACCCGGGAGGTGCCGGCCACCGGCCCGGTCACCATCGCCGGGGTGGTCACCGAGGTGCGGGCCCGGCAGGAGGGCGCGCAGTTCGCCTCGGACGTGTTCCTGGTCGCGGACGGCGTGCTGCCCGCGCAGGTGCAGGAGGCGGCGGAGATCGCCACCACCCGGGCCGAGCCGGAGGTGTACGTGCCGCCGTGGCCGGGCGCGGTGGTCCGCCGGGCCGTGGACAAGGAGCGCGACCAGGCGCTGTGCTTCGACCGGATGGACCGCAGGGTGCCGGTCGGGCTCGGCCGGGACGGGGTGCCGGTCTACCTCGACCTGGACTTCCTGGACGGCTCCCGGGGCGCGCACGTCTCGATCAGCGGCATCTCCGGGGTGGCCACCAAGACCAGCTTCGCGCTCTTCCTGCTGCACGCGCTCTTCCGGTCCGGCGTGCTCGGCCGGGCCGCCACCAACGCCAAGGCGCTGGTGTTCTCGGTCAAGGGCGAGGACCTGCTCTACCTGGACACGCCCAACGCGCGGCTGGACGACCAGGCGCGGTCGGCGTACGCGCGGCTGGGGCTGCCGGCGGAGCCGTTCGGGTCGGTCGCGTTCCTCGCGCCGCCGCGGCCCGGCGACATCACCGGCCGGCCGAACGTCACCGGCCGGACCGAGGGGGTGGCCGCCTTCTGGTGGACGCTGGCCGAGTTCTGCGCCGGCGAGCTGCTGCCGTTCGTCTTCGCCGACGTCGAGGACGAGCGCAACCAGTACACGATGGTCGTCCACCAGGTGACCGCCCGGCTGCGGTCCGAGGGCCGCCCGGTCGGCGCGGACGGCGCCTGGTCGGTCGACGGCAGGCTGCTGCGGACGTACGACGAGCTGGTCGACTTCGTGGTGGGCAAGGTGACCGACGAGGACAGCCGGTGGGAGTGGGCCGGGCCGGCGGTCGGCACCGGCACGGTCAACGCGTTCGTCCGCCGGCTGCGCTCGTCGCTGAAGCCGATCCGGCCGCTGGTCCGCGCGGACCTGCCGCCCGGGCCGCGGCGCGCGATCAGCACCGAGGGCCAGCAGGTCACCGTCGTCGACCTGCACACGCTGCCGGACCGCGGCCAGCGCTTCGTGGTCGGCGTGGTGCTGCGGGCGGAGACCGAGCGCAAGGAGGCGGCCGGGCCCGGCGGGCTGCTGTTCACCATGCTCGACGAGCTGAACAAGTACGCCCCGCGGGAGGGCGCCAGCCCGATCAAGGAGCTGGTGCTGGACATCGCCGAGCGCGGCCGGTCGCTCGGCATCATCCTCGTCGGCGCCCAGCAGACCGCCAGCGAGGTGGAGCGCCGGGTGATCGCGAACAGCTCGGTCAAGGTGGTCGGCCGGCTCGACCCGGCGGAGGCGACCCGGCCGGAGTACGGCTTCCTGCCGGCCAGCCAGCGGGTCCGGGCGACGCTGGCCACGCCGGGCGCGATGTTCGTGTCCCAGCCGGGGATCCCGGTGCCGCTGGCGGTGGAGTTCCCGTTCCCGGCCTGGGCCACCCGGCCGGGCGAGCGCGGTGGGCCGCTGCCGCCACCGCCGGGGCCGGCGGCGGCCGGCGACCCGTTCGCGCTGCTGCCGCCGGCGCCCGACGACGACCCGCCGCCGTTCTGAGCAGCCGTCCCCGAGGAGCCGTCCGTTGCGCTTCCTGCACACCGCCGACTGGCACGTCGGCAAGACGCTCAAGGGACACAGCCGGCTGCCCGAGCAGCAGGCCGTGCTCGGCGAGATCGTCCGGCTGGCTGCCGAGCACGAGGTCGACGCGGTGCTGGTGGCCGGCGACCTGTACGAGACGGCCAGCCCGACCGCGGAGGCGCAGCAGCTGGTGGTCCGTACGCTGCTCGCGCTGCGCGGCAGCGGCGCCCAGGTGGTCGCCATCGCCGGCAACCACGACCACGCGCCGACCCTGGACGCGTACCGGCCGCTCGCGGACGCGGCCGGCATCACGCTGGTCGGCCGGGTGCGGCGCCCGTCCGAGGGTGGTGTCGTGGCGTTCACAGCGCCCTCGGACGGGACCCCGGTCCGGGTGGCGGCGCTGCCGTTCCTGTCCCAGCGGTACGCGGTCCGCGCGGCCGAGCTGCTGGCGAACACCCCGGCGGAGAGCTCGGCCGGCTACGACCGCTGGGTCCGCGGCATCGTCGCGGCGCTCTGCGCGCCGCTCGGCCCGGACTCCGTCAACGTCCTGCTGGCGCACCTGACCGTCACCGGCGCCAGCGCCGACGGCGGCGGCGAGCGGCCGGCCCAGTCGATCTTCGAGTACCACGTGCCGGCCGCCGCCTTCCCGGCCGACCTGCACTACGTCGCGCTGGGCCACCTGCACCGGCGCCAGTCGGTGCCGGCGCCGTGCCCGGTGCACTACAGCGGCAGCCCGCTGCGGGTCGACTTCGGCGAGGTGGACAGCGCGCCGGTGGTGCTGCTGGTGGAGGCCTCGCCCGGCTCCCCGGCCCGGGTGACCGACCTGCCGGTCACCTCGGCGCGGACGCTGCGGACCCTGCACGGCACGCTCGCCGAGCTGGCGGCCGCGGCCGTCGGTCCGGACGACCTGCTCCGGGTGGTGGTCCGCGAGCCGGCCCGGGCCGGGCTGCGGGAGGAGGTGCGGGAGCTGCTGCCGGGCGCGCTGGAGGTCCGCATCGACCCGGCGCTGGCGCAGCGGCCGGCCGCGGGAGAGCGGGCTCGCACCGACCGGGCGCCGGCCGAGCTGCTGCGCGACTACCTGCGTACCCGGGACATCGCCGACCCGCGGGTGGAGGCGCTGTTCGCCCGGCTGCACGAGCAGGTCACGACCGGCGACGCGGCGCTGGCCGGCGGGTCGAGCTGATGCGCCCGGTACTGCTGGACCTCGACGGCTTCGGCTCGTTCCGCGCGCCCGCCCGGGTGGACTTCCGGGACGCGGACTACTTCGCGCTGGTCGGGCCGACCGGCGCCGGCAAGTCCACGGTCATCGACGCGATGGTCTTCGCCCTGTACGGCTCGGTGCCGCGCTGGGACGACCGGCGCGCGGTCAGCTGGGCGCTGGCCCCGAGCGTCAGCCGCGGGCTGGTCCGGCTGGTCTTCGACGTCGCCGGGTCCCGGTACGTCGCGGTGCGGGAGCTGCGCCGGTCCGCCCGCGGCGCGGTGACCGTCCGCAACGCCCGGCTGGAGCGGCTCGCCGACCCGGCCGGGCTCGGCGCGCAGTCCGAGCGGACCGAGGTGATCGCCGCCGACAGCGAGGTCAGCCCGGCGGTGGAGCGGCTGCTCGGGCTGGCGTACGAGCACTTCGTCACCTGCGTGGTGCTGCCGCAGGGCGACTTCGCCGAGTTCCTGCACGAGAAGCCGGCCCGGCGGCAGGAGACACTGGCCCGGCTGCTCGGGCTCGACGTCTACCGGCAGGTCGGGCAGGCGGCGAACGCGGAGGCGGCCGCGCGCCGGCAGCAGGCCGACTTCGCCGCGCACCGGCTGGAGGCGTACGCCGACGCCACCCCGCAAGCGGCGGAGGCGGCGGCGGCCCGGATCGAGGCGGTCGCCGCGCTCGCCGGGTCGGTGGCGCAGCGGGTGCCGGAGCTGGTCGCCGCGGCCGGCGCAGTGACCGCGGCGGCGGCCGAGTGCAGCCGGCTGGCGGGCGAGCGGGCGCAGCTCTCGGCGCTGCGGGTGCCGGCCGGGCTGGACCGGCTGGACCGGTCCCGGCGGGACGCGGCGGCCGCGCTGGCGCTGGCCGACGAGGAGCTGGCCGTCGCGGAGAAGGCGGATACCGCCGCCCGGGAGGCGCGCGACGTGGCCCCGGACCGCGCCCCGCTGGAGCGGGTCCGGGACGGCTGGGCCGAGCTGGGCCGCCTCGCCCCGGCCCTGGCCGCCGGCCGGGCCGAGCTGTCCCGGCGGGAGGCCGCGCTGCACGAGGTGGAGGCCGCCGGGCGGGCGGCCCGCGCCGAGCTCG
>JBJMII010000214.1:0-18798 GCA_045806925.1 Mycobacteriales bacterium
CGGCATCGAGACGACCCGGGTGGCCACGCCCTCCTCCTCCAGCCGCTTGCGGGCCTCGACGGCGAGCCACACCTCGGAGCCGGTCGACACGAGGATCACGTCGGGGGTCGCCTTCGCGGCGGCCTCGGCCAGCACGTACGCCCCACGGGCGGCGCCCTCGGCGCTGCCGGTGGTGCCGTCCGGGGACCCGGGGGAGCGGTCCCAGGTGGGCACGTTCTGCCGGGTCAGGCACAGCCCGGCCGGCCGGTCGGTGTGCTCCAGCACCGTCCGCCAGGCCACCGTGGTCTCGTTCGCGTCCGCCGGCCGGACCACGTCCAGCCCAGGGATCGCCCGCAGCGCGGCCAGGTGCTCGATCGGCTGGTGGGTCGGTCCATCCTCGCCGAGCCCGATCGAGTCATGCGTCCAGACGTACGTGACCGGCAGCTTCATCAGCGCGGCCAGCCGGACGGCCGGGCGCATGTAGTCGCTGAAGATGAGGAACGTCCCGCCGTACGGCCGGGTCAGCCCGTGCAGGGTGATGCCGTTGAGGATCGAGCCCATGCCGTGCTCGCGGATGCCGAAGTGCAGCACCCGCCCGTACGGCCCGCCGGGGAACTCCTTGGTCTGGTGCTCGGTGGGGACGAACGACGGCTCGCCCTTCGGCGTGGTGAGGTTGGACTCGGCCAGGTCGGCCGAGCCGCCCCAGAGCTCGGGCAGCACCGGCGCGATCGCGGACAGCACCTCACCGGAGGCCTTGCGGGTGGCCATCCCCTTCGGGTCCGGTGCGAAGCTCGGCAGCGCCTCGGTCCAGCCGGTCGGCAGCCGCCGGCCGACCAGCCGGTCCAGCAGCTCCCTGCGGTCCGGCGCGGCCTGCGCCCAGGCGTCGAAGCGGCGCTGCCACTCGGCGTGCAGCTGACGGCCGCGGTCCTTGACCTTCCGCGCGTGCGCGAGCACCTCGGGGTCGACGTCGAACGTCTTCTCCGGATCCCAGCCGAGCACCCGCTTGGTCGCCGCCACCTCGTCGGCGCCGAGCGCCGAGCCGTGCGCCTTGCCGGTGTTCTGGGCGTTCGGCGCGGGCCAGGCGATGATCGTCCGCAGCCGGATGAAGGACGGGCGGCCGGTCTCCGCCCGCGCCGCCTCCAGCGCCGCGGCGAAGGCGGCGACGTCCTCGACGTACGTGCCGTCCGCGCGCCGCCACTCCACGGTCTGGACGTGCCAGCCGTAGGCCTGGTAGCGCAGGGCGACGTCCTCGCTCAGCGCGATGTTCGTGTCGTCCTCGATGGAGATCTGGTTGTCGTCGTAGATCAGCGTGAGGTTGCCGAGCTGCTGGTGGCCGGCGATGGAGGACGCCTCGCCGGAGACGCCCTCCTCGATGTCGCCGTCGGAGGCCACCGCGTAGATGTAGTGGTCGAGGACGCTCTCCCCGACCGGCGCGTCCGGGTCGAGCAGGCCCCGCTCGCGGCGGGCCGCCATCGCCATCCCGACGGCGTTGCCGACGCCCTGGCCGAGCGGGCCGGTGGTGGTCTCGACTCCGACGGTGTGGCCGTGCTCGGGGTGGCCCGGGGTCAGCGAGCCCCAGGTGCGCAGCGCCTTGAGGTCGTCGAGCTCCAGCCCGTAGCCGGACAGGTAGAGCTGGATGTAGAGGGTCAGGCTGGAGTGTCCGGCGGAGAGCACGAAGCGGTCCCGGCCGATCCAGGACGGGTCGCCGGGATCGTGCCGCAGGTGGTGCTGGAACAGCTCGTACACCGCCGGGGCGAGGCTCATCGCGGTGCCGGGGTGACCGTTGCCGGTCTTCTGCACCGCGTCCATGGCGAGCACCCGGATCGTGTCCACGGCGCGGGAGTCCAGCTCGTCCCACCCTGCCGGGTACGCCGGCGGCCTGCTGTCCGCCGGTGCCTCCGGCGCCGGCTCGGGGGCCTGCTCGACCGGCTCGGCGCTGTCCGCGCCCGTCTGCTCAACCGTTTCACCGGTGGCCGGCGGCTGATCCGAGGTGTCGTTCACGTCGGCTGGCTCCTCGTTCGACCGGGCGGGCTGCCGACCCGCGGTGGACGGCTGGTGGGACGGTGGGGAAAGCGTGACCAGATCACCGGAGCGTAGCCCCGACGCCCGCCGCCGCGGGCCGGTCAGGCTGCCGCGCCGGGCTCGGCGCGACCGGCCCGCCGGTCCCGCCACCCTCTCCGCGGCCTACCCCGACAGCCGCGCCCCGACACGGCCGATCCGGCCGCGGGACGCGCCGGGCCGGGCCCGAGGGGGCACCGCCCCTCGCCGGCCGGTCACGATGCGGCGGCCGCGGCCAGGGCGTGCCGGCTCCGGATCGCCGGGCCCAGCCCGAGCACGGCCGCCGCCGCGGTCGCGGCGAGCCCCAGGCAGGACACCCAGAGCACGGTCGGGCCCAGCCGGAGCAGCTGGGTGCCGCCGAGCGGGGCCAGCAGCAGGCCGCCGGACCAGGCGATCCCGTACAGCCCGCCGTACCGGCCGCGCAGGTGCGGCGGGGCGAGGTCGGCGAGGACCGCGAGCAGTACCGCCGCGGCCGCCACCTCCCCGAGCGACCACACCAGCACGGTCAGCGCGTAGCCGGGCAGCCGGGTGGCGCAGGCGGTCGACCCGTAGCCGCAGCCGACCAGGGTGAAGCCGACGGCCAGGACGAGCGGGTGGTCCTGCCGGCCCAGCCAGCCGCCGACCAGCGGCTGCACGGTGATCACCACGATCCCGTTCACCGCCGCGGCCAGCCCGTACGCCGTCGGGTCCAGCCCGTCCAGCCGCATCGCCAGCGGCAGGCTGGTCATGCCCTGCAGCGCGACGAACGTGTAGCCGGTGACGATCACCGCGTAGCCGACGGCCAGCCGGTCGCGGAGCACCTCGGCGAAGCTGCCGGGCTCGCGGGACGCGCTGTCCCGGGACGGCCGGGTCTCCGGCACCGCCCGCCAGACCAGCAGCCCGAAGCCGACGCAGGTCGCCGCGTCGATCCAGAACAGCCAGTGGAAGCCGACCCGGGCCAGCATGCCGCCGGTCACCAGCGCGACCGACCAGCCGAGGTTGATCGCCCAGTAGAGCAACCCGTACGCCCGGGGCCGGTCCGCGGGCGGTACCAGGTCGGCGACGATCGCGGCGGACGCCGGCCGGTACATCTCCCGGGTGAGGCCGACGGCGAGCGCGGCGGCGGCGATCGCGGCCACGCCCTGCGCGTAGCCGAGCGCCAGGATCGCGGCGCCGGTCGCGACGGTGGACAGCGCCAGCGTGGCCCGCCGGCCGATCCGGTCGGCGAGCAGGCCGCCGACGAGCTGGGAGGCGACCGAACCACCGCCGAGCAGCGCGATGACCAGGCCGGTCTGGCTCAGCGAGAGCCCTCGCATGCCGATGAGGTAGAGCCCGAGGAACGCCTCGACCATGGTGCCGAGCATGTTCAGCAGCGTGCCGGCCCACAGCACCCAGAACGGGCGGGCGAACCCGCCCACCCAGGGCCGGAGCAGCGCGCCCAGCGACACCGGCCTCCCCCTCCCGTGGCGGACCCGGATCGTCCCGGTCGGTCGCCGGATCGCGACGTCAGCCCGGCAGGTCGAAGTTCGGGTGCGCCGCGATCCGGCTGGTCCGGACGTGCAGCAGGTAGCCGCCGCGGGCGGCCAGCGCCCGGTCGAGCGCCGGCACCACCTCGTCCGGCTCGGCCACCGCCTCGGCCGGCAGCCCGAACGCCTGCGCCCACCGGACGAAGTCGGGGTTGCCCAGGTCCGCGGCCACGTCCGCGCCCGGGAACGAGCGGGCCGCCTGCGCCCGGATCGCGCCGTAGCCGGCGTTGTCGGCCAGCACGACCACCGGCCCGCGGCCGGTGCGCGGCAGCGCGGCGAGCTCGTTGCCGGTCATCAGCAGCCCGCCGTCGCCGACGATCGCGACCACCGGCCGGTCCGGTTCCCGGCGGACCGCGGCCACCGCGGCCGGCACCGCGAAACCCATCGCGCCGTCGGCGAGGGAGAGCAGGCGCTGCCCGGCCCGGAAGCGGACGTAGCGGTGCACCCAGCTGCCGAAGTTGCCGGCGTCCAGGCAGACCAGCGCGTCCGCCGGCAGCGCCGCGTCCAGCGCGGCCGTGACCAGGGTGAAGTCGAGGCCGTCCGGCAGTCGGCGGGGACGCGGGGTGGCCAGGTCGTGCTCGAGTTCGGTCCAGCCGGCGGCCCAGTCGGCGCGGTCCGGACCGACCGGCGGCCAGTGCCGCGCGGCGAGCGCAGTCAGCACCGAGCCGGGATCCGCGGCGAGGTGCTCGCCGACCCCGGCCGGGACCGGGTGCACGGTGAGCACCCGCTGCCGGTCGTACCAGCCCTTGAGGTGCACCTCGCCCGGCTGGTCGCCGAGCAGCACGACGAGGTCGGCCGAGCCCATCCGCGCGTGGGTGCGCGGGTGGGTGCCCTGGTGCAGGTCGCCGCCGTACCCGGGCAGCGTGTTGTCGACCAGGTCCTGCTGCTTGTTCGCCAGCAGGACCGGCACCCCGGCGCCCCGGGCGAGCCGGTCGAGCAGCGCGGACGGGTCCGCCGGCCCGGACGGCCGGCGCAGCAGCCGGCCGGCCACCAGGACCGGCCGCTCGGCCCGGACCAGCGCCTCGGCGACCTGCTCGGCGGCGGTCCCGGCGGCGGTCCCGGCGGCGGGGACCGGGCGGGTCGGCGCCGGCGGCCCGGCGGCCGCGGCCGGGTCGTTCCAGACGTCCTGCGGTACCACCAGCACCACCGCGCCCGGCACCGGCGAGCTCAGCAGCTCCTCCACCCGGGCCAGGCAGGCGGGCAGCACGTCACCGCCCGGCACGGCGACCACCGTCGCGACGCCGCCGAGCTGCGCCGCCGGGTCGGCCGACTGGTAGCCGATGCCGAGGTCCTGGCCGCGCCGGGCGGTGCCGACCAGCAGCAGCAGCGGGGTCGGGTCGGCGCGGGTGGCGTCCAGCGCGATGCCCACGTTCGCCGCACCGGGCGAGCGGTTGACCACCACCACCCCGGGCCGGCCGGTCAGCCACGCGTCGGCGAGCGCGGCGAAGCCGGCGCCCGCCTCGTGCCGGGCCGCGACCAGGTCGATCCCGCTCCGCCCGGCGAGGCTGAGCAGCGGCAGCACCGCCTCGCCCGGAACGGTGAAGATCCGGTCGCAGCCGAGCCGGCCGGTCAGGAAGCCGACCACCGCGCCCGCCACGGAGGTGCCGGTCACGGTCGGGTCCAGCCGGGTCGCCGGCATCCGGCACCCCTCTCGTCAGGCCGCCGGCCGCCGGCGGGCCGCCAGCAGCAGCGGGACGGGGTCGCCCGCGGACGACTCCGCCAGCTCGAGGACGTCCTGGGTGTTCTGCCGTACGTGCCGCTCGACGAACGCGTGCACCCAGGCCGCCATCTGCGCCGGCGGCAGGTCGAACGGCACCGTGCCGGTGAGCGCGCAGCCGCCCGCCGCGGCGCCGCCGACGTTCGCGACCACGTCCGGGACCAGGCAGGTGCCGGCGAGCGACAGGGCCGCCTTCGCCCCGGCGCTGCAGCAGAGGTTGCCGCCCTCGACGACCAGGCCGGCCCGCACCCGGTGCACGTTGTGCTCGTCGACCGCGTCCCGGTTCGCGGCCAGCACCAGCACGTCGGTGTCGACGTCCAGCCAGGCGTCCGGCTCGGCGGAGCAGCACACCTCCGGCGGCAGCGCGGCCCGGTCGAGGGTGCCCGCCGGGTCGGTGACCGCGAGCAGCCGGTCGACCGGCAGGCCACCCGCGGCGCTCACCGTGCCGAGCACGTCGGCGACGCCGACCACGCGGTGGCCGGCCCGCTCCAGGAAGGTCGCGACGGCACGCCCGACCATCCCGAAGCCCTGCACGACCACCCGCTGGCCGGGTCGCGGCGACACCCGGCGCAGCGCGGTGAGGGTGGCCACGCCCACCCCGAAGCCGACGATGTCGGTGAGCGGCGCCCAGTAGGCGGCCCAGTCCATCGGCAGCCCGGCCGAGCGCGGCCGCTCCCGCACGTCGTACCCGGCCGCCTGGTGGAACAGCTTCCGGTCCGCCTGGGTGACGCCCAGGTCGCAGCCGAGGTGGATGCCGCCGTGCAGCAGCGGGGCGACCGCCCGGCCGAAGGTGCGCAGCAGCTTGTTCCGCCCGCCGTCCCGCTCGACCACGCCCGCCTTGGCTCCGCCGATCGGCAGCCCGACCAGGCCGAGCTTGGTGGTCATCGCCCGGGCCAGCGCCCGGACCTCCGCCTCGGTGACCGAGGGGGTCATCCGGGTGCCGCCCATCGCGATGGCGTCGACGAGCGAGTCGACCACCACCCAGCCGGTCAGCGACCGCCCGGACCCGTCGAAGGTGACCGAGAAGACGCCCCGGTCCAGCACCTCGGCTGGTCCGGATCGGTCCGGCCCGGCGGGGGTCACAGCCCGAGTGCGGCGGCCAGCCCGGCGGCGCGGGACGTCTGCTCCCACGGGAACCCGTCCTGCTCGCGGCCGAAATGCCCGTACGCGGCGGTGCTGCGGAACATCGGCCGCAGCAGGTCCAGATCCCGGATGATCGCCGCCGGACGCAGGTCGAACGCCTCGTCGACGACCGCGGTGAGCTTCGCCGGGTCGACGGTCTCGGTGCCGAACGTCTCGACCAGCATCGAGATCGGCCGGGCCACTCCGATCGCGTACGACACCTGCACCTCGCAGCGGCGGGCGGCGCCGGCGGCGACGATGTTCTTCGCCACCCAGCGGGCGCCGTACCCGCCGCACCGGTCGGTCTTCGTCGGGTCCTTGCCGGAGAAGGCGCCGCCGCCGTGCCGGGCGGCCCCGCCGTACGTGTCGACGATGATCTTCCGGCCGGTGAGGCCGCAGTCCGCGTGCGGGCCGCCGCGGACGAACGTCCCGGTCGGGTTGACGATCACCCGGTAGCCGGTGCCGAACCGGTCCGGCACCACCGCCCGGATCACGTGCTCGACCAGGTCCGGGGTCAGCTGGCCGGGGATGTCGACGCCCGGCTCGTGCTGCGCGGAGATCACCACGGTCTCCAGCGCGACCGGCACCCCGTCCTCGTACCGGAAGGACACCTGGGTCTTGCCGTCCGGCCGGAGGTAGGGCAGCAGGCCGGTCTTGCGCACCTCGGCCAGCCGCCGGGCCAGCCGGTGCGCGGTCCAGATCGGCACCGGCATCAGGTCGTCGGTCTCGTCGCAGGCGTAGCCGAACATCATCCCCTGGTCGCCGGCGCCCTGGCCGTCCAGCGTGTCGTCGTCGGCCAGCCCGAGCCGCTTCTCGTACGCGGTGTCCAGGCCGACCTTGACGTCCGGCGACTGCGGGTCCAGCGACACGAGGACCTGGCAGGTCGCGCCGTCCAGGCCGAGCTCGTGCGCGGTGTAGCCGATGCCGGAGATCGTCGTCCGCGCGATGTCCTCGACGTCGACGTCCGCGGTCGTGGTGATCTCGCCGGCCACCACGGCCAGCCCGGTGTTCACGAGCGCCTCGCAGGCGACCCGGCAGGCCGGGTCCTGGCCGAGGATGGCGTCCAGGACCGAGTCGCTGATCTGGTCGGCCACCTTGTCCGGGTGGCCTTCGGTGACGGACTCCGAGGTGAGGGTCCACTGGCGCATGCGAACCGAGCCTCCCTGCCGACTGGCTGCGAAACCGACCTGGCTGGCCTGGCCGATCGGTACGGACCGCGCGCGCTTGCCGAACCCTACCGGCGACATACGCCCAGAACAATACTGTTTCGTACGGATCATGTTCATCACATAGTTACTGCGAAGATCGGCGGCGCTGCCCGGCCGGCCCCGGCCGCCGCCGCGACCCGTCCGGTCGGGCGCCACCCCGCCGGCCGCGGAGGGGGCCGGCGGTGCGTAAAGTGCTCCCCGTGACGGAGGTGCTGGCGGGTCGCGGCCGCGCGGTGCCGGCGCCGGGGCCGATCGACGTGGCGACGGTGCCGTCGGAGCCGTCGGAGCGCTCGGCCCGCCGGCGGCAAGCGGCCACGGTGGCGAAGGCCTACCTGGCGCTGACCAAGCCGCGGATCGTCGAGCTGCTGCTGGTCACCACCGTGCCGGCGATGGTGCTCGCCGCCGGCGGGCTGCCGCCGCTCGGCCTGGTGCTGGCCACCCTGGTCGGCGGTTCGCTCGCCGCCGCCAGCGCGAACGCGCTGAACTGCTACCTCGACCGGGACATCGACGCGGTGATGCGGCGCACGGTGGCCCGGCCGCTGGCCCGGCACGCGGTCTCGCCGGGGTCCGCGCTGGTCTTCGGCCTCGCGCTGGGCGTGCTGGCGATCGCCACCATGTGGGCGCTCACCGGCCTGCTGCCGGCGCTGCTCACCGTCTTCGCGATCCTCTTCTACGTCCTGGTCTACACGCTGCTGCTCAAGCGCCGCACGGCGCAGAACATCGTCTGGGGCGGCGCGGCCGGCTGCATGCCGGTGCTGATCGGCTGGGCCGCGGTCACCGGGTCGCTGGCCTGGCCGCCGGTGGTGCTGTTCGGGGTGGTCTTCTTCTGGACCCCGCCGCATTTCTGGGCGCTGGCGATGCGCTTCCGGGACGACTACGCCCGGGCCGGGGTACCGATGCTGCCGGTGGTCGCCACCCCGAGGGTGGTGGCCCGGCGGATCGTCGGCTACACCTGGCTGACCGTCGCCACCTCGCTGCTGCTCTGGCCGCTGGCCACCTCGTGGGTGTACGGGGTGGTCGCGGTCGCCGCCGGGGCGTGGTTCCTGGCCGCGGCGCACCGGCTGCTCGCCCGGGTGAGGCGTGGCGTGGAGCCGCATGCGGTGCGGCTGTTCCAGCTGTCGAACTCGTACCTCGCGCTGCTCTTCGTCGCCGTCGCCGTCGACGCGCTGGTCCGCTGAGGGCGAGTGACTGGTGAGCATCGCAGGGCGCCCGGGCAGCGGAGGGAGCCCGGAGCGGGCGTGGGATGGACTGCGGGCGCCACGCCGGCCGACCCGGGCCACCCCGCGCGTCGCGCTGGCCACCTGCCGGGAGCACCCGGCCGGCGACGAGGACGCGCCGCTGCTGCTGGCCGCCTGCTCGGCCGCCGGGCTGGACGCGGAGTGGCGGGTCTGGGACGACGCGGCGGTCGACTGGGACTCCTACGACCTGGTGGTGATCCGGTCCACCTGGGACTACGTGCCGCGCCGGGACGACTTCGCGGCCTGGGCGGCGAGCGTGCCGCGGCTCGCCAACCCGGCCGACGTGGTCCGGTGGAACACCGACAAGACCTACCTGCGCGACCTCGCCGGGGCCGGCGTCCCGGTGGTGCCGACCGAGCACCTGGCGCCCGGCGACGCGCCGGCCTGGCCGGCCGACTGGCTCGAAGTGGTGGTCAAGCCGGCGGTCAGCGCCGGTGGCCAGGACACCGCCCGGTACGGGCCCGGCGACGTGGACCGGGCCCGCACGCACGCCGGCAAGCTGCTGGCGGCCAGCCGGCGGGTGCTGGTCCAGCCGTACCTGACCGCGGTGGACGAGGTCGGCGAGACGGCGGTGGTGCACGTCGGCGGGGCGTACAGCCACAGCCTGGGCAAGGCCGCGCTGCTGCTGCCCGGCGCCGCCGCCGAGATCGACGAGCTGTGGCGGCCGGAGCGGATCGAGGCGCGGGAGCCGTCGGCGGCCGAGCGCGCGGTCGCCGAGCAGGCGCTGGCCGCGGTGCCGGGCGGCCCGGAGCGGCTGCTCTACGCCCGGGTCGACCTGCTGCCCGGCCCGGACGGCGACCCGCTGGTGATCGAGCTCGAGCTGACCGAGCCGTCGCTCTTCCTCACCGCGGTGCCGGCCGGTGCGGACCGCTTCGCCGCGGCCATCCGCCGCGCCGTCACCCCGGACCGAGCAGCGCGTCGACCGTGGTGACGGTGATCAGCGGCGCGTAGAGCGCCATCGCGGCCAGCGCGCGCTCGTGGTCGGCGTCGGTGGCACCGGCGCACGCGTCCGCCGCGACCCGGACCCGGACGCCGTCGTCGGCCGCGGCCAGCGCGGTCGACAGCACGCAGCAGTCGGTGGACACCCCGGCCAGCACCAGGTCGCGGCTGCCGGCGGTGGCCGCGTCCAGCTCCGGGCCCCACTTGCCGAAGGCCGGCCGGGTCAGGACCGGCCCGCCCGGGTCCCCGACCAGGTCGTAGAGCGGCGCGTCCGGCGGCTGCAGCGCCCACGGCCACCGCCGGTAGTACTCCCGCCACGCGCCGGTCGGCTCGGCCGGCGCCACGAAGCGGGTGTGCAGGGTCCGCCCCCGGAACGCCGGCCGCAGCTGGTCGATCCCGGCCGCCGCCGCGGCGAACCGCGGCACCGCCCACCCGCTCGCCGGGTCGGCGAAGACGGCCTGCATGTCGATGGCGACCAGCCAGCCGCCGGCGGTCACCACCGGGCGGCGGTCGGCGCCGGTCCCTCCTGGGCCTGCACCCGGCCGCGCGCGGTGAGCAGGTGACCGAGGAAGCCGACCGCGAGCGCCACCAGCACACCGAGGTTCGCGAACGCCCAGGCGCCTTCCTTCCCGCCGAGCCCGAACGGCTCGAGCAGGTAGCCCTGCCAGTCCAGCCAGTCCGCGAAGGTGTTCGTGACCAGCCCCCAGCCGAGCGCGGTGGCGAGCAGCACCAGCGCGATCGGCACCGGCTGCACGTCGCCGTACCGGCCCGTGGTCAGGTAGAGCTCGGTGTCCGCGTAGTCCCGCCGGCGCAGCGCGACGTCCGCGAGCAGCACCCCGCACCAGGCCGCGATCGGCACCCCGAGGGTGATGAGGAAGCCCTGGAACGGGCCGACGAAGTCGTCCGCCGCGAAGACCACGTACGCGGTGCCGATCACCATCAGCACGCCGTCCACGAAGGCGGCGGCGTACCGCGGGATCCGCACCCCGGCGGACAGCAGCGCCAGCCCGGACGAGTAGATGTCCAGCACCGCGCCGCCGATCAGCCCGAGCACGGCCACCAGTGCGAACGGCACCAGGAACCAGGTCGGCAGCACGGTGGTCAGCGCGCCGATCGGGTCGGTGCCGATGGCCTCGCTCAGCCCCGGCTGGGAGCCGGCCAGCAGCAGGCCGAACAGCAGCAGCACCACCGGGCCGAGCGAGCCGCCGAACGCGGTCCAGCCGGCGACGCCCCGGCTGGACGACCCGCGCGGCAGGTAGCGGGAGTAGTCGGCCGCCGCGTTTACCCAGCCCAGCCCGAAGCCGGTCATCACGAAGACGAGCGCGCCGACGAAGGCCTGCGGCGAGCCGGACGGCAGCGTGGACACCGCGTCCCAGCTGATCTCGTCGGCGACCAGCACGATGTAGACGACCGTCAGCACGGCGGTCGCGATCGTGATGGCGGCCTGCAGCCGCATGATGAAGTCGAAGCCGACCACGCCGGCCGCGATCGTCACCGCCGCCACCAGCACCATCGCGACCAGCTTGGTGCCGGTGCCGCCGCCCCAGCCGAGCCGGTCCAGCACCGTCGCGGTGGCCAGCGTGGCGAGGATGACCAGCACCGTCTCCCAGCCGACGGTGAGCAGCCAGGACAGCGCGGCCGGCAGCCGGTTGCCGCGGACGCCGAACGCGGCCCGGCTGAGCACCATGGTCGGCGCCGAGCCGCGCTTGCCGGCCAGCGCGACCAGCCCGCAGAGCGTGAAGGACACCACGATGCCGAGCACGCCGGCGACGGCGGCCTGCCAGAAGGAGACCCCGAAGCCGAGTACGAAGGCGCCGTAGCTCACCCCGAGGACGGAGATGTTCGCCGCGAACCAGGGCCAGAACAGGTCGCGCGGCCGGCCCTTGCGCTCGGTCTCCGCGATGATGTTGATGCCGTTCTGCTCGACGCCGGCGGGGCCCGCGGGTGGCGGGACCGCGTCGGAGCGGGGTGCGGGGGCGACCCGACGGTACGGGTCGGCGGTCTCGGACACGCCCGCATGGTCCCGCACCTGAGGCGGAACGGGGAGTGGTCAGGTCGCCGCGTACTCCGACCGTGGCGCGGGGGCCGGCCCCGGGGCGGGTGCGGTCCCGGTGCTGGCGGCGAGCACCAGCCGGACCGCGGCGATCCAGACCAGGCAGGCGCCGAGCAGGTGGATGCCGACCAGGACCACCGGCAGCCCGGTGAAGTACTGCACGAAGCCGACCAGCCCCTGCGCCAGCTCGGCGCCGAGCAGGATCGCGCCGGCCCGGCGGGCCTCGGCCGGGGCGCCGGCGGCGCGCAGCCAGAGCACCACCGCGACGGTCAGGCCGACCAGCAGCATCACCGCGTCGGCGTGCAGCTGGCTGACGGTGGCCGGGTCGAAGCCGGTCCGGGCCGCCGCCTCGTCACCGGCGTGCGGACCGCTGCCGGTCACCACGGTGCCGAGCACGAGCACCGCGGCCACCAGCCCGACCACCGCCCGGACCAGCCAGGTCAGCTCCGGGCCGACCGGCCGGCCCGGCGGCCCGGCCGGGATTGCCGACCGGTCGGTCGGCCGGGCCGCCCGCCAGGCGAGCACCACGGTGGTCGCCAGGACCGCCATCGACAGCAGGAAGTGGGTGGCGACCGTCCACGGGTTGAGCCCGGTGAGCACGGTGATCCCGCCGAGCACGGCCTGCGCCGGGATGCCGAGGAAGGCGGCCACCGCGAGCGGGACCAGCGACCGGCGGCCGTGCCGCAGCACGGCCAGCAGGGTGGCGAGCGCGACCAGCCCGACCACGAAGGTGAGCATCCGGTTGCCGAACTCGATCAGCCCGTGCCGGGCGTACGCCGCGGTCGGCGTGTACGACCCCTCGGTGCAGCTCGGCCACGTCGGGCAGCCCAGCCCGGAGCCGGTCAGCCGGACCACTCCGCCGGTCACCACGATCGCCGAGTTGGCGACCACCGAGGCGACCGCGAGCCGGCGGACCAGCGGCGCGGACGCGCGGGGGAGGGCCACGCCGAAAGGGTAGGTCGCGGGCGGCGCCCCGGCCGGCCCGGGTCCGGTACCCGGTCCCGGACGGCCCGCCGGCCGCCGCCGCCGGCCACACCCTGACCCCCGGGACCGGCCGGCCGCGACGCGCCGGACACCGGCGGCTCGCGACGGCAGGGGACCCGCCCGGTGCAGCCGGACGGGATCCCGGGAGGGCTCGGGGGGCTCGGGGGGCTCAGCGGGAGACCGCGGCGCCCACCTTCTCCTTCGCGGCGACCGCGCCCTCCCGGGCGGCGAGGCCGGCGCTGAGCGCGGCACTCTTGGCGGCGACGCCGGCGCTCAGCGCCGCGCCCCGCGCCTTGGCGGCCTTGGCGGACACGTTCGAGTCCTTCCTGGCCTTCCTCGCGGCCCTGGCCGACCTCTTCGCCGCCTTCGCGGCGATCGCCGCGGACGCGATCCGCAGCGCCTCGGCCTTCCTCGCGGCCTTCGCGCTCTTCTTCGCCGACCGCCGGCTCACCCTGCCGGCGCCGGAGGCGACGGCGCCGCCGACCGCGGTGGCCGCACCGGCGAGCGCGCCGGCCGCCTCGGAGACGGTGTCGCCGACCGAGTCGGCGGCCTCGCCCACCGCATGGCCCACGCCCTTGACCGCCTTGCCGGCCACGTACGGCACCGACGGGCGCCCGCCGGTGTCCAGCGCGGCGATGAGCAGGCCGCCGAGCAGGCTGACGTTCTTGAAGAACTCCACCCGGTCGCTGACCTTCTGGTCCGGGTCGGTGGTCTCCCAGAACCGGTGCCCGGCCAGCGTGGTCGGCACCAGGCTGCCGGCCAGCAGCAGCGCGGCCGGCCGGGCGAACGGCCCGAAGATGAGACCGACGCCGCCGACCACCTTGATGGCGCCGTCGATCTTGACCAGTGACTCGGGGTCGTTGGGCAGCTGCGGCACCCGGTCCGCGATCGGCTTGGCGATCGGGAAGGCCGGACCCGCCTTCGGCTGCGGGTTGCGGAGCTGGTCCAAGCCTCCGCTGATGAAGCTGGCGGCGAGCGCCGCGCGGGCGGCGCGACGGGCAAGGCTCATTCTGCTGGCCTCCGGTTCCGATGTGTCAGGGGCGTCCTCGCGGGCCTACCCGGACTCACTCCCACTTGAACGTCGCGGCCGCCGCGGCGAGTGCCAGCGCGGCCCAGCCGAGCAGCGTCAGCAGCGACCGGACGGGCAACCCGGCCGCGTCCCGCAGCACCGCGCGCAACCCGTCCGCCAGCGCCGCGGTGGGCAGGAACTGCAGCACGTCCGCCAGCCCGGCCGGGAACTTCGACAGCGGGAAGAGCACCCCGCCGAAGAACAGCAGCAGGAACCAGGCCAGGTTCGCGCCGGCCAGGGTGGCCTCGGCCCGCAGCGTGCCGGCCATCAGCAGGCCGAGCCCGGCGAAGGCGGCGGTCCCGGCGACGACGAGCGCCAGCGTGGACACCGCGGCGAGCAGGCCGCCGGTGGGCCGCCAGCCGAGCGCCAGCCCGAGCCCGCCGACCAGCACCAGCTGCAGCAGCTCGACGCCGAGCACCGCGCCGGTCTTGCCGAGCAGCAGCACCGAACGGGGCAGCGCGGTGGCGCCGAGCCGCTTGAGCACGCCGTACTTGCGCTCGAAGCCGGTCCCGATGGCCAGCCCGGTGAAGGCGGCCGAGGTGACCGCGAGCGCGAGCACCCCAGGCACCACGAAATCCACCCGCCGGCCGGGCAGCTCGCCGAGGAACGGCTCGGTCACCAGCAGGCCGGTCAGCAGCAGCGGGATCAGCAGGGTGAGCAGCACCTGCTCGCCGTTGCGCAGCGCCAGCCGCAGCTCCATCGCGGTCTGGGCGGCCAGCATCCGGGACAGCGGCGCCGCCCCGGGCGCCGGCGCGAAGGCCCCGCCCGCCGGGCTCACCGGGGCTCCCGCCCGGTCAGCTCGAGGAAGACGTCCTCCAGCGACCGGCGCTCCACCCGCAGGTCCTCGGCCAGCACCCCGCGGGCGGCGCACCAGCCGGTCACCGCGGCCAGCAGCTGCGGGTCGACTCTCCGGCCGGCCGTCGCATGCACCAGGTACGCCCCCGGCTGCGGCTCGCCGACCTGCACGGACGCCGGGAGCAGGGCGGCCAGCTCAGCGGCCAGCGCGGCGGTGTCCAGCCCGGGCGCGGCCCGGAACCGCAGCTGCCCCTCGGCGCCGCCCCGGGTCAGCTCGACCGGCGACCCGCTGGCCACCGCCCGACCGGAGTCGATCACCACCAGCTCGTCGGCCAGCCGCTCCGCCTCGTCCATGTGGTGGGTGGTCAGCACCACGGTCACGCCGTCCGCGCGCAGCCCCCGCACCACCTCCCAGGTGGCGTGCCGGGCCTGCGGGTCCAGCCCGGCGGTCGGCTCGTCCAGGAAGACCAGCTCCGGCCGGCCGACCACGGCCATGGCCAGCGACAGCCGCTGCTTCTGCCCGCCGGACAGCCGCTTGTACGGCGTGCCGGCCGCCGCGGCCAGCCCGAGCCGGTCCAGCAGCGCCTGCGGGTCCAGCGGCGCTGCCGCGTAGGCGGCGAGCAGCCGGAGCAGCTCGCCGGCCCGCGCGCCGGGGTAGCCACCGCCGCCCTGCAGCATCACGCCGACCCGCGGCCGCAGCTCGCGGGCGTCCGCGACCGGGTCCAGCCCGAACACCCGGACGGTGCCGGAGTCGGGCCGCCGGTAGCCCTCGCAGATCTCGACCGTGGTGGTCTTGCCGGCCCCGTTCGGACCCAGGATGGCCAGCACCGCGCCGGGTTGCGCGGTCAGCGACAGGCCGGCCACGGCGGTGCTGGCGCCGTACCGCTTCACCAGGTCGCGGACCTCCACCGCGGGTGCACCCACACTCAGAGCCTAGGAGCGTGACCCGGGACACGCTCGCGAGGGTCGGAGGTGCGTTCCGCCGCGGAAATAAGTAACATCGACGATGTGAAATTCGCGGCGGATCCCGGCACCCGCCCCGCGCCGACGCGGGACGAGGTCGCCCGGCTGCTGCTCGAGCAGGGACCGGCCACCGCCGCCTCGCTGGGGGAGCGGCTGGGCATCAGCCCGACCGCGGTCCGCCGGCACCTCGACGCGCTGGTCGCGGACGGCCTGGCCACCGACCGGGAGCAGCGGCCGCTCGGCGGCCGGCAGCGCGGCCGCGGCCGCCCGCCCCGGGAGTTCCTGCTCACCGACACCGGCCGGGCCGCCTTCCCGCACGCGTACGACGACCTGGCCGCGGCCGCGCTGCGGTTCGTGGCCGAGACCGGCGGCGAGCAGGCGGTCGCCGCGTTCGCCGAGCGGCGGATCCGGTCGGTGGAGGAGCGGCACGGCGCCGCCGTCCGCTCGGCCGCCCCGGAGCACCGGATCGACGCCCTCGCCGGCGCGCTGAGCAGCGAGGGCTACGCTGCCTCGGCGCACCCGATGGGCGCCGGCGGCCAGCTGTGCCAGCACCACTGCCCGGTGGCGCACGTGGCCGCCGAGTTCCCGCAGATCTGCGAGTCGGAGACCCGGGCGTTCGAGCGGCTGCTCGGCACCCACGTCCAGCGGCTGGCCACCATCGCCCGTGGCGACGCGGTCTGCACCACCTACGTTCCCGGCTTCGCCGGGGTGATCGCCCACGGCTCCCTCGGAGGGACGCGAGCATGACCTTGACCCAGGACGAGCAGATCGAGCAGCTCTCCCGCTACAAGTTCGGATGGTCCGACCCGGACGTGGCCGGCGCGGCCGCGAAGCGGGGGCTGTCCGAGGAGGTCGTGCGGGACATCTCGGCGAAGAAGTCGGAGCCGGAGTGGATGCTCGAGCTCCGGCTGAAGGGGCTGCGGCTGTTCGACCGCAAGCCGCTGCCGACCTGGGGTGCCGACCTGGCCGACATCGACTTCGAGAACATCAAGTACTTCGTGCGCTCCACCGAGAAGCAGGCGACCAGCTGGGACGAGCTGCCCGAGGACATCAAGACGACGTACGACCGGCTGGGCATCCCGGAGGCGGAGAAGCAGCGGCTGATCGCCGGGGTGGCCGCGCAGTACGAGTCCGAGGTGGTCTACCACCAGATCCGGGAGGACCTGGAGGCGCAGGGCGTCCTCTTCCTCGACACCGACACCGGGCTGCGCGAGCACCCGGACCTGTTCCGGGAGTACTTCGGGTCGGTGATCCCGGTCGGTGACAACAAGTTCGCCTCGCTCAACACCGCGGTCTGGTCCGGCGGCTCGTTCATCTACGTGCCGCCCGGCGTGCACGTCGACATCCCGCTGCAGGCCTACTTCCGGATCAACACGGAGAACATGGGCCAGTTCGAGCGGACGCTGATCATCGTCGACGAGGGCGCGTACGTGCACTACGTCGAGGGCTGCACCGCGCCGATCTACAAGTCGGACTCCCTGCACTCCGCGGTGGTCGAGATCATCGTGAAGAAGGGCGGCCGCTGCCGCTACACGACCATCCAGAACTGGTCGAACAACGTCTACAACCTGGTCACCAAGCGGGCCAAGGCCTACGAGGGCGCGACCATGGAGTGGGTCGACGGCAACCTCGGCTCCAAGGTCACGATGAAGTACCCGGCCGTGATGCTCATGGGCGAGCACGCCAAGGGCGAGGTGCTCTCGATCGCCTTCGCCGGCGAGGGGCAGCACCAGGACGCGGGCGCGAAGATGACCCACCTGGCGCCGCACACGTCGTCGACGATCATCAGCAAGTCGGTGGCGCGCGGTGGCGGCCGGACCTCGTACCGGGGCCTGGTGCGGGTCAACCCGAACGCCCACCACAGCCGCTCCACGGTGAAGTGCGACGCGCTGCTGGTCGACACGATCAGCCGCTCCGACACCTACCCGTACGTCGATGTGCGCACGGACGACGTGTCGATGGGCCACGAGGCCACGGTCTCCAAGGTCAGCGACGACCAGCTGTTCTACCTGATGAGCCGCGGCCTGACCGAGGACGAGGCCATGGCGATGGTCGTGCGCGGGTTCGTCGAGCCCATTGCGCGCGAGCTGCCGATGGAGTACGCGCTGGAGCTGAACCGCCTCATCGAGCTGCAGATGGAGGGCTCGGTCGGATGACCGTGGAGAACGTCACCGGGCTCGCCCCGGAGCTGGCGGGCGCCAAGGAGGGCCAGGGGAGCAAGCCGCTCGCCTCGGCGAGCGAGCGCTTCACGTCCTACGACGTCGAGGCGTTCGAGGTCCCCCGAGGCCGTGAGGAGAACTGGCGGTTCACCCCGCTGCGTCGCCTGCGCGGTCTGCACGACGGGTCCGCGCCGTTCGACGGCACGGCGGTCGTCGAGATCGCCGGAGCCGGTGAGGGCGTCGTGGTCGAGCGGGTCACCCGCGACGACGCCCGCGTCGGCTCCGGCGGGGTGCCTGCCGACCGGGTCGCCGCCCAGGCCTGGGCCTCGGCGCCGGACGTCACCGTCGTGACGCTCGACGGCCGCCCCGCACCGCTCGACATCACCGTCAGCGGGCCGGGCGCGGGCGCCACCGCGGCCGCGCACCTTCAGCTGCGCACGCGGCCGTTCGCCGAGGCCACCGTCGTGCTCACGCACGTCGGGTCCGGTGCGCTGGCCGACAACCTCGAGGTCGTCGTGGCCGACGGGTCGCGGCTGACGCTGGTGGTGACCGACGAGTGGGCCGACGACGCCGTGCACGTCGGCGCCCACCACCTCGCGCTGGGGCGCGACGCCACGCTGAAGGTCATCTCGGTGGCGCTGGGCGGCGACCTCGTCCGGATCAGCCCCACGGTCGCCTTCCGCGGGCCCGGCGGCGACGTCGAGCTGGTCGGGCTCGGCTACGCCGACGCCGGGCAGCACCTCGAGCAGCGGCTGCTGGTCGACCACTCGGTGCCGAACTGCAAGTCGAACGTGCTCTACAAGAACGCGCTGCAGGGCGACGCCGCACACACCGTCTGGATCGGCGACGTGCTGATCCGGGCCGCGGCGGAGAACACCGAGACCTTCGAGTTCAACCGCAACCTGGTGCTGACCGAGCGCGCCCGCGCCGACTCGGTGCCGAACCTGGAGATCGAGACCGGCGAGATCACCGGCGCCGGGCACGCGAGCGCGACGGGCCGGTTCGACGA
>JBJMII010000215.1:0-11915 GCA_045806925.1 Mycobacteriales bacterium
CAGTCCGGACCCGGCCCGGCGGCGCCCCGCCGCCGGGCCGGGCCATCTCCGGGCCGGTGGCCCCGCGGCGGCGCGGGGCGCGCGCCGGCCGGCCGCCGGTGTCCGGTCGCGGACCGGGGACGGGCCGGTGAGTCGAGGGCGGGCGGACGGCCCCCGGGTACCGACGGCGGCGGGGCTGCGGGACCGGCGCGCCGAGCTGCTGGCCGGCCCGCTCACCGGGGCGGTCCTGCGCGGCGCGCTGGTCGACCTCTACGACTCCTGGCTCGCCGGGGTGCTCGCCGACGGGCGGGACGTCGCGCTGGTCGCCGTCGGCGGCCTCGGCCGCCGGGAGCCGGCGCCGTACTCCGACCTGGACCTGGTCCTGCTCCATCGCGGGCGGCGGGACGTGGCCGCGGTGGCGGACACCGTCTGGTACCCGGTCTGGGACGCCGGCGTCGGCCTGGACCACTCGGTCCGAACGGTGGCCGAAGCCGTCGCCGTCGCGGGGGACGACCTGAAGGCCGCGCTCGGCCTGCTCGAGCTGCGGCACCTGGCCGGCGACCCGGCGCTGTCCGGCGCGCTGCGGGAGGCCGCGTACGCGACCTGGCGTACCGAGCGGCACAAGCGGCTGCCCGAGTTGCGGGCGGCCGCCCGGCAGCGCTGGGACGCGGCCGGCGAGCTCGCCTTCCTGCTCGAGCCGGACCTCAAGGAGGCCCGCGGCGGGCTGCGGGACGTGCACGCGCTGCACGCGCTGGCCGCGGCGCAGCTCGTCGACGTGCCCGGGTCGGTCGTGGCGGCCGCCCGGGACGTGCTGCTGGACGTGCGCGGCGAGCTGCAGCGGCGGGCCGGCCGGCCGGTGGACCGGCTGGTGCAGCAGGAGCAGGCCGGGGTCGCCGGCGCGCTCGGCCACGCCGACGCCGACGACCTGCTCCGGGCGGTCAGCGAGGCGGGCCGGACCGTCGCCTTCGCCGCGGACACCGGATGGCGGCGGGTGGACAGCGCGCTGGCCGGCCGGAGCCGGTCGGCGGCGCTGACCCGGGCGCTGCCCGGTCGCCGGGCCCCGACGCCGCAGCGCCGCCCGCTCGCCGACGGGGTGGTCGAGCAGGGCGGCGAGGTGGTGCTCGCCCGGGACGCCGACCCGTGGGCCGACCCGGTGCTGGTGCTGCGCGCCGCCACCGCGGCCGCCCGCGCCGGGCTGCCGCTGGCGCCGCACGCGCTGGACCGGCTCGGCACCGAGTCCGCGCCGATGCCGACGCCGTGGCCGGCCGCCGCCCGGGACGCCTTCGTCGACCTGCTCGGCACCGGGGCCGCCGCGGTCCCGGTGCTGGAGGCGCTGGACCAGGCCGGCCTGCTGGTCCGGCTGCTGCCCGAGTGGAGCCGGGTGCGGTCGAGGCCGCAGCGCAACCCGGTGCACCGCTTCACCGTCGACCGGCACCTGGTCGAGGCCGCCGCCGAGGCGGCCGCGCTGACCCGTACGGTGGCGCGACCGGACCTGCTGCTGCTCGGCGCGCTGCTGCACGACATCGGCAAGGGCTGGCCCGGCGACCACACCGACGCCGGTGTCGCGGTGGTGCGCGAGCTCGCGCCGCGGCTCGGCCTCAGCTACGGCGACTCGGCCACGCTCGCCGCGATGGTCCGCCACCACCTGCTGCTGCCGGACACCGCGACCCGGCGCGACCTGGCCGACCCGGTCACCGTACGGTCCGTGGTGTCCGCTGTGGACTCCTCCGCCGAGCTGCTCGACCTGCTGCACGCACTGTCCATTGCGGACGGTCTGGCGACCGGCCCGGCGGCCTGGACGCGGTGGACGGCCGGCCTGGTCGGTGAGCTGGTGGCCCGGGCCCGGGACACGCTGTCCGGCACCCCGCCGCCGACCCCGCCGCTGCTCACCGCCGCCCAGCGCGAGCTCGCCGCCGCCGAGGGGGTGGCCGTCCGGGTGGACGGGGAGACGGTGACGGTGGCCGCGCCGGACGCGCCCGGCCTGCTCTCGCGCACCGCCGGCGTCCTCGCGCTGCACCAGCTCGACGTGCGGTCCGCGACGGTGGCCACCGTCGGGCGTACCGCGGTGGACGTCTTCACCGTCTCGCCCCGCTTCGGCCGCGGTCCGGAGCCGGCGCTGCTGCGCGCGGACGTGGTCCGGGCGCTGGCCGGCTCGCTGCCGCTGGCGGAGAGGCTGGCCGCGAAGGAGCGCGCGTACGGGCACCGGCAGGAGCAGCCGCCGCGGGTGCTGTGGTTCGACGGCGCCGCCACCGACGCGACCGTGCTGGAGCTGCGCGCGGCCGACGCTGCCGGCCTGCTGCACCGGGTCACCGCCGCCCTGGAGCGGTGCCGGCTGGACGTCCGCGGCGCCCGGGTGAGCACGCTCGGCGGGGCGGTGGTGGACGCCTTCTACGTCGTCGGCTCCGACGGCGGCCCGGTCACCGACCCGGCGGTGCGCCGGGCGGTGACCGACGCCGTCCTCGCCGCCTGCTGACCTGGTCCTTGTGGCCTGCCCGAGTTGTGCGGTTCGATGGTGTGCGGCGCGTCGGGGTCCGGAGCGAGCCGCGAGCACATAGGGCCAATGGAGGTCTCATGCGCAGACTGCCCGTCCTGTCCGCCGTCGCGTCCCTCGTCCTGGCGCTGGCCGGAGCGTTGCCCGCCGCGGCGGCGCCGCCCGAGCCGGACGACCGCGTCACCCCCGCCACCGCGTACGTTCGGCACGACGGCGGCACCGACCGCGCCATCCAGCACTGCTCGGACCCGTCGACGAGCACCGCGCCGGACGTGCCCAACGACGGGGACACCGACTCCAACGACGGCGGCGCCTTCCGGCAGGGCAACGAGCCGACTGTCGCGATCGACCCGACCAACCCCGACCTGCTGTTCGCGGGCTGGAACGACTACTGCGACACCGACCTGGGCGGCGGCTGGATGGGGCTGGCCTTCTCCCGGGACCGGGGCGAGACGTGGACGCCGTCGAAGGTGCCGGGCTACCCGAGCGACACCTCGACCGAGGGCCAGGCGTCGCCGCTGCACGGCCGGCAGGCTGAGGCCGGCGACCCGCTGCTGGCGTTCGACCGCCGCGGGAACCTGTTCGCCGGCGGCATCGCGTTCAACCGGGTGAACCCGCAGAACGGTGACGTGTGGGTGGCCACGTACGCCAACCACCCGCACCCCAGCGGCTACCCCAAGGACTACCTGCGCACCGTCGTCGTCGGGCAGGGGGTGCCGGCGCTGAACGGTCCGTTCATGGACAAGCCGTCGCTGGAGGTGGACCGGACCGGCGGCCGGTTCGACGGGAACGTCTACGTCTGCTGGTCCCGGTTCGTCGGTGCCGGCGGGCGCACCAAGATCTACTTCAGCCGGTCCACCGACTCCGGCCGGACGTTCTCCAAGGGCATCGCGCTGTCCGAGGGCAAGGACGTCCAGGGCTGCGACATCGCGATCGAGCACGACGGCGACGTCTACGTGACCTGGGGCACCCGGGACACGCCGGCCGCCGTCGACGTCCAGGGGCTCGGCTTCGCCCGGTCCGCGGACGGCGGCGTCACCTTCGCGCGCGCCGGCCAGGTCGCCGCGTTCACCCGGTACTTCCCGTCCGACGGTCCTCGCGACTGCGGGGACGGGGCGTCGGCATGCCCGAGCGGGTTCGTGTTCTTCCGGGTGCCGCTGGAGCCGCGGGCGACCGCCGACCAGAGCGGCATGCTGCCCGGGGTGTACGCGACGTTCAACGCGGTCGACCCGGCGACGGTGGTGCCGAGCACCTCGTCGTACAGCTCGGCGGGGGCGAACTCCGGCTTCGTCGGTCGGTCGGTGGTGTACGTCGTGCGCTCCCTGAACAACGGCCGGACCTGGTCGGCGCCCGTCGCTGTCGATCCGGCTGGCGGCCGCGGGCACCAGTACTTCTCCGACGTCGACGCGCTCGGCGGCAAGCTGGTCGCGGTCTGGCAGGACAACCGGACCGACGACGCGTACAGCGTGCAGCTGCCGATCGGCGACACGCGGGACGCGCAGGGTCGCCCGGTGTCCTCCGGCACCGACGTGGTCGGCACGTACGCGGCCGTCTCGGACGACGGGGTCAGCTTCACACCGCTCGGAATGGTCTCCTCGACCACCCACCAGCCGTCGTACGAGATGTTCGGCGGCCGGCAGGTGCCGTTCCAGGGCGACTACAACTGGGTCGCGCTGGCGTTCGACGGGTCGTCGCTCGCCGGCTACCTGACCTGGACCGACAACCGGGACGTGCTGCCCGGGGTGGACATCCGGGAGACCGACTACGTCGACGGCTTCGACGTCCACCAGTGCCGGACGCCTGCCGCGCCGGCGACGGACCTGTGCCCGAACGCACACGGGCTGGACCAGAACATCTACGGGCAGTCGCTCACGCTGACGGTCGGCTGACCGCTGCGTGCCGCCGGCGGGTCGGGTCCGACCCGCCGGCGGCACGGCCGCTACCCCGTGCTCTGGTACGTCGGGGTGAGCACCCCGCGGGCGAGGGTGTGGAAGACCAGGTTGAAGGCGACCACCGTGGGCGTGGCCTCGCGCGGCACGCCGAGGGACTCCTGGTCGACCGCGTGCACGGCGAAGAAGTAGCGGTGCGGCCGGTCGCCGGGCGGCGGGGCCGCGCCGCCGTAGGACGCCTCGCCGAAGTCGTTGCGGACGTGGAAGGCGTCGCCGGGCAGGGACGCGTCGCTCGCGCCGGCGCCCGCCGGCAGCTCCGTGACGCCGGCCGGGATGTCGACCACCGTCCAGTGCCAGAAGCCGGACGGGGTGGGCGCGTCCGGGTCGAAGCAGGTGACCGCGAAGCTGCGCGTCTGCGCCGGGAAGCCGGACCAGCTCAGCTGCGGCGACACGTTCTCCCCCCCGGCGGAGCCGTGCGCGTGGCGGTCTGCCTTGGCCTGCCCGTCGGCGACGTCGGTGCTGGTCACCGTGAACGACGGGACCTCGGGCAGCAGCTCGTACGGGTTCGGGGCGACCGGGCGGTCGAGCGTCATGGACTTCCTCCTCGTGAGCGGCTTCGCTCCGGCCGGACAGCGTAGTCCGGCGCGGCCGCTCACCAGCCGCGCAGGTCCACCGGCCAGGTCTCGAGCACCTCGTCGCCGTCCACCAGGTGCATGCGCTCGTGCAGGGTGACCGTGGGGTCGACGTGCGCGGGCAGCACCCGGACCCGGTCGCCGACCCGGATCGACCGCGGCTCGTCCGGCGCGAAGGTCGTGTGCTCGTCCGAGCAGAACCACACCGTCGCACCGGCGACCGTGGGGTTGCCGTGGTCCATGCCGAGCGACTTCAGCCCGACGTCGGCGACCACCCACGGCGGCTGGATCTCCGTCGACGGCGGCGCCGCCGACACCACCGTGGCGAGCACCGTCAGCGCCTGCCGGAAGGGCAGCCCGACCGCGGCGTACGCGGTGTCCAGCAGCGCGTACGAGCCGGCTTGGATCTCGGTGGCCGCGGCGTTGTCCGCGTACGTCCCGGTGCCGCCGGCCGACAAGACGTCGCCTCCGACGTCGGCCGCCGCGCGGGCGAGCAGCGCCATGCACTCGGCGGTCAGCCGGGCCCGCTCGGCGCCGTCGGCGACGAGCATGAGGTGCCCCTCGTAGCCCATCACCCCGCGCACGGTGAGCCCGCGCGCCCGGGCCAGGTCGGCGATCCGGCCGGCGTCGACCGGCGCGCAGCCGCACCGGGGGAGGCCGACGTTGACGTCGACCAGGACCTCCCGGACGCCGCCGGCGGCGGCCGCGTCGACCGTCTCCGCCGAGTCGACGGCGACGGTGACCCGGGCGCCGGCCTCGGCCACCGCGCCCAGCCGCCGCGCGTCGAGCACCTCGTTCGCCAGCAGCAGGTCCTCGCCCAGCCCGGCCGCGGCCATGCCCTCGACCTCGCGGATGGTCGCGCAGGTGAACCCGCGGTGCCCGGCGGCCGCCTGCTGGCGGGCCAGCTCGGTGCACTTGTGCGCCTTGACGTGCGGCCGTAGCCGGGCGCCGGGCAGCGCCGTCGCCATGGTGGCCAGGTTGTGGTCGAGGTCGTGCACGTCGACCAGCAGGGCCGGCGTCTGCAGCTCCGAGATCCGCACGGCCTGACCCTACGGTGACCGTCGGGAGGCGGCGGGGCACCGCACGAACGGGCTTTCGCGACAGCGGCTCGTGTCCGTGCGAGTTGGATGTTCGCCTCGGCCTGGCCGGTGCTGGCTATCCTCGCCTTCATCGTGGGCGACCGCCGGCTAGGAGCCGGATTCGCTGTCCTGGCTCTGCTCACCGCAGCCGTGGGTCTCCTCCTACGGCGCCAGATGTCCCGCGGACCGGGACAAGGCAGCGAATAGGCGGATGGCGGGAACGTCGTCAGCTGATCCGGTCAGAGACCTCCGCGTACGGTGTGCGCGTGACCGACTGGCGCAACTGGGCGGGGGACCAGGTCGCCCACCCGGCGCGGGTGCTGTCCCCTCGGGACGCCGGCGAGGTCGCGGACGCGGTGCAGGCAGCGGCCAGGGCAAACATGCGGGTGCGGATGGCCGGTTCGGGGCACTCGTTCACCGGGGCCGCCGTCACCGACGGGGTGCTGCTCCGCGCGGAGCGGCTGACCGGCCTGCTGGCGGTGGACACCGCCGCCGGCACCGCGACCGTCCGCGCCGGCACCCGCCTGCGGGAGCTGTCCCGGCTGCTGGCCGAGCACGGCCTGGCGCTGGAGAACCTCGGCGACATCGACGCGCAGACCGTCGCCGGCGCCATCGCCACCGGCACGCACGGCACCGGCGCCGGGTACGGCGGGCTGGCCACCCAGGTGACCGGCCTGGAGCTGGTGCTCGCCGACGGGACCGTCAGCGCGGCCACCGTCGACCTGCTGGCGGCCGCCTCGGTCGGGCTCGGCGCGTACGGGATCGTCACCGCGGTCACGCTGCGCTGCGTGCCGGCCTTCGCGCTGCGCGCGGTCGAGACCGCGGAGAAGCTGGACGACTTGCTCGGCCGCTGGGACACGCTGCCTGCCGAGGCGGACCACGTCGAGTTCTACTGGTGGCCGCATACCCGGGACTGCCAGCTCAAGCGCAACACCCGGGTGCCGGTGACCGACCTGGACCCGCTGCCCCGCTGGCGGGCCGTGCTGGACGACGAGCTGGTGTCCAACGCGCTGTTCGCCGCGGTCTGCCGGGCCGGCGTCCGCGCCCCACGGCTGGTGCCGCCGGCGAACCGGCTGGCCACCCGGCTGCTGGGCGCCCGCACGTACACGGACCTCTCGCCCCGGGTCTTCGCCTCGACCCGGCGGGTGCGCTTCCACGAGACCGAGTGGGCGATGCCCCGGGCGACGCTGCCGGACGTGCTGCGCGAGCTGGACGCCACCATCGCCCGGCGCGGCTGGCGGATCAGCTTCCCGGTCGAGGTCCGGGTCGCCGCCGGGGACGACCGCTGGCTGTCCAGCGCGTACGGGCGGGACACGGCCTACCTGGCCGCGCACCGCTACGTCCGCGAGCCGTACGCGGACTACTTCGAGGCGGTGGCCGCGATCGTCGGCGCGGCGGGCCGCCCGCACTGGGGCAAGCTGCACGAGCTGAACGCCGCCGCGCTCGCCCCGCGCTACCCCCGCTTCGGCGAGGCGGTCGCGCTGCGCGACCGGCTCGACCCGGCCGGCCTCTTCCGCAACCCGTACCTGGACCGGGTCCTGGGCGTGCCCGGCTAGGCTGGTCGGGTGTTCGACACGCTCTCCGACCGGCTCGCCGCGGTCTTCACCACCCTGCGCGGCAAGGGCCGGCTGTCCGACGCGGACATCGACGCCACCGCGCGGGAGATCCGCATCGCGCTGCTGGAGGCGGACGTCGCGCTGCCGGTGGTCAAGGCATTCGTCGGGGCGGTCAAGGAGCGCGCTCGCGGCGAGGAGGTCTCCCGCGCGCTGAACCCGGCGCAGCAGGTCATCCAGATCGTCAACGAGGAGCTCATCGCGGTCCTCGGCGGCGAGACCCGCCGGCTGCGGCTGGCAAAGCAGCCGCCGACCGTGATCATGCTCGCCGGCCTGCAGGGTTCCGGCAAGACCACGCTGGCCGCCAAGCTCGGCCGGTGGCTGCGCACCCAGGGCCACACGCCGCTGCTGGTCGCGGCCGACCTGCAGCGGCCCAACGCGGTCACCCAGCTGCAGGTGGTAGGCCGGCAGGCCGGGGTGGACGTCTTCGCGCCCGAGCCGGGCAACGGGGTCGGCGACCCGGTGGACGTGGCCCGGCGCGCGATGACCGAGGCCGCCCGGACGCAGCACGACGTGGTCGTCGTCGACACCGCCGGCCGGCTCGGCATCGACGCGGAGCTGATGGCGCAGGCCGCCGCGATCCGGGACGCCGTGCGTCCGGACGAGACGCTCTTCGTGGTCGACGCGATGATCGGGCAGGACGCGGTCACCACCGCGCAGGCCTTCCGGGACGGCGTCGGGTTCTCCGGTGTCGTGCTCACCAAGCTGGACGGCGACGCACGGGGCGGTGCCGCGCTGTCGGTGCGGTACGTCACCGGGCAGCCGATCCTGTTCGCCTCCACCGGCGAGAAGCTGGCCGACTTCGATGTCTTCCACCCCGAGCGGATGGCCTCGCGCATCCTCGGCATGGGCGACGTGCTCACGCTGATCGAGCAGGCGCAGCAGGCCTTCGACGAGGACGAGGCCGAGCGGATGGCGGGCAAGCTCGCCTCCGGCTCCGGCTTCACGCTGGAGGACTTCCTCGAGCAGATGATGGCCATCCGGAAGATGGGCCCGATCTCCAACCTGCTCGGCATGCTGCCCGGGATGGGCCAGATGAAGGACCAGATCGAGTCGATCGACGACCGCGACCTGGACCGGACCGCGGCGATCATCCGGTCCATGACGCCGGCCGAGCGGCACGACCCGAAGATCATCAACGGCTCCCGCCGGGCCCGGATCGCGCGCGGCTCCGGGGTCGCGGTCAGCGAGGTCAACGGGCTGGTGGACCGCTTCTTCGAAGCCCGCAAGGTGATGCAGCAGATGGCCGGCGGGATGGGGCTGCCGGGCATGCGCCGTGGCGGTTCGAAGACCCGCGGCAAGAAGGGCAAGAAGGGCAGGTCCGGCAGCGGCCGCGGGCCCACCCCGCCGAAGGTGCGCGGCGGGATGCCGATGCTCCCGCCCGGCGGCCTGGACCAACTGCCCCCCGGCATGCCGATGCCGGACCTGTCCAAGCTCAACCTGCCCAAGGGCCGGTAGTCGCGGCGAGACCCGCGAGACGCGGCGTCGCGACGCGGTACTTCAGGTGCGGCCGGGCTGCGAGGTGCGAGCAGGGGCCACGGCCGCCCGACCCCGGGTGCGATCAGGTTCACCAACCACCCGGCCACCGCAACCGGACATTTCCGGCGCGGGCCGGTCCTCCGCTTGGTGAACGTGATCCGCGATCAGGTTCACCAACCACCCGACCACCGCAACCGGACATTTCCGGCGTGGGCCGGTTCTCCGCTTGGTGAACGTGATCCGCGATCAGGTTCACCAACCACCCGACCACCGCAACCGGACATTCCCGGCGCAGAGGACTCGGCGGGCGGGAAGGGCCGTCACGCCGACGGGTACGGGGTGTCGCCGACCTCGGCCTGCAGCCGGGCCAGCTCCGCGGTCAGCTCGACGCGGACGCCCGCGTACGCCGGCTCGTCGTACACCGACCGCAGCTCGGCCGGGTCGCGCTCCAGGTCGAACAGCTCCCACTCCATCGGCGTGACCTCGTCCGACGCGCCCGGCTGGCCGAGCCCGGCGCCGTAGTAGCAGACCAGCTTGTGCCGCGCGGTGCGCACGCCGTAGTGGGCGGCGACCCGGTGCTGGGCGTCCAGGTGCTGCCAGTAGCGGTAGTAGACCGACCGGCGCCAGTCCGCCGGCCGCTGGCCGTGCAGCAGCGGCCGCAGGCTCCGGCCCTGCATCCGCGGGTGCGCGGGCACCCCGGCGACGTCGAGCAGGGTCTGCGCGAAGTCGACGTTGACCACGAGCGCGTCCGAGACCGAGCCGGCGGCGACCTCGCGGGGCCAGCGGACCAGCAGCGGCATCCGCAGCGACTCCTCGTACATGAAGCGCTTGTCGAACCAGCCGTGGTCACCCAGGAAGAACCCGTGGTCCGAGGTGTAGACGACGGCGGTGTCCCGGCCGGAGGCGTCCACCGCGTCGAGCAGCCGGCCGACGTTGCCGTCCAGCGACGCCGCGCAGCGCAGGTAGTCCGCGATGAACCGCTGGTACGCCCAGCGGGCGTGCTCGTCCTCGGACAGGCCCGGCGGCGGATCGGCCTTGAGGTCCACCCGGTCCAGGTCCCGGCGGACCCGCATCCGGGCCCGGCCGGCCGCCGCGGCCCGGTGCGAGTAGTCGTCGTCGTACGTGTCCGGAACCGGGACGCCCTCCGCGAACAGATCCGCGTGCGCGGGGTCGGCCGTCCACGGCCGGTGCGGCGCCTTGTGGTGCACGAGCAGGCACAGCGGCCGGCCCGGGTCGCGGCGCTCCAACTCGGCGAGCGCGAGGTCGGTGATCACGTCGGTGACGTAGCCCGGGAACCGGCGCCGCACCCCGTTGTCGAACATCTCCGGGTCCTCGTAGTCGCCCTGGTCGGGCAGCACGCACCAGGAGTCGAAGCCGTGCGGATCCGATCGGCCGCCGTGGCCGAGATGCCACTTGCCGACCAGCACGGTCCGGTAGCCGGCGGCGCGCAGCAGCGCGGGGAACGCCGGCTGCCGCGCGTCCATCCGGGTGTCCAGCGTGGTCACGCCGTTGATGTGGTTGTAGGTCCCGGTGAGGATCGCCGCCCGGCTCGGCGCGCACAGCGAGTTCGTGCAGAAGGCGGCGTCGAACCGCATCCCCTCCGCGGCGAGCCGGTCGATCTGCGGGGTGCGGGTGATCCTGCTCCCGTACGCCGAGAGCGCGTGCGTCGCATGGTCATCTGCCATCACGAAGACCAGGTCGGGGCGGGTGTCGGACATCACTGCATGATGGCCCGATGCGGATCGCCGACGAGGTACGGGCCGCGCTGGCGGACGGGACCGCCGTCGTCGCGCTGGAGAGCACGCTGCTCGCACACGGCCTGCCACCGCGGCGGAACCGGGAGGTCGCCGGCCGGCTGGAGGACGCTGTCCGGGCCGCGGGCGCGGTGCCCGCGACGGTCGCGGTGCTGGGCGGCACCGCCGTCGTCGGGCTGTCCCACGCCGAGCTGGACCGGGTCTGCGACCCGGCGGCAGGGCTGGTCAAGCTGTCCCGGCGGGACCTCGGCCCGGCGTACGCGCTGGGCCGGGACGGCGCGACCACGGTGGCCGCCACCGCGGCCCTGGCGGACGCTGCCGGGATCGGCGTCTTCGCCACCGGCGGGCTCGGCGGGGTGCACCGTGCTTCCACCGGGGCCGCGACGTCGTGGGACCTCTCCGCCGACCTCGACGTGCTCGCCGCGACACCGGTGCTCGTCGTCTGCTCCGGGGTGAAGTCCGTGCTCGACGTCGGCGCCACGCTGGAGGCGCTGGAGACCCGTTCGGTGCCGGTGCTCGGCTACCGGACCGACCGGTTCCCCGCGTTCTACCTGCGCGAGTCGGCGCACCCGGTGCCGTGGCGGGTGGACTCGCCGGCCGAGGCCGCGGCCGTGGTGGCCGCGCACCGCGGTTCGGTGCCGGGCACAGCCGGCGTCCTGCTCGCGAACCCCGTCCCGGCGGAAGCCGAGCTGCCGGCCGACCTGCACGACCGGCTGCTGACCGCCGCGCTGGCACTGCTGGCCGAGCGGGGCGTGACCGGCAGCGACGTCACCCCGGTGCTGCTCGAGCACTTCCACACCGCGAGCGGCGGCGCGAGCCTCGCCGCGAACGAGGCACTGGTGCTGGCGAACGCCACCCTCGCCGCCGAGGTCGCGGTGACGCTGGCCACCGGCCGCGGCTGACGGGCCGGCTGGGCGGCCGCGGCTGACCGGCCGGCTGAGCCGGCCCCCGCCGGGTCGGGCCGGCCCCCGCCGGGTCGGGCCGGCCCCCGCCGGGTCG
>JBJMII010000216.1:0-10379 GCA_045806925.1 Mycobacteriales bacterium
GATCATCGGCCGGTTGGTCGGGATCGACACGACGCCCAGCTTGTAGATCTGGTGCAGCTCGGAGGCCTCGGTCTGGGCCGTACCGGTCATGCCGGCGAGCTTGTGGTAGAGCCTGAAGTAGTTCTGCAGGGTGATGGTGGCGAGCGTCTGGTTCTCGTCCTTGATCGCCACCCCCTCCTTGGCCTCGATGGCCTGGTGCATGCCCTCGTTGTAGCGCCGGCCGTGCAGCACCCGGCCGGTGAACTCGTCGACGATCAGGACCTCGCCGTTGGTGACGATGTAGTCCCGGTCGCGCTTGTAGAGCTCCTTGGCCTTCAGCGCGTTGTTGAGGTAGCCCACCAGCGGCGTGTTCACCGCCTCGTACAGGTTGTCGATGCCGAGCTGGTCCTCGACCTTCTCGACGCCCGCCTCGGTGATCGCGACGGTGCGCTTGCCTTCCTCGACCTCGTAGTCGACGTCCTTCTTCAGCAGCGGGGAGAGCCTGGCGAACTCCTGGTACCACCGGGCGCTCTGCTCCGCCGGCCCGCTGATGATGAGCGGGGTGCGCGCCTCGTCGATGAGGATGGAGTCCGCTTCGTCGACGACGGCGAAGTTGTGCCCGCGCTGGACCAGCTCGTCCCGGCTCCAGGCCATGTTGTCACGTAGGTAGTCGAAGCCGAACTCGTTGTTGGTGCCGTACGTGATGTCCGCCGCGTACGCGCGGCGGCGTTCCGCCGGCGGCATCTGGGAGAGGATCACGTCGACCTTCAGACCGAGGAAGCGGTGCACCCGGCCCATCCACTCGGCGTCCCGGCGGGCCAGGTAGTCGTTCGTCGTGACCACGTGCACGCCCTTGCCGGGGAGCGCGTTGAGGTAGGTCGGCAGCGTGCTCACCAGCGTCTTGCCCTCGCCGGTCTTCATCTCGGCGATGTTGCCCATGTGCAGCGCGGCACCACCCATGAGCTGGACGTCGAAGTGCCGCTGGCCGAGGGTGCGTTTGGCCGCCTCCCGGACGACCGCGAACGCCTCCGGCAGGATGTGGTCGAGGCTCTCTCCGTCGTCCAGCCGCTGCCGGAAGGCGTCGGTCTGAGCGCGCAGCTCGGCGTCCGTCATGTCGACGTAGTCGGGCTCGAGCGTGTTGATGTGCTCGGCGATCGCCTTGAGCCGGCGGACGATCTTGCCTTCCCCGGCGCGCAGGATCCTGTTCAGTACCACGGTGCGACGTCAGCTCCCTCGAAACGACTCGTCACCATCCTAGGCGGCCGGGACGTACGTGACCCCGGGTGTCGGACGGATGAAGCAGCTCGACGGTGCGCCGGGCCGGCGGGGGCGCCGCGCCTCAGCTGATCTCGAGCAGCTTCTCGCGGACGGCATAGACCACGGCCTCCATCCGGGAGTGCAGCTGCAGCTTCTCCAGGATGTTCCGAACATGGTTCTTCACCGTGTTCTCGCTGATGAACAGCTCCCGGGCGATGTCCCGGTTGTTCATCCCCCGCGCGACCTGCCGCAGGACCTCCATCTCGCGGGCGGTCAGCTTGGGCGTCGGCACCGTCTGCACGCTCTCGCCCCGCTTGGCCATGGCCGCGAACTCGGTGAGCAGCTTCGAGGCCAGCGGTGGGCTGATCAGTGACTGGCCGCCATGCACCGCTCGGATCGAGGACGCCACCTCGTCGACCGGCAGGTCCTTCAGCAGGTATCCGCTGGCGCCGGCCCGGATCGCCTCGTACAGGTCGCCCTCGTCGTCGCTCATGGTCAGCATCACGATCTTGGTCGACGGCACGGCGGCCTTGATCGTGGTGCACGCCTCGATGCCACCGCGCCGCGGCATCCTCACGTCCATGAGGACGACGTCCGGCAGCGTCTCCACCGCCTGCTGCAAGGCCTCCGCGCCATCCCCCGACTCCCCGACCACCACCATGTCCGGCTCCAGGTCGAGGGTCACCCGCAGGCCCCGGCGGAACAGCGCATGGTCGTCCACCAGCAGGACGCGGATCGACTCCGGCGGACCGCTGCGGCCTGGCTCGAGGTGCTCGGTCACCGGATACCCCCGCATCGCGCGACTCGGCAGCGCCGGGCATCCGGCGTCGACCCGGGGAAGTCTGCCAGACTCCCGGCGACGTCCCCGCGCCCGAGCTTCGAGGACGTCGCCGGGCCGGAGACGACCGGCTCAGGACACCAGACGGATCACGCCGTAGTCGTAGCCCTTGCGCCGGTAGACCACGCTCGGCTGGCCGCTGTCGGCGTCCGCGAAGAGGTAGAAGTCGTGCCCGACCAGTTCCATCTCGAACAGAGCCTGGTCGATCGTCATGGGCTTCGCCGGGTGCTCCTTCTCCCGGACGATGAGGGCCGGCGGCTCCTCGTCGGTGGCCTCGTCGAGGACCATCGTGCCCGTCCGGGCCGCCGCAGCGCCGTCCACCGAGGCGGGAGCCGAGCCGTCCACCCCGAGCACGCTCGTCGCCGCGGCCAACGAGGTCGGCGTCCGCGCCCCGCGGTGCACCCTGCGGCGATCGGCCGCCTTGCGCAACCGGCCGTCCAGCTTCGTGACAGCCGTGTCCAGTGCGCTGTAGAAGTCGGCAGCGCACGCCTCCGAGCGCACCACCGGTCCGCGCGTCGTGCAGGTCACCTCGACTCGCTGGCAGGCGCTCGCCTGGCGCCGGTTGCGCTCGTGGTAGAGTTCGACGTCCACCCGGATGATCTTGTGATCGTAACGCTCGACTCGAGCGAGCTTGTCCGCCACATGCTGCCGGTAATGGTCCGGCACCTCGACGTTGCGTCCCCTGACGACTACGTCCACGCGACCTCCAGTGTGGTGATGGGCGCCCACCGCTCACAGCGCCGAGCCGTCGTTCTGCCCCCTCCCGACGGACGACACACCACCGGATCCAAGGCCGGTGACGGCGACACGCCTCCTCTCCCCGGGTCCGCCTCGACGGTAGCTGAGCGGGACCCGATTCCGACACCCCTGGACCTACCCCAACCGCCACCCGACTGTCACTGTGAAGCGACCTCAGGTTGGACCGACTCGCCGGTAAGAGTTGTCTTTCGTCCGCCTTCGGACACAACTTCAATGACTCTCCGTGCTCACCACCAGACACTGCGTGCCATCGCTGGGTGGCTGCGACGGCGGCCGCGCCGAGCACGGCCAACCCGTCGTCACAGAGCGCTCGACAGGCCGCGACGAGCGTGCTCCCGGTCGTCACGACGTCATCGACGACCACCCATTGGACGCAACTGGTGGACACCACGGGAAGGCGACTCAGGTCGGCTCGGAACTTGCCGGTCGCGGCCCGGCTCCGCTCGACCGCCGTCAGGGTCGCGGTGTCCGCATGCTCTCGTCCGGTCCGTAGCACGGGTGCCACGCTCGCGCTGATGCCACCGCGGCGCAGCACTCGTGCCGCCACAGTGGCCAACCGACCGACGTGCTGACCGCCCCGCCGGCGAGCCACCTCCTCGGCCGAGGGCACCGGCACCAGGCGGAAGACCGTCGCACCCCCCGGTCGACCAGGCGCCACCTCGCGCGCCACCTCGCGCACCGCCCCGGCGAGCCCGATGCCCAGTGCTCGGGCGAGGTCTCGCCGGGACCGCTCCTTGTAGGCCAGCACGGCAGCCCGGACCGGGCCCTGGTACGCCGCCGCGACGGCAAGCGGCGGCAGGCCCGGCGGATCGGGATCAGGCCGATGCAGTTGCGGGTGCGACAGCGGACTGCGGCAGCGGGCGCAGAGTGGCCCGTGCGGGCCGGGACAGCCGACGCAGCCGCTCGGCAGCAGCAGGTCGGCAAGGACATCGAACATGCCCCGACCGTCGTATCCGGCCGCACGTCGCGGAACAGCGGGTCGGCAATCTGTGGACAGAGAGCCGGCCTGTGGATGCCGAGTTGGGCACTCGACCCGCCCTTGGTACGACTTCCTCGGCATCGGACGAGGAGGCGATCATGGGCGGCAGCCGGACGAGGAGGTCCACCAGGCGGTGGGCAGTGGTGGGATCAGCCGGGATAGGCCGGCGCGGAGTCCGGGCCGAGCCGCTGGCTGACCGGGGTCCACTTCTCGTCGGCCGCGGGGGTCCGCCAGAGCGAGTTGGCCGACACTGCCAGCAGCGGGAGTGCCGGAGCCGCGGCGACGGCGGAAGGTGGTCCAGGCAGACCCGAGGTGCTGACCAGCCGGCTGCCGCTCAGGCCGTCGATGCCCACCGCATAGAGGGCGCTGTCCTGCTCGCCCGCCCGGGCCAGGGCGACCAGAGTGAGGGCGTCGGACCAGCTGACGTCCGAGACCGGCTCCTCGCCGACGTCGAGCTCCTTGAGCCCGGCGATCCGCACGGAGGCGTTGTTGTCGCGGATGACCACGCCCACGTGCAGCCGCTCCCGGCCCGGCGCCCCGGCCACCACGGCGACCCTCGAGCCGTCCCGCGACAGTCGCAACGCGCGGACCGGTCCGATCTTGTCCAGCGCCGCGACCACCCTCGTGGCGCCGCCACTGCTCGGCACGAGTACGACGTCGTGGCCGTTCTGCACGGTCCACACCTCGCTGACCGTCGATGCCCAGGTGGGAGCCGTCAAGGAGGTGCCAGTGATCCGCGGGCGGAGGGCGGTGACGGATCCGACGAAGAGGGTGCGACCTCCCCCGGCCGCGCGGCGCAGCACCGCCAGGGAGCGCCTGTTGGTGGACAGCGCCACGGCGGTGGCGCCGTAGCTGGAGCGGCCGGCCGGACCGGCCAGCGGGGCGTCCTCGGTCGTCCACACCGCGCCGTTCTTGACAAAGTAGCCGGGCGTCGACACCGACAGACCGTCGGGGTCGAAGCCGCGCCAGTCACTCAGCCGCTGCGGCGACCGCCCGGGTGCCTCGCGCGGTCCGACCAGCCGGCCGTCGACATAGACCTCGACGCCGCCGACGCCGAGCTGGTTCAGCGTCCACACCAGCTGCGCGAAGCCGCCGGAGGGCAACGTGTCGGCGCCCTCCCCGAGTCCCGTCAGATAGACCTTGACCCGGTCGCTCTCCTGCTCGACGTTGCTCTGCAGCGTCGTGTCCTCGAGATCCGACCGGACGGCTCCGGACAGCCATGCGGACGGGCCCTGCTGGATCGCGGTGACCAGCACGCTCGGCAGTGCGTCGCGCGCCGCGGCGAACCAGCGGACATCCGGTACGACCCGGGTGCGCGTGCCGTCCAGGAAGTAGATGTTGTATGCGCGGAACGCCGCATCGAAGGTGCCAGCCTCGATCAGCACGCCACTGGGCGGGTTGTCGATCCGCCAGTTCCCGTTGACCTTCTTCAGCCGGAACGCGTACGGGTAGCGCGCCCGACCGGCCACGTACGACCCGTCCGCCTCGACCCGGCCCTGTTGCTGGCCGCGCATCAGGACCCTGGACCCGCCGCCCTGCACCTCCAGATAGGGCGCATCCTCGAGCAGCGTGACCCGGCTGTCGTCTTTCCAACCGTCGCTGCCTGGCCGGGTCAGGTAGGCACGGGCGCGAGCGTGGTCACGCTCATAGCTGCCACCGACCCGGAGGAAGTCACGGACGACGTCCTCAGGCCGCTCCCCGGCCCGCGGCACGATGGCGTCGTAGCGGAGGTCGCCCTGCGATTGCGGTTCGGACGGCGGCAGCGTCTCCTCGATGATCTGGGGCCGGGACGAGCTCGGAATGGTGGCACAACCCATGGCGAGCAGGCAGATGCCGACGGCCGCGAGGAGCTGGATGGCACGGCGATGACGAGCGGTGGCGGTCATGCCAGCTGTCCCGGCCGGTCGACGATACGAGCCAGCCGCGCGGGCCCGGTCGCGTCGGGCGGCTCGATCGGCAGCGGCGAGGACACCACCACGTCGCCGCTGCGGACCGGCAAGGTCAGGCGGAACTGGGCGCCCTGGCCCTGGCGGCCCCAGGCGTGCAGCCAGCCGCCGTGCAATCGCGCGTCCTCCAGGCTGATCGACAACCCCAGACCGGTGCCGCCGGTCCGGCGGTCGCGGGAGGGGTCGGCCCGCCAGAAGCGGTCGAAGACGAGCGCCGCCTCGCCCGGTCGCAGACCCACGCCGTGGTCGCGCACCGTCACCGCGACAGCCTTGTCGTCGCCGCGCAACCGCACCTCGATCGGTCTGCCGTCGCCATGCTCGACCGCGTTCACCATCAGGTTCCGCAGGATCCGCTCCACCCGGCGTCCGTCCACGTCGGCCACCACCGGTTCGTCGGGCAAGTCGACGTCCACCTCGACGCCGGCCTGCCGGGCGACGACCTCGGTGGCGGTCATCGCGGTGCGGACCAGCCCGCGCAGGTCGACCGGGTCCGGCTCGAGTACGGCGACGTGCGCGTCGTACCGGCTGATCTCCAGCAGGTCGGTGAGCAGCGCCTCGAAGCGGTCCAGTTCGTTGTGCAGCAGCTCGGCCGAGCGCGCCACCTGCCGTTCGAAGCCGGAGCGGGACGCGTGCAGGACGTCCGTCGCCATCCGGATCGTGGTGAGCGGGGTGCGCAGCTCATGAGACACGTCACTGGTGAAGCGGCGCTGCAGCCGGGACATCTCCTCGAGCTTGGTGATCTGTCCCTGCAGGCTGTCCGCCATGTCGTTGAAGGCCGCCGCCAGCGCGGCCAGGTCGTCCTTGCCTCGGACCAGCATTCGTTCCTGCAACCGGCCGGAGGCGAAGCGCTCGGCGATCGCGGCGGCAACCCGCACCGGACGCACCACCTGACCGGTGACCAGGGAGGCCACCGCGGCCAGCAGCGCGACCAGCAGGATCCCGGTGAGCAGTACGGTGTTGCGGACCAGGCCGACCATCCGCTGCTCCGCCTGCAGCGGGAAGAGGTAGTAGAGCTCGACGGAGCCCGGCTGGCGGGTCACCGGCGCTCCGACAACGAGGCCCTTCGTCCTCCTGCCGTCGAGCGACGGCACCGGCGCATAGATGTCGGCGAAGCGTCCCCGCTCGACCTCGCGACGCAGGTCCTGCGGGACGTCCTCCACTTTGGCGAGCCCGGAGACGAAGGGCTCGGCGTTGCCGGAGATCACGATGAGGGAGAAAACGCCGGCGGCGGTGCCGCGGTCGGCGATCCCCTGCAGCACAGCGTTCCGGGTCCGGCTGATACTCCAGCTGTCCTCGCGGGGGGCGGCGGCCAGCTGACGCTGGGCGATGCTCACGCCGTTGCGGACCTCGGCGTGCGCCACTTGCCGCTTGCCATCCAGCACCCCGGCGGTGATGGTCCCGATCGACAGCAGGCCGACCACCAAGACGACCAGCCCGGAGAGCAGCACCGTGGTGGCGGCGACCCGCAGCTGCAGCGAGGTGCGCCACAGCTCGGCCAGCCAGCGGGCGCCGTCGATGCTCACGCGGCGGGCGGTCGACCACCACTGGCGGACGAGGCGGGCGGTGGACCCGGCGACTGCGCCGCCGGGGACGTCGGGCGGAGCAGGCGGGAGCCGGCGTGGCTCAGCGGGACGGGGGTAGGAGCTGGCGAAGGGTCGGGGCGACAGCGGCCCGGCGGGCGGGACGAGGCCCGGTTCGTGCAGTGCAGCCGCGACGGCTCCGGCGGGAGGGCCGGCAGCCTGTGGCTGGGGCCGGCTGTCCGTTCTGATCACGGCCACGCTGACTGGGTCGGCGGCCAGGTCGGTGGCTTCGCTCAGGTCCTGGTCGGCGATCGGGGCGCCGCCATCGAGGTCGTCCTTGGCGGTCGGCGGCGCTGCCCGGCCGCCGGCCAGGCTCAGCCGCGCCCGGCCCTGGCGCGCCCAGCGCATCGCCGGCAGCTCGGGCATCAGGGCGGCCCGGCCTTGTACCCGACGCCGCGCACCGTCAGCACGATCTCCGGGTGCTCCGGATCACGCTCGACCTTCGACCGCAGGCGCTGAACGTGGACGTTCACCAGCCGCGTGTCCGCGGCGTGCCGGTAGCCCCAGACCTGCTCGAGCAGGACCTCGCGGGTGAAGACCTGGCGCGGCTTGCGGGCAAGCGCCACCAGCAGGTCGAATTCCAGCGGAGTCAGCGGGATCGGCGTCCCGGACCGCGTCACCGAGTGACCCGGCACATCGATGCTGACATCGCCGATCGCCAGCGACTCGGCCGGCGGCTCGTCGGTGCGGCGCAGCCGAGCCCGCATCCGCGCCACCAGTTCCTTGGGCTTGAACGGCTTGACGACGTAGTCGTCGGCGCCCGACTCCAGACCGAGCACCACGTCCACGGTGTCGCTCTTGGCAGTGAGCATGATGATCGGGACGCCGGACTCCGCGCGGATCAGCTTGCACACGTCGATCCCGCTCACGCCGGGCAGCATGAGGTCCAGGAGCACCACGTCCGGGCGGATCTCCCGGAAGCAGCCCATGGCCCGCCCGCCGTCGGCGACGAAGGCGGGGTCGAAGCCCTCGCCGCGCAGCACGATCCCGAGCATCTCCGCGAGGGCCGGATCGTCGTCGACGACCAGGACGCGTCCCTTCATTCCTCCATGGTGTCACCCGGGTGGTGGGACGCGCCGCCGGGCGGTGCAGCAACCTGGCCCCAGGGTGAGCACTGGCCGCAGCGGGCCCGTGGGACGATGGGCCGACCGGCGCACGGTGGCCCCGCGTGGCAGGGGAGGCGGAGGAGCGGCATGAGCCAGGAGCTGGGCCGGGACCGGGTGATCCCGGATCCGCACCCGGCGCCGGCCGGCGGCGGGTGGTCGGCTCCCGATCCCGACCGGCAGGCCCCGCCATGGGCGTCGCCCGCAGAGCTGCCGGCCTCGATGGCCCCGCAGGCGACGGTGGGGCCGGCCGCCGGCGAGCCTGTCTACCGGCCGACGGACGGCGGCATCCCGCTGCGACCCCTGGGCGTCGGTGACCTCCTCGACGGCACGTTCACCACCATCCGCCGCAACCCGCGTGCCACCATCGGGCTGGCCGCTGTCCTGATCACCTTGCAGCAGGGCCTCGTCGTGGGCGCCCAGCTGCTGACCGGAGACATCCCGACGCTCACCGGCTTCGCCGGTGACACCTTCTCGCTGGAGCTGCTCGGCGGCTTCGGCGGCCTCATCGGGACCCTTCTGTCGGCGGTCGTCGGTGCCGTCCTCACCGGCATGCTCGTCGTGGTGGTGTCCGAGGACGTGCTCGGCCGGCGCGTTACCGTCGGCCAGGTCTGGACCCGCGTCCGGCCGCGGCTGTGGGCGCTCCTGGCCGCGTCCGCGGTCGCCGGTCTCCTGCCGTACGTCGGGCTGCTCCTCCTGATCATCCCGGGCGTGATCCTCTGGGGAGCCTGGGCGCTGACCACGCCGGCGCTGGTGCTCGAGGGGCTCGGCCCGTTGCGGGCACTGCGGCGGTCCTGGCAGCTCGCCTGGCCCGCCTTCCCCCGCATCTGGTCCATCCGGACCCTCTCCGAGCTACTCGCGACCCTCATGCAGTACCTCGTCGCGGTGCCGTTCGCGATGGCTGGAGCGCTCGTGGCGCTCGCGCTCGGGGCGGACGAGGGCAGCCAACTACCGGTCGTTGCGCTCGTGCTGGTGGTCCTCGGCGGGATCGCGGCCGGCACGCTGACCGCGCCCTTCCTGGCCGGCGTGCTCGCGCTGCTCTACGTGGATCGGCGGATGCGGGCGGAAGGGCTCGACCTGGTGCTGCAGCGGCAGGCGCGGCTGGGCGGGCCGGCCGGGCCGCGGCCGCCGACGATGCCCGCACCGGCCTCGGGCGGCGGACCATGAGCCGGCTCGGTCTCGCCGCACAGCTCGCCGCGACCGCGCCCGTCGGTCGGGACGAGGCCAGGCAGGCCGCTGAGCGGGAGCTGTCCAAGGGCGGGTACGCCCAGAACCGGCCGGGCCCGGTCGAGCGCGCCGTCGAGAAGGTGTTCGAGTGGCTCAGCGAGCTGCTCGACCGTGCCGCCTCGGTGACACCCGGCGGCGCGCTGGGGGTGCTGGTGCTGGTGGGAATCGTCGCCGGTCTCGGCGTGCTGGTCGCCTGGCAGACCGGGCCGGTGCGGCGCGGTGCGCGGGCCGGCACCGCGATGGTGGAGCTGTCCGGACCAGTGGACGCGGCGGAGCACCGGCGGCGGGCGGACGAGTACGCGGCGGAGGGACGGTTCGCCGAGGCGGTTCGGGAGCGGATGCGAGCCATCGTCCGCGAGCTGGAGACCCGTGGCGTGCTCGAGCCACGGCCCGGCCGCACCGCGGACGAGGTGGCGAGAGAAGCCGGCGGAGCCGTCTCCGGGGTGGCGCCGGACCTATGGACGGCAGCGAGGGTCTTCGACGAGGTCTGGTACGGCGGACGGCCGGCGACCGCGCAGGCCGACGCGCTGCAGCGGCAGGCTGACCAACGCGTGCAGCGTGCCCAGCCGCTGGTGGCCGGCTCGGGTGCGCCGGTGGCCGGCGGATACCAGGTCCCGCGATGAGCGCCCCGGACAGTCGCGCCGACACTCCCGCCGCATTCGGCAACGAGCCCGGGCTGGTCGCGGCCGGTCACACCGGCTCGCAAGGACC
>JBJMII010000217.1:0-27611 GCA_045806925.1 Mycobacteriales bacterium
CACCGCGAACTCCAGCGCCGTCGAGCCCCGGTCCGAGCTGGGCCGCGGCCGCCGCAGCGGCCGGCGGCTCATGGCGCGCTGGGGATCTGCTGCCGCTCCACCGCGTCGGCGCCCTCGCCGACCTTGCGGATCACGATGCCCCCGATGAGGACCGCGGCCGCGATGAGCACCGCGGCGATGATCGCAGTCTCCAGCGCCGACGCACCCCGCTCGCTGCGCGCGCGCAGCGGCTCCGCACGGGTGCGGATGAAGGCCACTGTGAACGCCACCATCGGGTTGGCGAGGAATTGGTGCACTGCCTTCTCCTCTGCTGTTGTCATCGGCGGGTCGTCATCGGCGGGGACAGGGGGCGGACGGACCGGCGAATGGTACACGCGCGTGCGGTTCGGCCCGAACCTACAGAATCCGGCTCACCGCCGGGTAAGCCAGGAAGACCAGGTAACCGAGCACGATGAGCATCTGCGCGACGAGCATCGACTGGGATCGCTGGCCGGCCTTGCCCTCCATCTCGGCCAGCTCGCGGCGGCGCAGCGTCGCCGCCCGGGCGGCCAGCGAGGCGCGGATCTTCGCGCCGTCGTCGGCCACCAGCGTGAGCGCCGCGGACAGGTCCCGCAGCTCGTTGAGCCCCACCTCGTCGCCGAGCCGGCCCAGCGCGGCCCACGGTGTCAGTCCCTGCAGCCGGGCGAAGGCGAGCGTGTCCCGCAGCCGCGCGAACGGCCACCCGCCGCCGACCGAGGCGGCCGCGCTGAGTGCTTCGGGCACGCCGCGCCCGCCGGCCAGGTTCATCGAGACGAGGTCGAGGAAGGCACCGACGGCGTGCCGGAAGTCCCGCCGCCGCCCGGCCGCCTCCCGGCGCACCGCGGCCAGCGGCAGCAGCGCGAACACGAGCGCGAACAGCAGCGCGAGGCTGACCGGGACGGTCAGCCCCAGCCGGACGTCGAGCAGCATGGCGATCCCGACCACCAGCGGGCCGAGCAGCAGCCCGATCACCGCGGAGAGCGCCGTGCCGGCGAGGAATCCCTCCAGCGAGCGCCCGAGCACCGCGAGGTCGGCGCGCAACGACGGGACCCGCAGCCCGCGGGCGGCCAGCGCGGAGGCCAGCCGGGAGCCGAGCCGGATCCGCCACCCGCTCAGCCCCTCGGTGGACAGGATCGCGTCCGAGACCGACAGCCGCGGCGGCTGCCGGTCGGCGTCCAGCCGGGCGATGCCGGCGGCGATGCCGAGCCGGGCCGGCCGGAGCGCCAGCACCAGCATGAGCAGGCCGAGCCCGGCCAGCGCGCCGGCCAGCAGCGCGTACACCAGGTCGGTGGACAGGCTCACGACGGCACCTCCACCCGGCCGGACGCGGCGGTGCCGGCGCGGCCGGCGAGGAACCGCTCCGGGGTGTCGTAGCGGCTCAGGCTGCGCAACCAGAGGAAGCCGGCCGCGAAGACCGCGCAGACCACCCCGAGCGTGACCTGGCCGGCGACCGAGTCGTACGGCTCGACGTACCACGGGTTGGTCAAGCGCAGCCCGAAGACGACGAGCAGGGTCAGCGCGGTGATGATCTGCACGCTGCGCCGGGTGGCCGCGCGGCTCGCCTCGATCCGGCCGCGCATGTCCATCTCCTCGCGGGCCGCCTGGGACAGCGCGGTGAGCACGTCGCGCAGACCCGGCCCGCGCAGCCGGGCGTTGAGCACCAGCGCGGCCAGGATGAGGTCGGCACCCGGGTCGTCGAGATCGTCGCCGAACCTCAGCAGCGCCTCCGGCAGCGGCTCCCGGGTGCGCAGGCGGTCGATCAGCAGCGCCAGCGGCGGCTTCAGCACCGGCGCGGCGGCAGGGTACGACGCGGGGATCGCCTGCTCCAGCCCCACCGCGCCGGCGATGGTGTCCCGCAGCGACTCGGTCCAGGAGGCCAGCGCCTCCAGGTGGGCCACCTCGGTGCGGCCCTGGGCGGCGCCGCCGAACAGGGCGGTGCCGAAGAAGCCCAGCAGGCCGGCCCCGACGGAGACCACCGGCCAGCCGCTGACCAGCAGCGCGAGGGTGCCGAGCGCCAGCCCGACGGCGAGCCGGCGGCCGATGTCGCCGGCTGAGATCCGGTCGGTCAACGACCGGCCCGGCCGATCCGCCGGCGCCCAGCCGACCAGCGCGGCCACCAGCAGCAGCAGGCCACCGCCGGCGGTCGCGCCGGCGAGCAGGGCGAGCAGCAGGTCGGGGGTGATCACCCGGTCCACCTGCCGTAGTCGTCCGGCCGGTAGCCGACCCGCTCCAGGTCGGCCAGGCAGGAGATGGAGGCTGCCGGCCGGGCCCGGCCGTCCCGACCGGGCGACCAGATCTCGCTGGACACCACCCGGCCGTCCATCCCGTTGACCTCCCGGATGCTGGACACGTACCGGCGCAGGCCGCCGCCGTCCTGGTAGTCGTTGCGCCGCTGGACGAAGACCACGAAGTTGATCGCGCCGGCGATCAGCATGTGCGACGCCTCGATCGGCAGGCGCTCGGCCGCCTGCAGCGCGTACGTCGCGATCCGGTTGAACACCTCGGACGAGCTGTTGGCGTGGATGGTGGACAGCGAGCCGTCGTTGCCCTGGCTCATCGCGTTGAGCATCGTGACGATCTCGTCGCCGAGCACCTCGCCGACGATCACCCGGCTCGGGTTCATCCGCAGCGACCGGCGGACCAGCTCGGCCATCGAGATCCGGCCCTGGCCCTCGGAGTTGGGCAGCCGCTCCTCGAAGGCCACCACGTTGGGGTGCAGGTCGGGGAACTCGTCCAGCCCCAGCTCGAGCGCCCGCTCGACGGTGACCAGCCGCTCGTGCGGCGGGATCTCGTTGGCCAGCGCGCGCAGCAGCGTGGTCTTCCCGGCGTTGGTGGACCCGGCGATCATCAGGTTCTTGCGGGCCTTGACCGCGGCTGTCAGGAAGGCGGCCATGCCCTCGTCCAGGGTGCCGTTGCCGACCAGGTCGGACAGGAAGACCTTGGGCAGCCGGGCCCGGCGGATGGACAGCACCGGCCGGCGGCACACCTCCATCACCGCGGACAGCCGGGAGCCGTCCGGCAGCCGCAGGTCCAGCTGGGGGTTCGCGGTGTCGAACGGCCGGCTGGACAGGCCGGAGTAGGCCGCGAGCGTCTGAACCAGCTCGACCAGCTCGTCGTCGGTCTCCGCGACCGGGTCGAGGAGCGTCTCCCGGCCGTCGGCGTACCCGACGAAGACCCGGTCGCAGCCGTTGATGTCGACGTTTTCCACCATCGGGTCGTCCAGCAGCGGCTGCAGCCGGCCGACCCCGTAGAGCGCGGCGTGCACCGCGGCGGCCAGGTCCTCCTCCTCGTCCGCGGTCGGCGGGACCCGCCCGGACTCCAGCTCCACCCGGGCGTGCTGGGCCAGCGCGCGGGCGATCAGTGAGCGCGCGTACTGCCGCTCGTCCTCGGCGCTCATGCCCAGTCCGAGCACCGCGTCGTCCCGGCGCTGGCCGGCGATCTGCTCGGCGACCTCGGTGCGCAGCCGGCGCACCACGGCGTGGTCCACCGCCGTCAGCTCCCCACCGGCGCGGCCAGCCGCCGGGCGAGCCGGCCGGCGACGTCCCGCCCGGAGCGGACCAGCAGCGACCGGTCCAGCCGGCCGATCCAGTCGCCGCTGAGCAGGCCGGCGCCCTTCGGGTCGAGCGCGATCCGGCCGAGCACCGGGACCGGCAGCCCGGCCTGGCGCAGCACCGTCTCGATCTGTCGCGGCGAGGCGTCGTCGCGCGGGTGGGTGACCACCACGACCGACACCGGCGGCGGCTGGCCGGGGTGCCGGTCCAGGTCGCGCAGCACCGCCGTCGCGCGCGCCCGCAGGTGCGCCACCGCGTCGATGCTCGGCCGGGTGACCAGCACCACGGCGCCCGCCCGAGGCAGGACCTCGGTGGCCGGGCTGCCCGGGTAGAGCCGGCCGCAGTCGGCGACCACGTCGACGCCGGGCACCTCGTCGAGCAGCTGGCCGACCGGCCCCCACAGGCCGGCCAGCCCGCTGCACTGCTCGCCGGTGGCCAGCCCGACGATGACCTCCAAGCCCCCGTCCAGCCGCTGCACGTGCTCGAAGACCTGTGCCGGTTGGGTGCCCCGGCGCACCCCGACCGCGAGGCTGATCAGCCCGACCTCGGGGGACAGCGGCGCCCCGCGCGGGCCGCGCAGCCGCAGCGCGACATCGCCGCCGGACGGGTCGAGCTCGGCCAGCAGGGCGCGCCGGGGCCAGACCGCGGCCATGGTCAGTGCGGTGGTGGTGACGCCGGGCGAGCCCTTGTCCGAGGCGACGACGACCAGGGCCACTACCGGCTCCCCTGGTCGTACTCGTGGGTCGGGTCGAGGCGGACGACCGAGATCGCGTTGAGGGCGTTGGCCGCGGCGGCGGCGGGCAGCCCCCGGTCGGGCGACTCGACCAGCTCGAGGTTCTTCACCTCGATGCCGACGACCACCCCGTTCTGCCCGGACGAGCTGCGGACCACGCTCGTCACGTACGCCGCGGCGACCAGGGTGGCGCCACGCGGGACCAGCTTCCCGCCCTGGTCGACCGCGGTGCTGCCGGTGTTTGCGCGGGGGGTGTGCAGCACCTTGACGACGTCGCCGGCCTGCAGCCCGGCCGGGTACTGCCCCTCCGGGACGTTGAGGGACAGCTGGCTGAGGCCCTTGGCCGGCGTGACCCGGTCGCCGAACGTGCCCTGGGTGAGCAACGAGCCCTTGCGCATCTCGACCAGCGCGCGCTTGCCGTTGACCCGGCCGTAGAAGTCGGCGACCGGCACCGGGGCGAAGACCGGGGACCGGGTGGCGGACAGCGGCTGCTGCCGGAAGTCCTCCGGGCTCAGCACGTCACCGATCGCGATGTCGCGGTTGACCAGCAGGTATTCCTGCTTCTGCCCGCTGCTCAGCACCAGCGTCGCGGCCAGCGCGGCGCCGCCGAGGATGAGCACCACCGCCAGGGCGGCCAGCGCCGGCCGGCGCCGGCGGGGCGGGACCGGCAGCCGGTCGCCGATCGGCGGCAGCTGGCCGCCGTGGCCGGACGCCCGCCGGGCGGCGCGCGTGGACAGGCGGTCCGAGGTCTGGGTGGTGGTCATGCTGCCTCCGGTGCGGGCCGGGCGGGACCAGGCGGGGCAGTCTAAGCATGATCAAGGACCGGGCGGTTCCTCCCCTCTCATCCCTGTGGACGGGCTTGCCGGGTGTGGACGACGGAAACCGGGTCTGGCCCGGTTCGCCTACTGTCTGCCGCGGAGGTGGGGGCCGGTGGACGTCCAGTTGACCGCGGTCGACGTGCGCAGCGGCCGCTGCGCGGACGTGGTGCTTGTGGTGGAGCGGGACAGCACCGTGGCGGAGGCGGCCCGTGCGCTGCGGGCCGCCCTCGGGGTGCCGGCCGCGGTCGGGGCCGGCCGGGTCGGCGGTGGGCCGGCGGGTGCCGGTCCGGGGGCTGCCGGTCCGGCGGCCGGTCCGGAGGGTGCCGGTCCGGAGGGTGCCGGTGCCGACGTCTGGGTGGCCGGACGGCCGGTCGACCCGACGCTCGCGATGCCGGTCAGCCCGCTGCGCGAGGGCGTCGTGGTGGGGCTCGGCGGCCCGGTCGGGCTCGGCGTGCACGACCCGGACGTCGGCGGGGTCGCCGAGGTGCGGGTGGTCGGCGGCCCGGACGCCGGCCGGGTGCACCGGCTGCCGCTGGGCGAGTTCGTGCTGGGCAGCGCGCACGACGCCGACGCCTACGTCGCCGATCCCACCGTGTCGCCGCGGCAGGCCCGGCTGCTTGTCACCCCGCACGCGGTCCGCTGGCGGCCGTACGAGCAGGCAACGGCGGGCCGGCTGGAGGGCCGGCCGCTGACCGAGGAGCGCGCGGTCGAGCCGGGCCAGGTCGTCGCCGTCGGCGACACCCGGCTGACGGTGGTGCCGGCGGAGGCGCCGGACGCGGCGCTGGTGCCCACCGAGGACGGCGGCCTGGCCTACAACCGCCCGCCCCGGCTGCTCCCGGCGCCGACCACAGTCACCGTCGAGCTGCCGGCCGGGCCGCCGGACGGGCAGCAGAGGCCCATCCCGCTGCTGGCCTCGCTGGCCCCGCTGGCCGTGGGCGTGCTGCTCTTCGCGCTGACCCGGTCGGTGATCTTCCTGCTGTTCACGCTGCTCAGCCCGGTCATGATGCTGAGCAGCTGGCTGACCGAGCGACGGCAGGGCAGGCGGTCCCACCGCCAGCAGCTGGCCGACTACCGCCAGGCGCTCGCGGAGGCGAAGCGCGAGGTCGCCGAGGCCGCCCGCAGGGAGCGGCGGATGCGCCGGCACGACGCTCCCGACCCGGCCGCGGTGCTGCTGACCGCGCTGGGGCCGAGGCGCCGGCTCTGGGAGCGCCGCCGGTGGGACTCCGACCGGCTGCTGCTCCGGCTCGGCACCGCCCGGCTCGGGTCATCCATCGAGCTGACCGGCGGGTCACGCGCCGACCGGCCCGAGGCGCCGATGCTCGACGACGTGCCGGTGACGGTGCCGCTGCCCCAAGCCGGTGGCGTGCTCGGCGTCGCCGGTCCGGTGCGCCAGGTGCACGCCGCTGCCCGCTGGCTGGTGGCGCAAGCGGCGGTGCTGCACAGCCCACGGGACCTCTCGATCATCGTGCTGACCGACGCCGGCGGCCGGGCCGACTGGGAGTGGACCCGGTGGCTGCCGCACGCCCGGCCGGACGGTCGGCAGGCGGTGGCGCTGACCGGCACCTCGGCGGCCATCACGGCGCGCCGGGTGAGCGAGCTGGCCGCGCTGGTCCAGCAGCGGCAGGCGCAGCTGGAGGCCGCCCGAAGCCCGCTGGACCTGTCCCGGACGGCGGCCACCCTGGTAGTTCTCGACGGCGCCCGCCGGCTGCGCGCGCTGCCCGGGATGCCGGTCGTGCTGCAGGACGGCCCGGCCGTGGGGGTGTACGCGATCTGCCTCGACGCGGAGGAGCGGCTACTGCCCGAGGAGTGCCGGGTGGTGGCGAGCTGCAACCCGACCGACCCGGTCCGGATGACCGTCCGCCGGTCCTTCGGCGACCGGGTCACCGATGTGCTGGCCGACCAGGTGAGCGTGCCCTGGTGCGAGCGGGCGGCGCGGGCGCTGACCGCGGTGCGCGACGTGAGCCGAGAGGAGGACGACAGCGCGCTGCCGACGTCGCTGCGGCTGCTCGACGTGCTGGGACTGGAGCCGCCGGCGGCGGACCGGATCACCGAGCGGTGGCGGCGGCACGGCCGGACCACCGCCGCTGCCATCGGTGCGTCCGCAACCGGCACCTTCGTGCTGGACGTCAAGCAGGACGGCCCGCACGCGCTGGTCGCCGGCACCACCGGCTCGGGCAAGTCCGAGCTGCTGCAGTCGATCATCGCGTCGCTCGCGGTCGGCAACCCGCCGGACGCGATGACGTTCGTGCTGATCGACTACAAGGGCGGCGCCGCGTTCAAGGACTGCGTGGACCTGCCGCACACGGTCGGCATGGTGACCGACCTGGACGGCCACCTGACCGAGCGGGCGCTGCAGTCGCTCGATGCCGAGCTCAAGCGGCGCGAGCTGCTGCTCGGCGCGGTCGGCGCGAAGGACGTCGAGGACTACTGGGACACCCTCGACCACCCCGACTTCGCGCCGCCGCCGGGCTTCGAGGTCGACCCGGTGCCGCGGACGATCCTGATCATCGACGAGTTCGCCTCGCTGGTGGAGGAGCTGCCGGAGTTCGTGACCGGGCTGGTCGGCATCGCGATGCGGGGCCGGTCGCTCGGCGTGCACCTGATCCTGGCGACCCAGCGACCTTCCGGTGTGGTGTCGCCGGTCATCCGGGCCAACACCAATCTCCGGATCGCGCTGCGGGTCACCGACGACGCCGAGTCCACAGACGTCATAGACGCCCGGGACGCCGCCCGGATCGCCAGGAGCACTCCCGGCCGGGCGTACGCGCGGACCGGTTTCTCCGCACTGACCGCGTTCCAGGCCGGCCGGATCGGGGGCCGGCGCCCGGACTCTCCGCAGGGCCCGCCGCGGGCGTTCGCGGGCGTCGTCTGCTGGGACCGGCTGGACGCGCCGATCGAGCGCCCGCGGGCGACCGAGGACGACGCGACGATGCAGACCGACCTCCAGGTGCTGGTCGGCGCGATCCAGGAGGCGGCCGCGCGGGCCGGCGTGCACCGCTACCGCAGCCCCTGGCTGCCCGCACTGCGCGAGCAGATCGGGCTGGCAGAGCTGCCGACGCCGGCCGACCAGCCGGCGCCGGGCGACCCGGGCGGCCGGCTGCCGCGGATCCCGTTCGGTCTCGAGGACCTGCCGGAGACCCAGGCCCAGGTGCCGCTGGTGATCGACCTGGAGCAGGGCAGCCACCTGGTGGTGGCCGGCGCGCCCCGGTCCGGCCGGTCGACCGCGCTGCGCACCATCGCCGGCAGCATCGCCGCCCGGACCAGCTGCCGGGACGTCCACCTCTACGCGCTGGACTGCGGCAACGCGGCGATGCTGGCGGTGGCCGACCTGCCGCACTGCGGGGCGGTCGTCTCCCGCGACCAGGTCGAGCGCACCGACCGCCTGCTCACCGTGCTGCTCGACGAGATCGCCCGCCGGCAGCTGCTGCTCGCCCAGCACGGCTACGGGTCGCTCGCCGAGCAGCGGGCCGCCGTGCCTGCGGACCGGCGGCTGCCCTACCTGGTCTTCCTGCTCGACCGGTGGGAGGGATTCATGGCGTCCTTCGACGAGCTCGACGGCGGCCGGCTGACCCAGAACGTGCTGCGCATCCTCCGCGAGGGCCCGGGTGTGGGGCTGCGTGCGGTGGTGGCCGGCGACCGGTCGGCACTGCTCGGCCGGCTGCCTACCACGATCGAGGACAAGCTCGTGCTGCGGATGGGCGATCGCAACGACTACGGGCTGGCCGGGTTGCAGGCGCGGCGGATGCCGGAGTCGATGCCGCCAGGCCGGGGGTTCCGCAACGACTCGATGATCGAGACCCAGGTCGCGCTGCTGGACCCCGACCGGTCCGGGCCGGCGCAGCTGCGCGAGCTCGGCCGGATCGCCCGGGAGGCGCACGAGCGGGACGCCACGGTGCCGCGGGCGCACCGGCCGGCCCGGGTCGACCTGCTGCCGGTGCGGATCTCGCTGCGCGAGGTGCTGGACATGGGCGCGCCACCGCGGCCGGCGAGCCCGATGTGGGCGCTGGTCGGCGTCGGCGGCGACGAGCTGCGGCCGCTGGGCGTCGACCTGGACGACGACGGTCCCGGCTTCGTGGTCGGCGGGCCGGCCCGGAGCGGGCGGTCCACCGCGCTGCTCACCGTCGCCGGCTCGCTGCTCGACGGCGGCAGCGAGCTGGTGGTCGTGACGCCGCGGCCGTCCCCGCTGCGGGCGATGGCCGGCACCCCGGGCGTGCTCGGCGTGCTCACCGGCACCCCCACCGAGCAGGACGTCTACGCGCTGCTGGACCAGGCGCTCGGTCCGGTCACGGTGCTGGTGGACGACGGCGAGCTGCTCACCGACGCGCCCTGCGCGGTCGCCTTCGAGGCGGTGCTGCGGGAGGGCCGGGACGGGCAGCGCGCGCTGGTGGTCAGCGGCACGACCGGGGAGATGGTCAACGGCTACCGCGGCTACCTCGTGGAGGCGCGCAAGACGAAGTCCGGCCTGCTGCTCAGCCCGGAGCACCCGATGGAGGGCGAGCTGCTCGGCATCAAGCCGCCGCGCAGCGCGCTCGGTCCGATGCCGAAGGGGCGCGGCCTGCTCGTCCTGCGCGGCAGCTACCTGCCGGTGCAGGTCCCGCTCCCGCCGAGGTGACCGGATGGGACCGGGCGGCCCGGGACGGGCGACCCAGCGCGGCCGGCGGCCGGCGTCGGAGCGGCCGCGGCCGGGGTCACTCGGCGCGGCGGGGTCAGTCGGCGCGGCGGGACTTCTGGCCGCGGGCCAGCTCGGTCGCGAGCGCGTCCAGGTGCGGTGTCCAGAAGCGACGGAAGTGCTCCAGCCACTCGTCCGCCTCCCGCAGCGGCGCCGGGTCGACGGCGTACAGCCGCCGCGTCCCCACCGCCCGGACCCGCGCGAACCCGTTGTCCCGCAGCACCTTCAGGTGCTGCGACACGGCCGGCTGGGAGATGCCGTACTCGGCCTGCACGACCGCGCCGATCTCGCCGGCGGCCAGCTCACCGCGGCCGAGCAGCTCGAGGATCCGCCGACGCACCGGGTCGCCGAGCACGTCGAAAGCGTGCACACCCCGAGAGTAAACAGCACGCTTATATAAGGCCGGCCTACAGCGGCAGGTCCTCCAGCATCTCGGTGACCAGCGCGGCGATCGGCGACCGCTCGGAGCGGGTCAGCGTGACGTGCGCGAAGAGCGGGTGCCCCTTGAGCGCCTCGATCACCGCCGCGACGCCGTCGTGCCGGCCGACCCGCAGGTTGTCCCGCTGTGCCACGTCGTGGGTGAGCACCACCCGGGAACCGGCGCCGAGCCGGGACAGCACGGTGAGCAGCACGCCGCGCTCCAACGACTGGGCCTCGTCCACCACCACGAACGAGTCGTGCAGCGACCGGCCCCGGATGTGGGTCAGCGGCAGCACCTCGAGCATGCCCGAGTCCAGGACGTGGTCGAGCACCTCCTTGCTGACCAGCGCGCCGAGCGTGTCGAAGACCGCCTGCGCCCAGGGCGCCATCTTCTCGCCCTCGGAGCCGGGCAGGTAGCCGAGGTCCTGGCCGCCCACCGCGTACAGCGGGCGGAAGACGACGACGCGCTTGAAGGCCCGGCGCTCCAGCACGTTCTCCAGGCCCGCGCAGAGCGCGAGCGCGGACTTGCCGGTGCCGGCCCGGCCACCGAGGGAGACGATCCCCACCTCCGGGTCGAGCAGCAGGTCGAGCGCCACGCGCTGCTCCGCGGACCGCCCGTGCAGGCCGAACGCCTCCCGGTCGCCGCGGACCAGCCGGACCTGCTTGTCCGCGGTGACCCGACCGAGCGCGGAGCCGCGCGACGACAGCAGCACCAGCCCGGTGTGGCAGGGCAGCCCGGCGGCGGCGGCCAGCTCGACCCGCTCGTTCGAGTACAGCCGGCCGATCTCGTCCTCGGCCACCTCCAGCTCGACCATCCCGGTCCAGCCGGAGTCGACCGCGAGCTGCGCCCGGTACTCGTCGGCGACGATCCCGACCGACGCGGCCTTGACCCGCAGCGGCATGTCCTTGCTGACCAGCACGACGTCCCGGCCGTCCGCGGACAAGTTGCGGGCGACCGCGAGAATTCTCGAATCGTTGTCGGTGTCTCCGGAGCCGCGCAGCCCGACCGGGAGGACGGAGAGGTCGGTGTGGTTCAGCTCGACGTGCAGGGTGCCGCCGTCCTCGCCGAGCGGGACCGGAGCGTCCAGCCGACCGTGCTTGACGCGCAGGTCGTCGAGCATGCGGAGCGCCTGCCGGGCGAACCAGCCGAGCTCGGGGTGGTGCCGCTTGCCCTCCAGTTCGCTGATGACGACGAGCGGCAGGACGATGTCGTGCTCACCGAACCGGGCCGGTGCACCCGGGTCGGAGAGCAGCACGCTCGTGTCGAGGACGTACGTCCGGCGGGATCCGGTCGTGCGGCGGTCGGCCACAGGCCCTCCCTGGGGGCGCCGCACCAACGCCCGCTCTCGAAGGTCCGGCTGGCGGCCCCGAGCGGGGCCTGGTGCCGGCCCCCTCTGTCGCAGTCCGACACGTCAGGGCCTCCCCGGGCGGCGCCCCGGCTCGGAGCACCACCGTTGCTGACGGTACGGGCCGGGCGACGCCGAGGCCAAGGGAAACGCCCGGTTGTCCCGCAACATCACGGTCAACCCGGCGCGACTCCGCTGCCCGCCGAGGGCGACGAGCCGGCTCTTGACAGGACCGTCCCGGCGCTGAGAGGGTTCGGAAACATTGTTCGACAATGCCGAACAAGGCTCGCAGCCGGCGGCAACGTCCGGACGGAGGAACCCGGGTGAAGAAGCTCATCAACGACCCCGCGGACGTCGTCCGGGACGCGCTGCGGGGCATGGCGGCCGCCCACCCCGAGCTGCGGGTGGAGGTGGAGCAGCGCTACGTCGTACGCGCCGACGCGCCGCAGCAGGGCAAGGTCGGCGTGGTCTCCGGCGGCGGGTCCGGGCACGAGCCGCTGCATGCCGGCTTCGTCGGCCGCGGCATGCTCACCGCCGCGGTGCCGGGCGAGGTCTTCACCTCGCCGGTGCCGGACCAGATCCTCGCCGCCACCCACGCCGCGTCCGGCGGCGCCGGCGTCCTGCACGTGGTGAAGAACTACACCGGCGACGTGCTGAACTTCCAGCTCGCCGCCGAGCTGGCCGACGACGACGGCATCAAGGTCGAGACGGTGCTGGTCAACGACGACGTCGCCGTGCAGGACAGCCTCTACACCGCCGGCCGGCGCGGCACCGGCGGCACGGTGGTGGTGGAGAAGGTGGCCGGCGCGCTGGCCGAGGAGGGCGGCGACGTCGACGCCGTCGCGGCCGCCGGCCGGAAGGCGAACGAGGCGAGCCGCAGCTTCGGCATCGCCCTCACCTCGTGCATCACCCCGGCCGCCGGCACCCCGACCTTCGAGCTCGGCGACGACGAGATCGAGCTCGGCATCGGCATCCACGGGGAGCCCGGCCGGGAGCGCCGCCCGATCGGCCCGGCTTCCGAGCTGGCCGAGATCGCCGCCGCGGCCATCCTGGAGGACATGCCGCTGAACCGCGGCGACAGCGCGCTGGTGATCGTCAACGGGATGGGCGGCACCCCGCAGATCGAGCTCTACATCGTCTTCAACGAGGTGGTCCGGATCCTCGGCGACCGCGGCGTCACGGTGGCGCGCTCGCTGGTCGGCAACTACGTCACCAGTCTGGAGATGGCCGGCTGCATGCTCACGCTGACCAAGCTGGATGACGAGCTGACCCGGCTGTGGGACGCTCCGGTGAGCACACCCGCGTTGCGCTGGGGAGGGTGAGTGCCGCTCGACTCCGATCTCGCCCGGGCCTGGGTGGCCGAGCTCGCGGCCGCCGTGGCCTCGGAGCGGGACCACCTCACGTCGCTCGACTCCGCCATCGGCGACGCCGACCACGGGGTCAACATGCACCGCGGCTTCACCGCGGTGACGGCGAAGCTGGCCGCCGCGGACCCGCCGCCGGCCACCCCGGCGGCGGTGCTGATGCTGGTCGGCCGGACGCTGATCTCCACCGTCGGCGGCGCCTCCGGACCGCTGTACGGGACCGCGTTCCGGGAGATGGGCAAGGCCCTCGGCGACGCGGGGACGGCCGACGACGCGAGCTTCGTGGCGGCCCTGCGGGCGGGGCTGGACGGGGTGCGCCGGCTCGGCGCGGCGAGCGAGGGCGACAAGACGATGGTGGACGCGTACGCGCCGGCGCTGGCCGCGGCGGAGGAGGCGGTCCGGGCCGGCCACCCGCTGGCGACCGCGGTGAAGAGCGCGGCGCACGCGGCGGAGGACGGGGCGCGGGCGACGGTGCCACTGGAGGCCCGCAAGGGCCGGGCGTCCTACCTCGGGGCGCGGTCGATCGGCCACCAGGACCCGGGCGCGGCCTCGACCGCGCTGCTCTTCGCCGCGCTGCAGCGCGCGGTCGAGCGGGCGGCCTGACCGGTCAGTCGGCGTCGGCGAGCACGGCGGCGAGGGCCTCGGCGGCGGCCGCAGCGTCGGCTCCGCTGGCCCGGACCGACACCTCGGTGCCGGCGATCGCACCGAGCGCCATGACGGCGAGCACGCTGCGGGCGCTCGCCGACCGCTCCCCCGCCACCAGCGTGGTGACCGCGGCGAAGCCGGCGGCCGCCCGGGTCAGCTTGCCCGCCGGCCGGGCATGCAGGTCCACCCGCAGCATGACGCTGCGCTCGGCGCACTCCTCCTCGGCGGCAGCGCCGGACCCGGGCTCAGAACTTGGGGACATCGCGCGCTCCGCGGGCCGCCTCGGCCACCTCGGCGACGGACGCCCCGCCCGCCGCCGTCACCGCCGCGGCCACCGCGCCCTCCACGAACGGCGCGTCGACCAGCACGTACCGGGTCGGGTCGGAGTCCTCCAGAGCCACTTTCACGCTGAGCACGGCGGAGCCGAGGTCGGGCAGCACGACGACCCCGTCGCCCCGGTCGGCGCCGCCCACCGCCGCGCTGACCGCGTCCGGGTCAGTGCCCAGCCGGCCGTCCTCGGTGCCGGCGGCGAGCACCACCGCGACCTCGGGCGACCCGATCGCGGCGAGCAGATCGGCCAACCCGGCAGCGAGCTGCGGGCTGTGCGAGACGAGTACGATCCCGACCACACCGGTATCCTACAATCTCGAATTCCGTTCGACCATACTGAACAGCTGGCGGGTTTCCTGCTATGATCCAGTCGGTGGCGCGGGCAGCCAGCCTGCTGCGGGAGCTGGCCGGGGAGACGCCGAGGCTGGGCGTCACCGAGCTGGCCGAGCGGGTGTCGCTGGCGAAAGGCACCGTGCACGGGCTGCTGCGCACGCTGGAGGCCGAGGGGCTGGTCCAGCAGGACCCGGAGACCGGGAAGTACCAGCTCGGCATGACACTGTTCCAGCTCGGCAGCACCGTGCTGGAGAACCACCCGCTCCGGGCCCGGTCGTTGTTCTGGGCCGACGCGCTGGCCAACCGGACCCGGCAGTCGTCCCGGGTCGGCGTGCTGCACGTCGACCATGTCATCGTCGTCCACCACGTCTTCCGGCCGGACGACACCGTGCAGATCCTCGAGGTAGGCGCCTCGATCCCGTGGTACGCGTGCGCGCTCGGCAAGGCGGTGGTGGCGAACCTGGACCCGGCCGACCGCGACCGGCTGCTCGCCGGTCCGCACCAGCCACTGACCGGCAGCACGCTGACCGGCCGGGACGAGCTCGCCGAGGAGCTGCGCCGGACGGCGACCACCGGAGTGGCCGGCGAGGATCAGGAGGCCATCGTCGGCGAGGCCGGGCTGGCGGCACCGGTCTTCGACAGCGGCGGCCGGGTGGTCGGCGCGCTCGGCATCACCGGTCCCGCGGACCGCTTCGCCGGGGGCGATGCCGGCCTGCGGGCCGCGGTCGGGGAGTGCGCCCGCGGCCTGTCCCGGGACCTCGGCGCCCGCCGCCGCGCCCCTAGCTGACGCACTCCCCGGCCAGCCGGGCGGGGGTCAGCGGCTCGTCCAGCAGCCGCACGAAGCGGGACCCCACCGGCGTGCCCGCCGGTCGGGCCGCCAGCCAGGACGACAGCAGCCGGTAGCCCTCCACGTACGTGGACGTGTACGCCCGCCACAGCGGGTGCGACAGGAACCGCAGCGACTGCCGCGCCCGCGCCTCCGGCACCAGCATCCACCGGGTCAGGAACGCGATCACCTCGTCCTCGGTGGCACCCCGGTCGTGCAGCAGCAGCGCGGCGTCCTGCCGGGCCCGGTCCAGCCCGCGCACCGCGTCCGCGATCTGCTCCGCCCGCTCGCCGTCGAAGACCAACCGCAGGTCCGCGTACAGCTCCTGGGCCCACCGGCCCCACCCGGACCCGATGGTGGCCGGGATGCCGAGGTCCGCCAGCCCCTCGGCGACCAGGCACTCCGGCGTGTTCACCAGGAAGATGGTGTGCTCCAGCCGGCCACCGGCACCGACCAGCCCGCGCTCCTTGCGGCAGTGCTCGGTGTGGTGTCCCGGGTACGACTCGTGCGCGACCAGGTGCGGCAGCTGGGACAGCCGGTGCGGCAGGTCCGCGTTGATCGCCACCCGGGACCGCATCCCGCCCAGGTAGTAGTTGAAGCCGCTCCACGGCTCGTCGGTGACCACCAGGTACTCGACCGTCTCGCCCTCGGGCAGCCCGTAGCCCGAGCGCACCACGTCCCGCAGCGCGCCGGAGAGCTCCCGCACCACGGCGGCCAGCCGGTCCGGCGGGCACTCGTCCAGCGCCCGGTACGCCGCGTACCGGTCGGTCAGCGAGCCGTCCCCCGGCAGCAGCGCGTCCAGCCGGGCGTGCGCCGCCGCGTACTGCGCCTCGTCGCCGGGTGAGATCCGGACCCCGAAGTACGCCTCGACCTCGTCGACGAAGCCGACCGGCCCGCCGGCCAGCTTGCCGGCGCTGCACTCCAGCGCGGCCAGCTGGCCGTCCAGGAAGGCGACCCGGTCGGCCGGCAGCCCGGCCGCCGGCAACTCCCGGCGCAGGTCCCGGGCCCGCGCCGCGAGCGCCACCGGCAGCGGCCGCGGCTCGTCCTCGACCTGGCGGCGCAGCGCCGGGTCGCCGGTGTACGCGTCGACGAATCCTTCGGACAGCCGGTCGAAGCGCAGGCCCAGGAGCACGTACTCGCGGGGGACGTCCACCCGCCCGAAGCTACCTGGCGGACCACCCCAGGGTATCTAGCCGCCGAAGCGGCGGTGCCGGGCCGCGTACGCCCGCAGCGCCCGGAGGAAGTCGATCCGGCGGAAGTCCGGCCAGTACGCGTCGCAGAAGTAGAACTCCGAGTGCGCGCTCTGCCAGAGCAGGAAGCCGGACATCCGCTGTTCGCCGCTGGTCCGGATCACCAGGTCCGGGTCCGGCTGGCCGCGGGTGTAGAGGTGCTCGGCGATGTGGTCGACGTCGAGGACCTCGGCCAGCTCCTCGATGGAGGTGCCGGCCGCGGCGTGCTCGTGCAGCAGCGACCGGACCGCGTCCGCGATCTCCCGGCGCCCGCCGTACCCGACCGCGATGTTGACCGCCATCCCCGGCCGGTCCACGGTCCGCTCCTCGGCCGCCTTGAGCACGTGCGCGGTCTCCGGCGGCAGCAGGTCCAGCGCGCCGACCACCTTGATCCGCCAGGCCCGCTGCGCGCCGGCCAGGTCGTCGACCAGCTCCTCGATGATCCGCAGCAGCGGCCCGAGCTCGGCCGCCGGCCGGGACAGGTTGTCGGTGGACAGCAGCCACAGCGTGACCACCTCGACGCCGGCGTCCGCGCTCCACCGCAGCAGCTCGGAGATCTTGTCCGCACCGCGCTGGTGGCCGAAGCTCACGTCGCCCAGCCCGGACGCCCGCGCCCACCGCCGGTTGCCGTCGCACATCACCCCGACGTGCCGCGGCACCGCCCGGCCGGCGAGCTGCCGGAGCATCCGTCGCTCGTACAGGACGTAGGGCAGGTCGCGAACACGCATCCCCCGGAGCGTACGCGCTGCGTGCCCGTCGCCAGGACAGTTCCGGCCGGCCCGGACGTGACGAGCGCCGCATCCGACCGCCGGGGGCTGCGCCGGCAACCTACGCGACCGTAACCTCGTGGGCGTGAGCGCCACCGAGGCCGTGCGGCCGCCCCTGCTGGTCCGGCCCCGGCTGCGCGGCTGGCTGCACGTGTGGGCCTTCGGGGTCTCGGTCGCCGCCGGGATCGTGCTGGTCTCGGTCGTCGGCGCCACCGAGGGCGCGCAGACCGCGCTGGCCACCTCGGTCTACGCGCTGACCGTGTCGCTGCTCTTCGGCACCTCGGCGGTCTACCACCGGGTGACCTGGTCCACCCCGGCCCGGCGCGCACTGGTGGCCCGGCTCGACCACTCGATGATCTTCCTGTTCATCGCGGGGACGTACACGCCGTTCGCGCTGCTGGCGATGCCGGAGCGGACCGGCCGCACGGTGCTGGTCGTGGTCTGGGCCGGCGCGGTCGCCGGCGTGCTGCTCAAGACCAGCTGGATCACCGCGCCCCGGTGGCTGACCGTGCCGGTCTACATCGGGCTCGGCTGGGTGGCCGTCTTCGTCTTCCCGGACCTGCTGCGGCACGGCGGGGTGGCCGCGGTGGTGCTGATCGCGGTGGGCGGCGTGGTCTACACGATCGGCGGCGTGGTGTACGCCCTGAAGCGGCCGGACCCCCGGCCGCTGGTCTTCGGCTTCCACGAGGTCTTCCACCTGTGCACCGTCGTCGCGGCCACCTGCCACATGGTCGCGGTCTGGCTCGCCGTCTACTAGTCATTCCGGTCATTCCGGGGGGCGGCCCCCGCACCCCCGGGCGGCCGGTCGCCCGGCAGCGCTCCGGCTCGCCTTCTGACCGGCTGCGGTCGCGATGGCCGCGGCCGGATCAGATTGAGCTGACGTTGACCCGGACCTTGACCGCCTTGCGGGTGTCCATCGCCACGTAGCCGTCCGGCACGCCCTCCAGGTCCACCGTAGCGTCGAAGAGCGCGCGCGGGTCCAGGCTGCCGAGCGCGATGTCCTTGAGCAGCTCCGGGATGTACGCCCGGGCCGGCGCGATGCCGCCGGCGATGCCGATGTTGCGGCCGAAGAGCAGGCCCAGGTCGAGTCCCTCGACCAGGTGCGGGACCCCGACGTAACCGATCGTCGCACCGTCCCGGGCTACCGCGATCGCGGTGTCCACGGACGCCTGCGCGCCCACGCACTCCAGCACCGCGTGCGCGCCGCCGGTGATCGTCATGGCCTGCTCCACCGCCTCGTCGCCGAGGCCGAGCACGGTGTCGGTGGCGCCCAGCCGGCCGGCCAGCTCGAGCCGCTCCTCGTGGTGGCCGATCATCACCACCGACTCGGCGCCCAGCCGCCGGGCCGCGATCACCGCGCTCAGCCCGACCGCGCCGTCGCCGACCACGACGACGCGCTGGCCGTACCGGACGCCGGCGACCCTCGCGGCGTGGTGGCCGGTCGGCAGCACGTCGCACAGCGGCAGCAGCAGGCCCGGGTCGGCGTCCCGCAGCGCCAGCGGCACCACCACCAGCGTGCCGTCCGCGTGCGGCACCCGGACCGCCTCGCCCTGCGCGCCGTCGTGGCCCGGCTCGGCGAAGACGCCGCCGTCCACGCAGGAGGTCTGCAGGCCGTCGATGCAGTACTCACAGGTGCCGTCGGACCAGGTGAACGGCGAGATCACCAGGTCACCCGAGCGCACCGTACGGACGTCCGCGCCGACGTCCGCGACGATCCCGATGAACTCGTGCCCGATCCGGGAGCCCGGCGCCCGCTGCCCGTACCCCCGGTACGGCCAGAGGTCGGAGCCGCAGATGCCGGCGGCGACGACCCGGACGACGGCATCGGTGGGCAGCTCGACCTCCGGGTCGGGCACCTGCTGGATCCGGATGTTGCCTGGTCCCTCGAACACGGCGGCACGCACGGCCAAACACTAGCCGGCCGGCACCCGCCGGAATGTCACGCTTCCGTCGCGCCGGCCTCCGGCTCCGCCCCGCCGGGGCCCTGCGCCCGCAGCCGGTCCACCGCGGACATCGCCTCGCGCAGCTCGCCGAGCCACTCCTCGGCGTGCTCGCCGACCAGCCGCACGCACCAGGCCAGCGCCTCGGACCGGGACCGGGCCACGCCGGCGTCCACCAGCGTGTCCAGCACCTTGCGCTCCGGCTGCCGCAGCCGGGTCATCACCGGCGCGGACAGCGTGGTGAACAGCTGCCGGCTGCCGCCGCAGGCGGCGCCCCAGGCGACCTTCCGGCCGTACCGGTGCTCGGCCTCCCGGGCGATCGCGATCCGCTCGTCCCGGGTGTCCTCGCGGAAACGGCTGATCCGGCCCGCTTCGGCGGCGGTCGCCGCGGCCGCGTCGCCGCTGTCCACCGCGGGCGGCTCCAGCGTGCCGACCACCAGGATCTCGTCCCGGTCGATGCTGACCTCGGGCGGGCCGGTGAACCACTCGTCCGGCAGCCGCCCGGCGAACCAGCCGGCCGCGTCGTCGGCCGGCGGCAGGTCGGCCTGCTGCCAGCCACCCGGCCGGCCGAAGCCGCGCCCGCCGTGCCACCCCTTGTGCCCGCGTCCGGTCATCGATCCCACATCCCTCGGCCTGATTACACCGTTGCAGTGGAATCATCATGCGGCGTGGACAAGCGGAAGGACAGGGAGTCCGCCCACGGCGTAACGCGCCCCGGAGGCTGGTGAGACTAGTGAGGCTAGTGCTCGGGAGGCTGCTGGAGCTCGCTCCGGACGTTCAAGGGGCCTGGACGGCGCGGACCGCCTTCGCCAGGGCGGCCGGGTCGGTGGTCGGGCGGTCGCAGACGAAGCCGCGGCAGACGTACGCGGCGGGCCGGCCGCCGACCAGCGGCCGGGACTCCAGCAGCGGTACGCCCTCGGCGTCCGGCTCGCCGGCGACGACCAGCAGGCCGGGCGAGGTGCCGAGCCGGGCGACCCGGACCAGGCCGACACCTCTGTCCACGGCCGGGCCGGGATCGGCGCCCGGACCGGCCGTGCCGGCCGGGCCCGGCCCGGCGCCGGTACCGGACGAGGCGGGGATCGCGACGGCCACCTGGAGCGGGCCGGCGAGCGCCGCCTCGGCCACCGCGCAGGCCCAGCCGGCGGCCCTGGGGTACGCGCGGGCGACCGGCGCCAGCGTGGCCAGCGCCGAGTCCGCCGCCGCCCGGAAGTCGGTGCGGCCGGACAGCGCGGCGTGGCCGAGCAGCGCGCCGGCAGCGGCTGCCGGCCCGGCCGGGACCGGCCCGTCGGTCGGGTCCCACGGCCGGCGGATCAGCGTCTCCGCGTCGTCGGCGGTGTCGTGGAAGCCGCCGCGGCCGTCGCCGAAGCGGGCCAGCACCACGTCGAGCAGGTCCCCGGCGGCGGCCAGCCAGCGCGGGCCGGCGGTGGCCTGGTGCAGCGCGAGCAGCCCTTCGGCCAGGTCCGCGTAGTCCTCCAGCACACCGGCCGGCGTGCCCACCACCCCGTTCCGGGAGGTACGCCGGAGCCGGCCGCCCACCAGGTGCAGCCGCAGCAGCAGGTCCGCGGCCGCGGCCGCGGCCCCCACCCAGGCCGGCACGCCGAGCAGCACGCCCGCGTCGGCGAGCCCGGCGATCGCCAGCCCGGTCCACCCGGTGACGACCTTGTCGTCGCGGGCCGGCTGCGGCCGGGCACTGCGAGCCGCGTGCAGCCGGTCCCGGATCCTGGCCCAGCGCTGCGGGTCGTCGGGGTCGCTGGGCAGCTGCAGCGTCGAGGCGCCGTGCTCGAAGGTGCCGACCTCGCCCACCGACAGCAGCGCGCCGGCCCAGGCCGCGTCGGGCTCGCCGAGCACCGCTCGCAGCTGGGCGGGCGTCCATGCGTACGTCAGCCCCTCGACGCCGGCCGCGTCCGCGTCCAGCGCCGAGGCGAAGCCGCCCTCCGGGGTCCGCAGGTCGCGCAGCAGGAAGCCGGCGGTCTCGGCGGCCACCCGGCGGGCCAGCGGCGAGCCGGTCTCCCGCCAGAGGTGCGCGTACACCCGCAGTAACAGCGCGTTGTCGTACAGCATCTTCTCGAAGTGCGGCACCACCCAGTCCGCGTCGACCGAGTAGCGGGCGAAGCCGCCGGCGAGCTGGTCGTACATCCCGCCCCGCGCCATCGCCTCGGCGGTCCCGACGACCATGTCCAGGCCGTCCGCCGCTCCGGCCGGACCGAGCCGGGCGTGCCGGCGCAGCAGGAACTCCAGCACCATCGACGGGGGGAACTTCGGCGCCCCGCCGAAGCCGCCGCGGGCCGTGTCGTAGTCCGCCCGCAGGGCCGCGGCGGCCGCGTCCAACGCGGCCTCGTCCAGCGGCGCCGGGGTGACCCCGCGCGGCCGGGCGAGCGCCGCGACGATCCGCTGCCCGGCGCCGGTGACCTCGTCCCGGCGGTCCCGCCACGCCTCCCCCACCCCGGCCAGCAGCCGCCGGAACTGCGGCCGGGGGAAGTAGGTCCCGCAGAAGAAGGGCTCCCCGTCCGGGGTGAGGAAGCAGGTCATCGGCCAGCCGCCGGACCCGGTCATGCCCTGGGTGGCCTCCATGTAGACGGCGTCGACGTCCGGGCGCTCCTCCCGGTCCACCTTGACGCAGACGAAGCCGGCGTTCATCAGCTCGGCCGTGCCGGCGTCCTCGAACGACTCGTGCGCCATCACGTGACACCAGTGGCAGGCCGCGTACCCCACCGAGAGCAGCACCGGCACGTCCCGCCGGCGCGCCTCGGCGAACGCCTCCGCCGACCACGGCCACCAGTCCACCGGGTTGTCCTTGTGCTGCAGCAGGTATGGGCTGGTCGCGCGCTCGAGCCGGTTGGCCATGCCGACCATGGTGCCGGAGCGGACCGGAGCATGCTGGCCCGGCATGCTGTCGGCATGGCCGCCGACCTGCCGGTGACGCCGCGGGTGACGATCCCGGGCGAGGAGCTGACCGAGCGCTTCTCCCGCTCGTCCGGCCCCGGCGGGCAGGGCGTCAACACCACCGACTCCCGGGTGGAGCTGGTGTGGGACCTCGGCGACTCGACGCTGCCGGCGCAGCTGCTGGACCGGCTGCGCCGGCGGCTCGGCAACCGGCTGGCCGGCGACCAGCTCCTCGTGGTGGCCGGCGAGCGGCGGTCCCAGCTGCGCAACCGGGAAGCCGCCCGGGACCGGCTGGCCGAGCTGGTCCGCCGCGCGCTGTTGCCGCCCCCGCCACCCCGGCGGCCCACCCGGCCGACCCGCGGGGCCACCGAGCGCCGGCTGGAGGCCAAGCGGCGGCGCGCCCAGACCAAGCGGCACCGCCGCCCCGGGCCGGACGGGTGAGACCCTGTCGATCAAGCCCGCGTGCCGGTCCCCCGGCCGGGGTACCTGCAGGGCACCGCTGCCGGAGGGGAGAGGGACGATGGCGACAGCTGGTCGGTCCAGAATGGCTGGGCGGAGCCCGGTGCAGCCGGTGGCGCTCCTGTTCGGGGCGGTGTTCCTGCTGGTCGGGATCGCCGGCTTCATCCCGGGGCTGACCACCCACTACGGCGAGCTGGGCTTCGCCGGCGACGGCTCGCAGGCCGAGCTGCTCGGCACCTTCCAGGTCTCCGTGCTGCACAACATCGTGCACCTGCTCTTCGGCCTGGCCGGGGTCGCGATGGCGCGGTCCGAGCCCGGCGCCCGGACGTACCTGGTCGGCGGCGGCACCATCTACCTGCTGCTGTGGATCCTCGGGCTGGTCCTGCTCGGCGGCGAGGGCAAGGGCAACTTCATCCCGGTCAACAACCAGGACAACTGGCTGCACCTCGCGTTCGCGCTCGCGATGCTCGGGCTCGGCCTGCTGCTGCCCGAGCGCTCCCAGGCCTCACGGTCACCCACCACCCGCCGTTAGGGCGTGTCGTCGTCCCGGGGCTCGTCGTCCGCACGGTCCGGGGCGGCCGGCGGCCGCTGCACCGGGAAGCTGGTCGACACCTTGCGCAGGTGCCGGTTCATCGAGCGGATCAGCAGCACCACCGCGAGCCCCAGGCAGAGGATCACCACCAGCCCGATCGGGCTGGCCGCCCGGTCCTCGGCGGCGGCGAGCAGCAGTGCGGTCATGCGTTGATCCTCTCCCGGACGCCGGCGAACAGGTCGTCCTCGGGCAGCTCGGTGTCGACCAGCGACCGGGCCAGCTGGTACTCCTCCGTCGGCCAGACCCGCCGGCGCATCTCCAGCGGCGCCGCGAACCACCAGCCGGTCGGGTCGACCTGGGTCGCGTGCGCGATCAGTGCCCGGTCCCGCCGGTCGAACCAGTCCGCGCACTCCACCCGGGTGGTGATCCGGTCCGCGGTGTCGTCCTTGCCGTCCCAGTCCTTCAGCCACTCCGCGTACGGCGACTCCAGGCCGTGCTCGATCATCGCCTCGTGCAGCTGGGCGATCCGGCCGCGGGAGAAGCCCATGTGGTAGTAGAGCTTCAGCGGCTGCCACGGCTCGCCGGCGTCCGGGTAGCGGTCCGGGTCGCCGGCCGCGTCGAACGCCTCCACCGAGATCTTGTGAGTCATGATGTGGTCCGGGTGCGGGTAGCCGCCGTTCTCGTCGTAGGTCAGCAGCACGTGCGGGCGGAAGCGGCGGATCGCCGCGACCAGCGGGGCGGCGCCCTCGTCGACCGGCACGAGGCCGAAACAGCCGTCCGGCAGTGGTGGCGGCGGGTCGCCCTCCGGCAGCCCGGAGTCCACGAACCCGAGCCACTCCTGCCGGACGCCGAGGATCTCCCGGGCCCGCGCCATCTCCGCCGCCCGGATCTCCGCGATGTGCTCGACGACGTCCGGCCGGTCCATCGCCGGGTTGAGGATCGAGCCCCGCTCACCCCCGGTGCAGGTCACCACGAGCACGTCCGCGCCCTCGTCCACGTAGCGCGCCATGGTTGCCGCGCCCTTGCTGGACTCGTCGTCGGGATGGGCGTGCACCGCCATCAGGCGCAGCTGCCGCTCGGTCACGCCGTGCTCCTCCTGCTCGTCGGACGTGCTGGATCCTGCCCCGGGGGAACCCGGTCGCCGCCGGCCGGATTCCGGACGGCCGGATCCGGCCCGTCGCAGGTCTGGGTGTCGCGCGGGCACGATGTTACTTTCGACGTTCGTTCCTGATGCCGAACGCTTCCCCATCCCCGCGACGAGGAGCACCACAGTGTCGATGACGGACAACACCGCCCCCGTCACCTGGCTTACCCACGAGGCGCACGACCGCCTCAAGGCGGAACTCGACGCGCTCGTGGCGGGTCGGGCGGCGATCGCCGCCGAGATCAACGCCCGCCGGGAAGAGGGCGACCTCCGGGAAAACGGCGGATACCACGCGGCCAAGGAGGAGCAGGGCAAGCAGGAGGCCCGGATCCGGCAGCTGCAGGAGCTGTTGCGCACCGCGAAGGTCGGCGACGCGCCGACCGCGTCCGGCGTCGCCGGGCCGGGCATGGTGGTCACGGTCCGCTTCGCCGACGACGAGGACGAGACCGAGACCTTCCTGATCGGCTCGCGCGAGGAGTCGGCGTCCGACCTCGAGGTCTACTCGGCCGCCTCGCCGCTGGGCAAGGCACTGGACGGGGCCAAGGAGGGCGAGACACGGACCTACGAGACGCCCACCGGCAGGACGATGAGCGTCACGCTGCTCAAGGCCGAGCCCTTCCAGAACTGAGCTGCCGTCGGACCCGCCGGTGCGGTCAGCGGTCGAGGCCGGCGCCCGGCGCTCCGCCGGCGGCGTCGCGGACGAGCGGGAGCACCCGGTACGGGATCGGGGCGGACAGCGCGATGAGGGTGTACGCGCGGTGGATGTCCTCGTCGGCCACCACCAGGTCGATCACCCGCTGCAGGTCGGCGTTGGACCGGGCCACGATCCGGCACAGCAGGTCGCCCTGGCCGGTCACGGTGTGCAGCTCCAGCACCTCCGGGATGGCGGCGAGGTGCTCGGCCACCGCCTGGTGGCCGCTGCCCTGCCGGATCTCCAGCGTGACGAACGCGGTCACCTCGTAGCCGAGCGCGGCCGGGTCCAGGTCCGGTCCGAAGCCGCGGATGATGCCGCTGCCCTGCATCCGGTCCAGCCGCGCCTGCACCGTGCCCCGGGCCACCCCGAGCCGGCGGGCACAGTCCAGCACCCCGATCCGCGGGTGCTCGGCGAGCAGCGTGACCAGCCGCGCATCCAGCCCATCGAACTGCACAGTATGTCCAGTCGTCGACCGCCCCACGGAGTCCGACTGTACAGACTGATCAGGCGCAGGCCACTCGCTTGCCCAGCCGACCGCGGAGGAACGACGCTGAGTCGATGTTCCCCGGCGGACGGAGATCCCGGTGACCGACGACGTCTTCCCGGTGCGCGGCATGGACCACGTCCGCTTCGCGGTCGGCAACGCCAAGCAGGCGGCGCACTACTACTCGACCGCCTTCGGCATGCGGTGCACCGCGTACCGCGGGCCGGAGACCGGCTCCCGGGACCTCGCCGAATACGTCCTGGAGTCCGGCGACGCGCGCTTCCTGCTGACCGGCGAGGTGCACGCCGGGACCTGGATCGGCGAGCACGTGCGGGAGCACGGCGACGGCGTGGTCGACCTTGCGCTGACCGTGCCGGACGCGGCCGCCGCCTTCGAGCACGCGGTGGGTGCCGGCGCCCGGGCGCTGGCCGAGCCGGCCGTCGCCGAGGACGAGCACGGCAAGGTCGTCACCGCCGCCATCGCCACCTTCGGCGAGACCAAGCACACGCTCGTGCAGCGGGACGACTACTCGGGGCCGTTCCTGCCCGGCTTCGTCGCGCGGCAGCCGGTCGTCCAGCCGGGGCCACCGGCGTTCCAGGCGATCGACCACTGCGTGGGCAACGTCGAGCTCGGCCGGATGGACGAGTGGGTCGCCTTCTACAACCGGGTCATGGGCTTCACCAACATGAAGGAGTTCGTCGGCGACGACATCGCCACCGAGTACTCCGCGCTGATGTCGAAGGTGGTCGCGGACGGCTCGCGGAAGGTGAAGTTCCCGCTCAACGAGCCGGCGGTCGGCAAGAAGAAGTCCCAGATCGACGAGTACCTGGAGTTCTACGGCGGGCCCGGCGTGCAGCACATCGCGCTGGCGACGAACGACATCGTCGCCTCGGTGCGGGCCATGCGGGCCGCCGGCGTCGACTTCCTGTCCACCCCCGACTCGTACTACGAGACGCTCGGCGAGTGGGTCGGCGAGACCCGGGTCGACACCGACACGCTGCGTTCGCTGCGCATCCTGGCCGACCGGGACGAGGACGGCTACCTGCTGCAGATCTTCACCAAGCCGGTGCAGGACAGGCCGACGGTCTTCTTCGAGCTGATCGAGCGGCACGGCTCGATGGGCTTCGGCAAGGGCAACTTCAAGGCCCTCTTCGAGGCGATCGAGCGCGAGCAGGCGCGGCGGGGCAACCTCTAGGGCGTGTCCCGCCTCGCCCGGTAGAGGTCGCGCAGCAGCGCGACCTCGGCGGCGTGGTGGATGAACTCCCGGTTCATCCACCAGAGGACTGCGATGAACGGCAGCTGCGGGTCCAGCCCGCGCGGGTACCGGCCGAAGCCGACCGTGTCGAGCTGCTCGTCGGTGAGCCGACCCGTGTCGGCCAGCCAGCGGTCGGTCTGGGACCACAGCGCGTCGAGCGCCTCCCCTGCCACCGGCGTGCAGACCGTCAGCGACCTGGGGTCCTCGCGGCGCGCGCCGAAGGTCCACTCCCACCGGCCGGCGTACATGTCGATCAGGTGGCCGATCCGCCAGGCGATGGTGGTGACCGGCATCGGGTCGGGGTCGCGCTCGTGATCGAGCACCCAGTCGCCCCGGCCGAGCGGCGACGGCGTGACGGCCGCATCCCGGCGCCGGACCGACCAGGCGGGCTGGGCCGGCTCCCACAGGTATTCGTCGTCGGTCAGGCCCTCGAAGCGGGCTCGGCTGACGTCGACCGAGCCCGTGAGCTGGTCGAGCAGGAGGCCGAGCCGGTCGGTGCGCAAGTCCATGCGGCGGAACCTAGCCGGCGGGTGTGACACTTCGGGGGTGGCTCGGTGGGCGGACGGGACGGCGCCGCTGGACGGGCTGTCCAGCGACCTGGGGTACGCCGACGCGCTGTCGACGGACGTGGGGTACGCCGACGCGCTGCGCGCGCAGGCGCGCGCCGACGCACTCGCCGTCGCCGCCGGTGCCGACGCGCTGGCGGCGCCGGTACCGGTGCCGGCGGCGGCCGCCGGCGCGGACCCGCTCACCGGTTACCCGGACGCGACGCTGCTGCTCAGGCCGGCCGCTGCCGCGCTGGCGCCGCCGGTGCCGGTGCCGGACGCCGGGTCAGCTCCCCCGGCGGCGGGGGCGGTGCCGTCGCCCGCCCCGCGGCGCGCCGCCGGCCCGGTGCGGTCCGGGCGCAGCACGCCTGCACCGGTGGCGGGGCACCGGAGGGACGCGGTCACCAGGTCGGAGCTCACCATCCGGAGCCGCGCGGCGGCGTCCCGCCAGCCGCCGCGCCCGCCGGCTCCACCGGCGCGCGGGGGCGGCGGGTGGGACTCGTTCTTCTCCGGCGTCGACCGGACCGGCGGCCGACGCACCCGGAGCACCCGGCAGCCGAACCCCGATCCGCGGTCGCTCCGCGAGCTGCTCGACCTCGTCCGGCGGGGGATGCGTGGCTGACGGC
>JBJMII010000218.1:0-20788 GCA_045806925.1 Mycobacteriales bacterium
ATCCCGATCCCGGCGATGAAGTCCTTGACCAGGTTCTGCGCGCCGAAGCCGAGCGCGACGCCGATGACGCCGGCGCTGGCGATGATCGGCGCCAGGTTGACGCCCAGCTCGCCGAGGATCAGGACGACGGCGATGCCGAGGATCACGAACGAGGAGAAGCTGCGCAGCACCGAGCCGATCGCCGCCGCCCGCTGGCTGCGCCGGGCGGCGATGGTCTCGACGCCCACCGGATCGGCCCGCCGGCCGCGCCGGCGCCACGGCCGCAGCACGCTCGGCACCTCACCGGTGGCCGTCCGCTCGGTCAGCCAGTCGTCGATCACAGCGGCAGGCCCAGCCGGTCGGCGAGGAAGGCGAGCTGGTCCACCCCGAGCCGGACCGAACGGCTGACGGAGCGGGCGCCGTGACCGACATCCCGCTCGCGCCGGAGCAGCACCGGCCTCGTCCCCGCGGTCGCGTGCTGCAGCGCGGCGCACATCTTCCGGGCGTGCAGCGGGTCCACCCGGGTGTCGCTGTCGAAGGTGGTGAAGAGCACGGCCGGGTAGTCGACGCCGTCCACCAGCCGGTGGTACGGCGAGTACGCCGCGAGCCAGCCGAGCTCTTCCGGGTCGTCCGCGCTGCCGTACTCGTCGTTCCAGGTGCGACCGAGGCCGAAGAGCTCGTAGCGGACCATGTCCAGCAGCGGCGCGCTGCAGACGACGGCGGCGTAGAGGTCGGGCCGCTGGGTGAGCGCCGCACCGACCAGCAGGCCGCCGTTCGACCCGCCGTAGATGCCGAGCTGGTTCCTGGTGGTCCAGCCGTCCGCGAGCAACCGCTCGGCCGCCGCGATGTAGTCGTCGAAGACGTTCTGCTTGCGTTCCCGCATGCCGGCGCGATGCCACTCCTCGCCGTGCTCGGAGCCGCCGCGCAGGTTGGCGATCGCCCAGACGCCGCCGGCCTCCACCCAGGCGAGCATCGACGGCGTGTAGGTGGGCGTGAGCGCGTTGTTGAAGCCGCCGTAGCCGTAGAGCACGGTCGGTCGCGGCCGGTCCGGCTCGCCGGCCGGCGCGACGACGAACATGTGCACCCGGGTACCGTCCGCCGACGAGTAGTGCACCCGGTTGACCCGCACGGCCGGCGGCTCGACCGCACCCGGTGCTCTGGCCCAGCTCTCGGCGGCCTCCGGCGCGTCCGCGGACCAGCGCAGCACCATCGGCGGCGTGACGTGGTCGGTGTAACCGATCCAGGCCTCCCGGCCGCCCTCCGGCCGGCTGGTCAGCCCGACCACGCTGCCGGCGTCCAGCCGGGCGACCGTGCCGCGCCGGCGCGCGCCCCTGGCGTCCCACCAGGACAGCGAGTCGGCCGCGTCCCGGGTGTGCACGGCGAGCACGGTGCCGACGTCGCCCGCGTCGTCCGCCGAGGACAGCAGCGCCACGCTGCCGAGCACCTCGTCCGGCTGCTCGGGCACCATGTCCACCCACCGCTCGTACGCGGGGTCCGCCGGGTCCACGCGGGCGAGCCGGCCACGCGGGGCGTCCCGGTCGGTGCTGAGGTAGAGCAGACCGTCCGGCCCGATCCACGGGTGCACCCGTGCGTCGACGCCCACCTGGATCTCGCGCAGGTCGCGATCGCCCGCGGCGGAGTCCAGGTCGGCGATCCAGACGTCGTCGCGCGGCGCGGTCCCGGCCGACGCGGTCACCAGCAACCAGCGGCCGTCGCGGGACACCGACACGCCGTAGTAGTTCGTGGGCTCCAAGCCGGCGCCGTGCACCTCGACGTCGCTGGCCGGGTCGGCACCGACCCGGTGCCGCCAGACCCGCCGGTGGAACTGCTCCTCCCCGGCGGGCACCGCGTCCGCGGCCAGCCGCCGGACGTAATAGAGCTCCTCTCCGCCGGGCAGCCAGGCGATCGGGGAGTAGCGGCAGCGGTCGATCGGTCCGTCCAGCCGCCCGCCGGTGCCGACGTCGAGCACGTAGAGCCGGGACTCCTCGTCCCCGCCGGTCGACAGCTGGTAGGCGAGCCGGTCGCCCTCGTGGCTGGCCACCGCGGCATCCAGAGTGGTGGTGCCGGCCGGGTCCAGCGCGCCCGGGTCGACCAGCACGCGCTCGGTGCCGTCCGGCTCACCGACCAGCAGCACCTCGTGCTCCTGTCCCGGCTCCCGCCGGGTGAAGAAGCGGCGGCCGCCCCGCCAGGACGGCGCCCGGACGCTGCCCGCCCGGTGCAGCGTGGTCAGCCGCGCGGCGAGCCGGTCCCGCCCGGGCAGCCCGTCCAGGCAGCCGCGGGCCAGCTCGTCCTGAGCCGCCGACCAAGCCGCCGTGCGGGGGTCGGCCGGGTCCTCCAGCCAGCGGTACGGGTCGGCGAGGGTGAGCCCGTGCCGCCGCTCGACCAGGTCCAACCGCTCGGCAGCCGGGTAGTCGGGGCGGCGCTCGACGTCCACGGAGGTCACCTCGACGAGGTTAGAGGCCCGTCCGGCGGTGCCGGGCAGAGCCCTGGGCAGCCGCCGGTGACGCCGTGGCGGACGGATTCGCTGACCCGATGCGCTGGCCCGGATTCGCCGCCCCGGACTCTTGGCCTGCGGCGCCGGTGGTGACGATGAGCCTCAAACGCGTGCGTCCGAGCCGAGCTTCGGGTTGACTGTTGCTCACCTCCGGGAGGTGAGCCCGTGGCACAGGTGTCCGTCACGTTGCTCCTGAACGCGACGTACGAGCCGCTGTGCGTCGTGTCCTCCCGCCGTGCCGTAGTCCTCGTGCTCACCGAGAAGGCCGTCCCCGTCGAAGACGGGGACGGCGCTTTTCACAGCGTCACCACCGCGATCCGGATCCCGGCCGTGGTCCGGCTCACCCGTTACGTGCGGGTGCCGTACCGGGCGCAGGTGCCGCTCACCCGGCGGGCGGTCTTCGCCCGCGACGCCGGTCGCTGCGTCTACTGCGGAGCGGCGGCCACCTCCCTGGACCATGTGGTGCCGCGCAGCCGCGGCGGTCCCCACAGCTGGGACAACGTGGTCGCCTCCTGCGCCCGCTGCAACCACACCAAGGCCGACCGCCCGATCGGCGAGCTCGGCTGGCGGCTCCGGACAGCGCCGAGAGCCCCGTCCGGGACGGCCTGGCGGGTGCTCGGTTTCCGCACCCCGGATCCCCGATGGCGGGCCTACCTGGACGGCGGCGAAGCCGCGACAGCGTGATCCTGACGCCCGGTGGTACGACGACGGGGCGTCGTTGTTTGATCCCTTACGGTGATGCTGCTCGCCATCGTTATCGTTCCTTGATACAAACTTCCGCGGACCGTCGAGCCGGGCGGTTCCGCAGGACTGGAGCCCGCGGTGGGGCGGGCATCCGGACCGCTGCTGCGGGTGAGCGCAGTGCCGGGTCGGCCGCCGCCGGTGGCCGGTCAGGGGAGCTTGGCAAGGTTACGCACGTGCTGAGAGGGACTCGATGGCTTCTCCCCCCGCCCACCATCGCGACCGCGCGCTGCGGCGACTGTCGCTGGTCAGCAAGGGGGTGGCCGCCGGTTCGGTGATCGCGACCGGGGCCCTGGCGGCCGCGATCGCCAACGCGACGCCGGCCCAGACACCGGCCGTGCAGGTGAAGCCGGCCGGGACCGTCAAGCCCCTGCCGGCCACCCGGAAGCCGCCGGCGGCGTCGCGGTCCCAGCGGACCCCGCCGAAGGCGACCCTGACGCCGAAGCCGACCCGGAGCGGCGGAACGGAGTCGAGCTCCGCGCCGCCCGCGGCCAGGACGGCGACGAGCCGGCCGCCGGCGCCCGAGGCGACGAGGAGCAGCTCGGCGCCGAAGCCGCCGCCGGCACCGCCGACGAGCGCGGCGCCGGCCCCGACGCCCGCGCCGAGCACGCTGCCCGCACCGATCACGCCGGCGCCCACCCCGACCGGAGGGTCGTGAGCGCGCTCGACGCGCCACCGGCGCCTCGGGGCGCCGGTGGGTCTCCCGTCCGGCGCGAGCCGGGTCCCGCGGCGGACCCCGACTCCCGCTCGCGGCGCCTCGGCGCTGCCGCGTCCGGCGCGGGCGGTCCGGTCGCGGACGAGTCGGAGGCGGCGGGTCGGGGGGCAGCTCAGCTGGGGGGCGGCAGGCGCCGGGCCGCCGAGCAGCTGGTGCGGAGCCGGTTCGAGGCGTACGGGACGTACGGGGAGTTGCTGCTGGATGGCCGGCCGGCCGCGTTCGGCACGGCCATGCGGGTGCTGCGTGCGGAGCTGGACGCCGTCGACCTCGCCTGCAGCCGCTTCCGGGACGACTCGGAGCTGGCCGCGGTGAACGCGGCCGCGGGCCGTACCGTCGAGGTCTCCGACGTGCTCGCCGAGGCGGTCGAGGTCGCGCTGGTCGCCGCCGCGCAGACCGGGGGCGACGTCGACCCGACGCTCGGCACGGCGCTGGTCGCCGCCGGGTACGACGCCGACTACGCGGCCATCCCGGCCGACCGCCCCGCCGCCGTCCCGCCGAGGCCGCGGCCCGGCGCCTGGCGGGACCTCGAGCTCCACCGCGAGGCCGGCACCCTGCGCATCCCGGCCGGCACCGCCCTCGACCTCGGGGCCACCGCCAAGGCCCTCGCCGTCGACCGGGCCGCTACCGCCATCGCCGAGCGGACCGGCGGCGCGGTGCTGGTCAACGTCGGCGGCGACATCGCCGCCGCCGGCCCGCTGCCGGTCGCCGGCTGGCCGGTCCGGCTCACCGACGATGCCGAGCGGGAGCACCTGACCCGCCCGGGCCGGACCGGGCCGGTGGTGCGGCTGCACGGCGGCGGCCTCGCCACCTCCAGCACCGTGGTCCGGCGCTGGCGCCGCGGCGGCCGGGCGTACCACCACGTCCTCGACCCACGCACCGGCCTGCCGGCGGAGCCGGTCTGGCGCACGGTGACGGTCACCGCGGCGAGCTGCGTCGAGGCCAACACCGCCAGCACCGCGGCGATCGTCCGCGGCCGTGCAGCGCTGGGCTGGCTCGCGCGGCTCGGGCTGCCGTCCCGCCTGGTCGACTCCGCCGGGACCGTGCACCGGGTGGCGGGCTGGCCACCGGACGCCGACCCCGGGCCGGACCGGACCGGACCGGCGGAGCGGGACGGCGCCGGGTGACGGACCTGCTGACCGACCCGCAGCTGAGCTGGTTCGTCGCGCGGGCGTCCGGCTTCGTCGGGCTGGCGCTGATCACGCTGAGCCTGGTGCTCGGCATCGGCTCCAGCACCCGGATGTCCAGCGCCGGCTGGCCGCGCTTCGTCACCCAGGCCCTGCACCGCGACGTGTCGCTGTTCGTGCTCGTCCTGCTGGCGGTCCACGTCTTCGCGGTGATCCTCGACGACTACGTCACGATCACCATCGCGGACTCGTTGATCCCGTTCGTCGCGTCGTACCGGCCGGTCTGGCTGGGCCTCGGCGTCCTCTCGGCCGACCTGTTCGTCGCGCTCGTGGTCAGCAGCGAGCTGCGGCACCGCCTCGGGTACGGCGCCTGGCGCGCGGTCCACTGGACCGCGTACGCGTGCTGGCCGCTGGCCATCGTGCACAGCCTCGGTACCGGCAGCGACACCCGCAGGGGGTGGGCGGTCTGGTTCGTGGTCGGCTGCGTGCTGCTGGTGCTGCTGGCGGTGGCTTGGCGGATCGTCGAGGGGTGGCCGCGCCGGGCGGTGCTGCGGGCGGGCGCGGTGATCGTGACCGCCTGCACGGTGGCGATGGTCCTCACCTGGGCGAAGCAGGGGCCGCTCGCGCCCGGCTGGTCGAAGCGGTCCGGCCCGCCGCCCGCGGCGGGCACCAGGTGAGCGCGCCCACCTCGCATACCGGGTCCGGTCGCCGGCGCCGGTCCTGGCCGGACCCGCGGGCGAGCGGGGAGTGGGTCGCCGAGCCGTTCCCCGGGCAGCGGGCGCCGGTCGCCACGCCGGCCGCGGAGATCACCGGCGAGTGGCCGACCGGGAGGTGGACCGGCCGGCCGGCGGCCGAGCCGGCCCACCCGGCACCGGACCCCGCGCCGGCGGCGGGAGTGCCACGGCTGCTCGCCGGCGTCCGCCGGGACGGCCGGCCGGTGTCGCTGGCCGAGCACCAGCGGGCGCACGGGCCGCTGCCGGCGGCCAGGGCGTTCCGGCTGATCGCGGAGAGCGGCCTGCGCGGCCGCGGCGGCGCAGGCTTCCCGGTCGAGGCGAAGGTGCGCGCGGTCCGCGCGGTCCGCGGCAAGCCCGTCGTGGTGGTCAACGGCGTGGCCGGCGACCCGCTCGGGGAGAAGGACACCTTCCTGGTCAGCCGGCTGCCGCACCTCGTGCTCGACGGCGCCCAGGTCGCCGCGGAGGCGGTCGAGGCCCGGCAGGTGACGGTGTACGTCGTCGAGCGGCCGGGTCTGCTCGAGCTGATGGAGCGGGCGCTGGCCGAGCGGCGCCGCGCGCACCTCGACGAGGTGCCGATGAAACTGGTGGCCGCCCCCGACCGGTACGTCGCCGGGGAGTCGTCCGCGACCGCGCAGCGCCTGTCCGGCGGGCCGGCGGTGCCGGTCTTCCGGCCGCCGCACATCGCCGAGCGCGGCGTCAGGGGCCGTCCGACGCTGGTGCAGAACGTCGAGACGCTGGCCAACCTGGGCCTGCTCGCCCGGCACGGCAGCGGCTGGTTCCGCCGGGTCGGCTCGCCGGAGGAGCCCGGCACCCTGGTGCTGACCGTGCGCGGCGCGGTGGCGCAGCCCGCGGTCGTCGAGGTGCCGGTCGGCGCGACCGTCGAGCAGGCGCTGTCCGCGGTCGGCTGGCTGACCGAACCGGTCGGCGCGGTGCTGGTCGGCGGCTGTGCCGGGCGCTGGCTGCCGGCCAAGACGGCGCTCGCCGCCCCGCTGTCGCACGCAGGGCTGGCCGCGGTCGGCGGCGTCCTCGGCGCCGGCATCGTGATCGCGCTACCGGACCGTGCCTGCGGGCTGGACCAGACCGCGCGGCTGGCCCAGTACCTGGCGGGGGAGTCCGCCGGGCAGTGTGGCGCGTGCCTCAACGGGCTGCCCGCGATCGCCGGCGCGCTGACCGCGCTGGCGACCGGCAAGGGCGACGCGGGCACCGTGCAGCGGCTGCACCGGTGGTGCTCGTCGGTGGCCGGCCGCGGCGCCTGCGCGCATCCGGACGGGACGACCGGGCTGGTCGCCAGCGCACTGGAGGTCTTCGCCGAGGACGTGCGGCGGCACCTGAACGGGTGGTGCGGGCGGCCGCTGCGCGGCGTGCTGCCGGTGCCGGAGGGGCGCCGGGCGCGCCACCGGGTGGGTGCCCGGTGAGCCGGCACCGGCAGCCGCCGCCGCCCCGGCAGCCGCCCGCCGACCGCGCTGGCCGGCTCCGGCTGCGGGTCAACCCGATCACCTGCGACGGGCACGGCCTGTGCGCCGAGCTGCTGCCGGAGCTGCTGAGCGTGGACGACTGGGGCTACCCGTCCCCGATCGTCGCCGAGGTGCCGGCGCAGCTGGAGAGCCACGCCCGGCGGGCCGCGCAGCAGTGCCCCACGCTGGCCATCGTGCTCGAGCGCCGCCGCCCGCGCCGCGACGGCGGCTGACTCAGGTCACCCCGGCAGGCTCCGGCGGGTAGCCGAGGTGCTCCCCGGCCAGCACGATCGAGCGGGCCGTCGCAAGCGCGTCGTGCACGTCGACGAAGCGGCTGGTCAGTGGCGCCGGTCCGAGCCGCAGCCGGTCCGGCGTCCGGTAGTCCGGCACCACCCCGCGGTCCACCATCGCCTGGCTGACCTGCCACGCCTGCGGGTGGTACAGCGAGACGTGCGAGCCGCGCAGTGCCGGGTCCCGCGGCGAGGCCAGCCGGAAGCCGAGCGGCGCCAGCCACTCGTCGGCCAGCGAGACCAGGTACGACGTCATCGCCACCCCCTTGTCCCGCAGCCGGTCGATGCCGGCCTCCGCGGTCAGCCGCACGCCCTCCTGGACCGCGGCCATCCCGAGGACCGGCGGGGTACCGACCAGGAAGCGGTCGATCCCGGCCGCCGGCTCGTACGCGGGCCCCATCCCGAACTGGTCGACCGTCCCGAACCAGCCCTGCACCGGCTGCCGCAGCCGGTCCTGCAGGTCGGTGCGGACGTAGAGGTACGCCGGGGCGCCGGGCCCGCCGTTGAGGTACTTGTACGTGCATCCCACCGCGAGGTCGGCGCCGGCCCCGGCAAGGTCTACCGGCACCGAGCCGCCGGAGTGGGACAGGTCCCAGAGCACCAGCGCGCCGGCCTCGTGCGCCGCCGCGGTGATCGCCGGGAGGTCGGCCAGCGCGCCGGACCGGTACGCCACGTGGGACAGGCAGACCAGCGCGACGGACCGGTCCAGGGCGGCCCGCACGGAGGCGACGGACACCCCCGCGTCGATGTCGGACTCGACCTCCCGCAGCGCCAGGCCGCGGGCCGAGCACAGTCCCTGCAGCACGTACCGGTCCGTCGGGAACTCGTCCGCCGTCGCCAGCACGACCGTCCGCCCCGGCCGGGCGTCCAGCGCGGCGGCGGCGAGCTTGTAGAGGTTGACCGTGGTGGAGTCCGAGACGACCACCTCGCCCGGCCGGGCGCCGACCACCGCCGTCGCGATCAGGTCGCCGACGTCCCGGCAAAGGCTCATCCACGACGTCCAGGACCGGATCAGCCCCCGGCCCCACTCCTCGCGTACCACGGTGGCCAGCCGGTCGACGGTCGCCCGGGGCAGCCGGCCGAGCGAGTTGCCGTCCAGGTAGCGCAGGTCCGGCTCGGGCAGCACGAACCGGTCGCGGAAGCCGGCGAGCGGGTCCGCCCGGTCCAGCTCCTCGGCGTGTTCCCGGCAGAAATGGTCAGCCACCCCGACATCTTGCCCCATTCGGCTGGGTATTCGGCTGGGAGATAGGGTGCGGTATGGCCGAGTTGCACGATCTGACCGCCCTGGAGCAGGCCGGTGCCGTCCGGCGGCACGAGATCAGCCCCGTCGAGCTGGTCGAGCACCACCTGGCCCGGCTGCACCGGCGCAACGACGAGCTCGGCGCTTTCGTCACGGTCACCGAGGACGCGGCCCGGCAGCAGGCCAGGGAGGCGGAGCGGCGGGTCACCGAGGAGGACCCGGCGCTGCTGCCGCCGCTGTTCGGCGTGCCGACCGCGATCAAGGACCTCAACCTCACCGCGGGCGTGCGGACCACGCTCGGCTCCAAGGTGTACGAGCAGTTCGTGCCGCCGGTGGACGACCACGTCGTGGAGCTGCTGCGGCGGGCCGGCACGGTCAGCCTCGGCAAGACCAACACGCCGGAGTTCGGCCTGCCCTGCTACACCGAGCCCGCCACGGCGCCGCCGGCCCGGACCCCGTGGGACCCGAGCCGGTCCGCCGGCGGGTCCAGCGGCGGGGCCGGCGCCGCGGTCGCCGCCGGGATGGTGCCGTTCGCGCAGGGCAGCGACGGCGGCGGCTCCGTGCGCATCCCGGCCAGCGTCTGCGGCCTGGTCGGCATCAAGGTGTCCCGCGGCCGGGTCAGCAACGGGCCGGTCGTCGGCGACACCACCGGCCTGGCCTGGAACGGGCCGCTGGCCCGCACGGTCCGCGACGCCGCCGCCCTGCTGGACGCGATGGCGGTGCCGATGCCCGGCGACCCGCACTGGGCGCCGCCGCTGACCGGCGGCGAGACCTTCCTGTCGTACGCGGGGCGCGACCCGGGCCGGCTGCGCATCGGCCGGTGGGCCACGCCGGTGGTCGCGCAGGCCGACGTGCACCCGGACTGCCTGGCCGGCTACCAGGAGGCGACCCGGGCACTGGTCGAGCTCGGGCACGAGGTGGAGGACGTGGCCGCGCCGTTCCCGCCCGACGTGACCGCGTACTTCGAGACGGTGTGGGCGGTCGCCTCGCAGGGAGCGCCGGTGGAGGAGGGCCGGGAGGGCGAGCTGCAGCCGCTGACCCGGTGGCTGCGGGCGCGCGGCGCGGCCACCTCGGCGCCGCAGTTCGTGCAGGCGATGGCCCGGCTGCAGATGCTCAGCCGGCAGTGGATCGCGGCGACCGCGGCGTACGACGCGGTGCTGAGCCCGACGCTGGCCAGCCCGCCGGTGCCGGTCGGGCACTTCACCGCCGGCGGCGGCCCGGCCGAGGACTTCGCCCGGCAGAAGGCCTTCACGCCGTTCACCGCGGTCTACAACGTGACCGGGCAGCCGGCGGTCTCGCTCCCGCTGCACTGGACCGGCGCGACCGGCGAGCACCCGGTGCTGCCGATCGGCGTGATGCTGGCCGGCCGGCCGGCCCAGGAGGCGACATTGATCATGCTGTCCGCGCAGCTGGAGGACGCCCGGCCGTGGGCGGACCGCCGGCCGCCCGGGTGGGACTGAGCGGCGGGCCGGACGGGGCCCGCCCGGTCAGGTTCGCTACCGTGTCGGCGTGACCGTGTGGGAGACCGTGCTGGTGTTCGCGGTGCTGCCGCTCGCCGGCCTGGCCGTGCTGGCTCTGCTGATCTTCGCGCCCGGCGCCTCGCGCACGCCGCGTTACCGCGTCGGCCGGTCCTGGGACCACGAGCCGGTGTGGTTCGTGGCGCGTCCGGACGTGGACGCTCCGGCCGGCAGCGCAGCGGGCCGGGCCGCGATCGGGGGCGCCGGCCGTCATCACCCGGAGCTGCCCGGCACCGTGCCGGCTCCGGCGTCCGTGCTGGACGCCCGGACGGGCACGGCGAGGGGTGGAGCCAATGGCGAGTGGTGAGATCACCCGCGGCACCGCGGCACGCCCGGTCGGGGACAGCGGGCCGGCGGCGGAGCTCGGCCCGCGGGAGGCCGCGCCCGGTCGCGGCGTCGCCGGCGGCGGCTCCCCGGACAGCGCCATCGTGGACCGCACCGCCACCGTCGTCGGCCGCACCCCGGGGCCGTTCTCGCCGCGGCAGCTGTCCCGGCTGGACGAGGCGCTCACCATGGCCAGCCGGGAGACCGGCATCGACTTCAGCGTGTACGTCGGGGCGCTGGACGAGCCGACCCGCGAGCATGCCGAGCGGCTGCACGCCGGCCTCGGCGCGAAGGCGGCGAACGGCGTGCTGCTCGCGGTCTCGCCGGGCCAGCGGGTGCTGCACATCGTCACCGGGGAGCAGTCCTTCCGCCGGCTGCCGGACCGGGCCTGCGCGCTCGCCGCGCTGTCGATGCGCGCCTCGTTCTCGCTCGGCGACCTGATCGGCGGCATCGTCAGCGGGCTGCGAATGCTGTCGGACCAGTCCGGCCGGCTCGACCGGCGCTGACGGCCGGCGACGGTCGCCCCGGCCGGCGCTACCGCCCGGCCACGGTCGCCCCGGCCGGCGCTACCGCCCGGCGACGGTCGCCCCGGCCGGCGCTACCGCCCGGCCACGGTCGCCTTGGCTCCGACCACCGGCGCGGCGACCCGGGTCACCCAGTCGAGCACCAGGTCGAGCGGGCGGCGCTCGCCGAGGTCGAGCCCGTCCACCCACACCGCGGTCGCGTCGTAGTGCCGGGCCAGCCGGTGCGCCTCGGCCGCGGACGCGGAACGGTCGCCGACCACCAGCACCGGCGGCTCGCCGAGCGGCGGCCCCGGCGCCCGGGACAGCATCGCCTGGGCCCGCACCAGCGGCGGTTGCGACTCCCGGGCCGCCGGCCGGCGCGGCGCCAGCAGGACCGCCGCCCGGGCCGGGTAGCCGCCGAGCACCCGGGCCACCACCAGCGCGCCGAACCCGTGCCCGACCAGCACCGGCCGGACCGGCAGCGCGGCGGTCACCTGCAGCACGTCGTACGCGTAGTCCCGCAGCAGCGTCCGCCGCCACAGCTCGGCCCCGCCGCTGCCGCCGTGCCCGCGCAGCGACAGCGCGTACGCCGGGAAGCGGCGGGACGCCGCGGACGGCAGCCAGACCGGGCCGAACGCGGCCGCCCCGTTGCCGGCGTCCGGCACGAACAGCAGCGGCGGCCGCCCGGTGTCCGTGCCGGCCGCCGCGGACAGCACCTCCCGGTGCACCGGTGCCGGCGGTGCCGCCCAGTCCCACCGCCGCATCACCGGGAGCCGTGGCACCGCCCGCCGGCTCACCGCGCCCCCCGCAGCTCGGCGATGGTCCGCTCCAGCCCCCGCAGGTAGTGCTGGTGCGCCACCTCGAACCAGTGCCGCGTCGAACCGGCGTACCGGGCGCCGCCGGTCCACCGCCGGTCCAGCCGCTGCGCCGCCCGGGCCAGGAACGCCCGGGCCGCCGCCGGGGACGCGCGCAGCAGCTCGGCGATCGCGACCGCCTGCCAGTGCGCCACCGCGAACTGCCCGGAGTCGGTCTGGATCAGCCCGGCGACCGCGAGCGAGTCGTGCCACGGGGTGAAGACGTGCTGGTAGAGGTGCGGCCGGCCGTCCCGCCAGTTGAGGTGGTCGCCGTCCAGGAAGTCGAACCGGACCAGGTAGCCGGTCGCGTAGACGACCAGGTCGACCTGCTCGGCGGTGCCGTCGGTGAAGACCACCCGGTCGCCGTCGAAGCCGGCCACGTCCGGCTTCGGGGTGATCGAGCCGTGTCCGAGGTGGTAGACGAGCTGGCTGTTGATGATCGAGTGGGTTTCCAGCGGCCTGTGGTCCGGCCTCGGCAGCCCGTAGTGGGTGAGGTCGCCGACGACGGCCCGCAGCGCCGCCGCGATCGTCCACTGCCGCACCCGCAGCGGCAGCCGCAGCGCCAGCAGCAGATCGCCGATCTGGTCCGCCGGGCGGCCGGCGATGTGCTTGGGGACGTACCAGTAGCCCCGCCGGCTGGAGTGGAAGGTGCGCTCCGCGTGCAGGGCGCCCTCGACGGCGATGTCGCAGCCGGTGTTGCCGGCACCGACCACCAGCACCCGCTTGCCGCGCAGCACGTCGGCGCTCTTGTAGTCCGCGGAGTGCAGCACCTGCCCGCTGAACCGGCCCGGGTGCCGGGGCCAGTTCGGGTGCCAGTTGTGACCGTTCGCGGCGACCACCGCGTCGTACCGGCGGGTGACCTCGCCGCCGCCCGGCGGCAGCACGGTCACGGCCCAGCCGGTCGCCGGCGAGCCGACCGGCTGGACCCGGGCCACCCGGTGCCCGAGGTGCAGGTGCGGGCCCAGCTCGAAGTGCCTCGCGTACGCCCGCAGGTAGTCCAGCAGCTGCGAGTGGTGCGGGTAGTCGGGCAGCTCGTCGGCCATCGGGAAGTCCGGGTACTGGGTGAAGGGCTTGGACGAGATGGCGTGGGTGCTGGCGTAGACCCGGCTGGTCGGGCCGCCGAAGTTCCAGTTCCCGCCGACGTCGCCGGCCTGCTCGTACGTGTCGACCGCGAAGCCGCGCTCCAGCAGGTTCTTCGTCACGGTCAACCCGCTGCTGCCCGCACCGACCACACAGACCGTTTCATGCCGCATGGATGCCACAGTGACACAACTCGGGACAGACTTGCCACTCGACGTCGACCCGTTCGGCGCAGCCGCATACGGCCGGCCGCAGCAAGCGACCGGCGCCGTGCCGGGGCTCAGCCGGCGGCGGCGTCCCGGGCGCGGGCCCGCAGCGCGCGCTGCACGTCGTCCCGGCCCTCGGACACCAGCCGGCGCAGCGGCGGCGGCGGCACCGGGTCGCCGGAGGCGTCGGCCAGGAAGGCGTCCGCCGCGGCGACCGTCTCCGGCGCGATGGCGTCCGGGAAGAGCCCGATCACCACGTTCTGCGCGATCTCGCTGGTCCGCCGCTCCCAGACGTCGACGATGATGTCGAAGTACGGCTGGACGTACGGCGCGGTCAGCTCGTGCTGCGCCGGGTGCTGGAAGCCGGCGATGATCGCCTCGTTGATCGCGTTCGGCAGCTCGTCGTCCTCGGTGGCCTGCCGCCACGCCTCCGCCTTGGCCTCGGCGGTCGGCCGCAGCGCGCGGGTGGTGGCGGCCTGGCGCTGCCCGGACGCGGTCGGGTCCCGGTCCAGCTCGGCCTCGATCTCGGCGTCGCCGGCCGCGCCGAGCGCGACCATCCCCTGCAGCAGGGTCCACCGCAGGTCGGCGTCCACCGCGAGGCCGGGCACCACCTCGGTCCCGTCCAGCAGCCCGCGGAGCACCGCCACGTGCTCCGGCGTGCGGGCGGCCGCGGCGAAGGTCCGGGTCCAGGCCAGCTGGTGGTCCGAGCCCGGCTCGGCGGTGCGCAGGGCACCGGCCGCCAGCTCGGCCAGCCGGGCCCAGCCCTCCGGCGCCCAGGCCGGGTCGGCGTACCGGTCCAGCGCGCTGCGCAGCTTGCCCTGCAGCGACTGCAGCACGCCGATCTCGGTCTCGCCCTGGATGCCGGCCAGCGTCAGCGCCACGTAGTCGCGGGCCGCCATCTCACCGTCTCGGGTCATGTCCCAGGCGGCGCCCCAGCACAGCGCCCGCGGCAGCGGGTCGTCGATGTCCGCCACCCGCTGCACCGCGGTGGCGAGCGAGCGGGCGTCCAGCCGGACCTTCCCGTACGTCAGGTCGTCGTCGTTGACCAGCAGCAGGTCCGGCTGGGCGACCCCGACCAGCTCCGGCACCTCGGTGCGCTGGCCGCTGACATCGAGCTCCAGCCGGCCGGTGCGGACCACCTTGTCGCCGTCGATGCCGTACCGCCCGATCGCCAGCCGGTGGTCCCGGAGCACGCCGGCCGGCCCGGCCGGTCCCTGGAGCACCGCGAAGGACGCGTACCGGCCCTGCGCGTCCAGGGTGAAGTCGGCCCGCAGCGTGTTGATCCCGGCCGTCCCCAGCCACTGCGCGGACCACCGGGACAGGTCCCGGCCGGACTCCTCCTCCAGCACCCGGAGCAGGTCGGCCAGCGTGGTGTTGCCGTACTCGTGCCGGCGGAAGTAGACCCGCATGGCCCGCAGGAACTCCTCGATCCCCACGTACGCGGCGAGCTGCTTGAGCACGCTGGCGCCCTTGGCGTACGTGATCCCGTCGAAGTTCACCTCGACCGCCTGCACGTCCGGGATGTCGGCGGCGATCGGGTGCGTCGAGGGCAGCTGGTCCTGCCGGTAGGCCCAGGTCTTCTCGATGTTCGTGAACGCGGTCCAGGCGGACGTCCACCGGGTGGCCTGCGCCTGGCAGAGCACCGAGACGAAGGTGGCGAACGACTCGTTCAGCCAGAGGTCGTCCCACCAGCGCATGGTCACCAGGTCGCCGAACCACATGTGCGCCATCTCGTGCAGGATCGTCTCGGCCCGCCGCTCGTACGAGTAGTCCGTCACCTTCGACCGGAAGACGTAGTCCTCCAGGAAGGTCACGCAGGCGGCGTTCTCCATCGCGCCGGCGTTGAACTCGGGCACGAAGAGCTGGTCGTACTTCTCGAACGGGTACCGGTAGTCGAACGCCCGGTGGTACCAGTCGAAGCCCTGCTTGGTGACCAGGAAGATCTCGTCCGCGTCCAGGTGCTCGGCGAGCGAGGCCCGGCAGTAGACGCCCAGCTCGATGCCGTCGTGGCTGTCGGTGACCCGGTGGTAGGGCCCGGCCACCAGCGCGGTCACGTACGGCGAGAGCGGGGGGGTGGTCGCGAACCGGGTGACGGCCGAGCCGCCCGGCCCGTCCTGGGTGCCGGTGGCCCGGCCATTCGAGACGACCGTCCAGTCGGCCGGCGCGGTCACCGTCAGCGTGAACGGCGCCTTGAGGTCCGGCTGGTCGAAGCAGGCGTACATCCGCTTCGCGTCCGCGGTCTCGAACTGCGAGTAGAGGTAGACCGCGCCGTCCACCGGGTCGACGAAGCGGTGCAGTCCCTCGCCGGTGTTGGTGCAGAGGCAGTCGGCGTCCACCACGAGCACGTTGTCCGCGCCCAGGCCGGGCAGGGCGATCCCGGTCTCCGGGGTGTACGCGCCGGTGTCCACCGGCTCGCCGTTGAGGGTGACCTCGTGGAAGCCCGCGGCGATGACGTCGACCCAGGTCGCCGCGCCCGGCCGGCCGGCGGTGAAGCGGACCGTGGTGCGGGACCGGAACGTGCGATCCGCCGGCTTGCCGCCGCCGTCGGTGAGGTCGAGCTCCACCTCGTAGGCGGTGACGGCGAGCAGGTCAGCGCGGGTGCGCGCGTCGGTGCGGGTGAGGTTGGGGACGCCCATCCGTCGAGTCTTACACGAGCGGAGACCGGTCCCGGTGCGGGAATGCTGCCACCGGTACCGGCGCTTTCCGGCGGGTAGGACGAGGACGACCGATCGAGGAGGAAGCGTGTCGGACGAGCGGACGCGGGTCGACTTCTGGTTCGACCCCCAGTGTCCCTGGGCGTGGATCACCTCTCGGTGGATGCTGCAGGTCGCCGAGGTCCGGCCTATCGACCTGCATTTCCACGTCATGTCGCTGTCCGTGCTCAACGAGGGCCGCGACGACCTGCCGGAGCGCTACCGGGAGGCGATGAAGACGGGTTGGGGACCGGTCCGGGTCGCGGTCGCGGCCGAGCAGAAGCTCGGCAGCGACGTGCTGCCCGGGCTCTACGCCGCGATGGGCACCCGCATCCACCACGAGAAAACCGGGACTGGCCGGGACATGGTAGTGGCGGCGCTGGCCGATGCCGGCCTGCCGGCCGAGCTGGTCGACGCGATGGACTCCACCGAGTACGACGAGGCGCTGCGGGCGTCGCACCACCAGGGCATGGACCCGGTGGGGTACGAGGTGGGCACCCCGGTGATCCACGTCGACGGCATCGCCTTCTTCGGCCCGGTGCTCTCCCGCATCCCGCGGGGTGAGGAGGCGGTCCGGATCTGGGACGGGGCCCGGCTGCTGGCCGGCTACCCGCACTTCTACGAGCTGAAGCGGACCCGCACGGAGGGCCCGCAGTTCGACTGACCCGCCCTAACGGTCCAGCAGGCGGAGCGCGCCCAGCTCGGGCGGCTCCGCCGGCGGGACCGCGCCGGTCGCGGCGGTGAAGGCGGCCCGGACCGGGGCGCACCGGAAGATGCCGCCGGCGCCGGCGACGGGCAGGTCGCGGGCGCCCAGCCGGGCCCGGACGGCCTCGGCCAGCTCGACCAGGTGGCGGGCGGCCTCGGCGAGGATCCGGCCGGCCTCGCCGTCGCCGGCGCGGGCGGCCAGCGCGACGCCGGGGACCAGGCGGGCGAGCAGCTGCCGGTCGGTGGGCCGCTCGTGCACCTCGCGCTCGACGCTCCGGAAGGCCTCGTCCGTCATCGCCCGCAGGGCGGTCGCCGGCCCGGTGCCGTCCTGCGCCCGCAGCGCCGCGCGGACCGCCTCCCGGCCGATCCAGTAGCCGCCGCCCTCGTCGCCGAGCAGGAAGCCGTGCCCGCCGACCCGGGCCTGCCGGCCGGCCGCGTCCCGGCCGGCGGCGCCGGAGCCGGTGCCGGCGATCACCACCACACCGGGCTCGCCCCGGAAGGCGCCGGCAAGCGCGGCGTCGGTGTCGTCGCCGACCGCGATGCGCGCGCGGGTCCGCGCCGCCAGCTCCGCCGCCAGCTGCTCGGCGTGCTCGCTGGACCGCAGTCCGGCCAGCCCGAGCCCGGCCGCCGTCGCCTGCACGTCGGTCAGCAGGGCCGCCAGCCGGTCGACCGCGTCGGCGTGCAGCAGCACGTTGAGCGGGCCGAGGTCCCGTCGCTCCACCACCGCCCCGTCCCGCACCACCACCGCCCGGCTCCCGGTGCCGCCGGCGTCCACCCCCACCACGGTCATCCGCCACCCCCTGCCGGGCGGCAGCGACCCTTTCCACTCGGATACGACTCTGCTCCGCTCCGCGAAGCAGAGTCGTATCCGCTGGGGACGGAGTACGTCGGCCTGGGCGGATACGTCTCTGCTCCAGCTGGCGAGGCAGAGTCGTATCCGCTGGGAGAGGAGGTGGTCACCCCCAGGGCGTTCACGGCGCGGTGCCGGTGAGGATCTCGGCAGTGGCGAGGGCGCTGGCGCGGGATGCGCCGCCGGTGGCGATCCAGCCGCGGGCGGTGGCCGGCGGTCCGGGCAGGCCCATCTCGACGACGACCGCGTCCGGGCGGGCTGCGACCAACGCCGCCACCGCCCGCCCCATCCAGCCGACCCCGGTGGCGTCCCGCGCGACCACCACCAGGGGGCGCCCCGCCGCCGGCGCCGGCAGCGGATCGTCCGGGCCGACCCGGCACTCGACCGCGCCGGGCAGCAGCCCGGCCAGTCCCCACGCCGTACGCCCCACCGGGATCGTCGGCGCCGGGTTCAGCTCGACCAGCGTGGGCGGCGCCGCCAGCCGGACCGGGCCGACCACCCGCAGCGCCCGGCGCGCCGCGTCCATGCCGAGCGCAACCAGCTCGCCGGGCGCCCCGGCGGCGCGCCGCCCGAGCGTCGCGGTCCGGCCGGCGGCTTCGGCGAGCCGCGACTCCGGCAGCCGGCCGGACCGCACCGCCCCCGCCAGCGCGTCCCGGACAACGTCCCCGACCGCCTCACCGTCGAGTTCGCCGCCGAGGCACAGCGCGTCCACCCCGGCGAGCAGCGCGAGCACAGCCCCCTCGCCGAGCCCCACCGTATCGACGATCGCGGCCATCTCGAGCGCGTCGCTGACCACCGCCCCGCCGAAGCCGAGCTCGCCCCGCAGCACGCCGGACACCAGCGCCGGGTTCAGCGTCGCCGGCAGCGGACCGTACCCCGGCACCAGCAGGTGCCCGGTCATCACCGCGGCCACGCCGGCGTCCACCGCGGCCCGGAAGGGCTCCACCGCCAGGTCCCGCACCGTCGGCAGTCCGACGTGCGAGTCGACGGCGGTGTCCCCGTGCCCCGGAAAGTGCTTGGCGCACGCGGCCACCCCACCCGCCTGCGTGCCGGCGACCGCCGCGACCACGTGCCGCGCGACCAGGTCCCGGGTGGCGCCGAAGGACCGGACCCCGATCACCGGGTTGTCCGGCGCGCTGTTCACGTCCGCCACCGGCGCGAGGTTCAGGGTGACCCCGGCCGACGCCAGCCGCGCCGCCGCGGCGGCGGAGACCGAGCGGGTCAGGGACACGTCGTCGACGACCCCCAGCGCGTACGCCCCCGGCACCGGCGACCCGACCGCCGCGTCCAGCCGGGTGACGTCCCCGCCCTCCTCGTCGGTCGCCACCACGACGCCGTCCCGCTCGGCGCGCAGCGCCGCCGTGAGCGATGCGACCTGCGCGGCCGACCCGCAGTTGCGGGCGAAGAGCACCACCCCGCCGAGCCCGCCCGCGACCCGCCGCCGCACCCAGTCCGGGGGAGCGGTGCCGGCGAAGCCGGGCAGCAGCACCCCGTCCGCCAGCCGCTGAAGGCTCACCCCTTCACCGCGCCGGCGGCGGCCCCGCTCACGATCCGGCCCTGCAGTACCACCGCGAAGACCACCACCGGCAGCGCGAAGATCGTCGAGCCAGCCATCAGACCGCCCCAGTCGGTGCCCTGCGCCGTCTTGAACGTGCCCAGCCACACCGGCAGCGTCTGGTTGTCCCGCTCCATCAGCGTCAGCGCGAGGATGAACTCGTTCCACGCCTGGATGAAGGCGAAGACCCCGGTGGCGACCAGCCCCGCCGCCATCAGCGGGAAGGTCACCCGCCAGAAGGCACCCCACCGGGAGGCGCCGTCGATCATGGCGGCCTCCTCCAGCTCCACCGGCAGCGCCGCGACGAAGCCGCGCAGCGTCCACACGGTGAACGGCAGTACGAAGGCCATGTAGGTGGCGACCAGCACCGGCAGCACGTTGAGCAGGTCGGCGTCCCGCAGCGTCAGGTACATCGGGATGACCAGCGCCTCCAGCGGCACCATCTGGACGATCAGGATCGCCACCAGGTACGCCCGCCGGCCGCGGAAGCGGAAGCGCGCGACCGCGGTGGCGGCGAGCAGCGCGACCAGCACGGACAGCACGGTCACCGACAGCGCGACGAGTGTGCTGTTGCGGAAGAAGGTCCAGAAGCCGGCGCTGGACGCCGCGGTCCGGAAGTGCTCGAGGGTCAGCGTGGTCGGGAACAGCTTGACGTCGAAGGTGCGGATCTCGCCGGACGGCTTCAGCGCGGTGCTGGTCATCCAGTAGACCGGGAAGGCGAAGAAGGCGAAGACGAGCAGGCCGGCCACGTTGGCGGCGACCGTCCCGCGCCGGGACCGTACGGCGCTCACAGGTCCTCGTCCCCGACCCGGACCATGGTCCGGACGTACCAGACGGTCACCGACAGGGTCAGCAGCACCATGATCACCCCCGCCGCGGAGGCGAGGCCGAAGCGGCTCACCCCGAAGCCCTGGTTGTACGTGTAGAGGTTGATCAGCACCGTCTGCCGGTCCGGCCCGCCCCGGGTGATCACGTACACCTGGGTGAAGACCTTGAGGTCCCAGATCACCGACAGCGAGGTGAGGATGAGGAAGACCGGCTTGAGCATCGGACCGGTTACCGACCAGAAGGTGCGCCAGGTGTTCGCGCCGTCGATCCGGGCCGCCTCGAAGACGTCCTCCGGGATCGTGGTCAGCGCGGCGTAGAGGGTCAGCGCGACGAACGGGACCGCCTGCCAGACCACGCACAGCACGATCACGGTGAAGGCCGGCAGCTGCGAGGCGAACCAGGAGTGCTGGCTCCAGTCGAGCGGCGTCAGTGCGGTGACCGCCCAGTTGACCACGCCGTACTGCTCGTCGAAGAGCCACTTGAAGACGGTGGCCGCGCTGACCGGGGGAGTGGCCCAGGCCAGCAGCAGGCCGGCGGAGACGAACAGCCGCATCGGCTTGCCGAGCCGGCGCAGGAGCAGCGCGACGCCGGTGCCGAGCGCGATGGTCAGGGCCACGCACACCGCGGCGAACACGACCGTCCGGATCGCGACGGCCCAGAACTCGGAGTCGCCGAGGATGGTCCGGTAGTTGTCCAGCCCGGTCCACACCGTCTGCCGGCGGATGAGCTGGCGCAGGTCCAGTTGCTGGAACGACGTCCGCACGAGCACGTAGAGCGGGAAGCCGAGCAGGCCCGCGAGCAGCAGGATGCTCGGCAGCACCAGCCCGTACGGCAGGGCGCCGACCGCCCGGCGGCGCCGCCGCCCGCCGCGGGTCCCGCCCGTCCCGGTGCCGGCTGTTCCG
>JBJMII010000219.1:0-11222 GCA_045806925.1 Mycobacteriales bacterium
AGCGCCTCCGGGGTGGCCTTGCCGTACTTGGCCAGCAGCCGCTTGTCCAGCGAGCCGGCGTTGACCCCGATCCGCAGCGAGACGCCGGCGCCGGCCGCGGCCCCGGCGATCTCGCCGACCCGGTCGTCGAAGGCCTTGATGTTGCCCGGGTTGACCCGGACCGCGGCGCAGCCGGCGTCGATCGCGGCGAAGACGTACTTCGGCTGGAAGTGGATGTCCGCGATCACCGGGATCTGCGACTTCCCGGCAATCGCCGGCAGCGCGTCGGCGTCGTCCTGGGACGGCACCGCCACCCGCACGATGTCACAGCCCGCCGCGGTCAGCTCCGCGATCTGCTGCAACGTGGCGTTGACGTCCGCGGTCAGCGTGGTCGTCATCGACTGCACCGACACCGGCGCGTCACCACCGACCAACACCGAACCGACCCTGACCTGCCGGGACCTCCGCCGTGGCGCCAGCACCGGCGGCGACTCGGGCTCCGAGCGGCGGCCCGGCATGCCCAGCGAGACCCCGGTCACCGCGCGCTCCGCTCCGCCATGGCGGGCTCGGCGGTGCGGCCCAGGCCGAGCGCCGCCATCGCGCGCTCGGCCACCCCGGACGGGGTCAGGCCCACCGCGGCCAGGATGTCCGCCCGCTTGCCGTGGTCCAGGAAGGCCTGCGGCAGCCCGAGGGTGCGCACCGGGACGTCCACCTCCGCGTCCTGCAACGCCTGGGTCACCGCGGCGCCGACGCCGCCGGCCCGGCCGTTGTCCTCCACCGTGACCACCAGCCGGTACCGGGCGGCGAGCGGTGCCAGCGCCGGGTCCAGCGGCTTGACCCAGCGCGGGTCGACCACCGTGACGCCGATCTCCTGCTCGTCCAGCAGCGCGGCCGCGCCGAGGCAGGCCGGGGCCATCGCGCCGACGGAGACCAGCAGCACGTCGGGTGCGCCGAACCGGCGCAGCACGTCGATGCCGCCGGCGGTGTCGATCGCCGGTACCGCGGCCGCCGCCGGCCCCTTCGGGAAGCGGACCACGGTCGGGCCGTCCTCGACGGCCACCGCCTCCCGGAACAGCTCGCGCAGCCGGTCGCCGTCCCGCGGCGCGGCGATCCGCAGCCCGGGCACCACCTGCAGGACCGACAGGTCCCACATGCCGTTGTGGCTCGGGCCGTCGTCGCCGGTGACGCCGGCCCGGTCCAGCACGAAGGTCACCGCCTGCTTGTGCAGCGCGACGTCCATCAGCACCTGGTCGAAGGCCCGGTTGAGGAAGGTCGCGTAGATCGCCGCCACCGGGTGCAGGCCGCCCAGGGACAGCCCGGCGGCGGAGGTGGCCGCGTGCTGCTCGGCGATGCCGACGTCGTACACGCGGTCCGGGTACGCCTTCGCGAACGCGGCCAGCCCGGTCGGCTCCAGCATGGAGGCGGTGATCGCGACCACGTCCGGCCGCTCGGCGCCGACCGCGACGAGCTCCTCGCTGAAGATCGAGGTCCAGCTGCGGCCGGCGGCCGGCCGGCCCGGCACCGGCGCCGCGCCGACCGCGTGCAGCCGGTCCAGCTCGTGCTGCTCCGCGGCGGCGTAGCCGCGGCCCTTCTCGGTGATGCAGTGCACGATCACCGGGCCGCCGAAGCCGCGGGCGGCGACCAGCGCGGTCTCCACCGCCTCCACGTCGTGGCCGTCCACCGGGCCGACGTACTTCAGGCCGAGGTCCTCGAAGAGGCCCTGCGGCGCGATCATGTCCTTGAGGCCCTTCTTCGCCCCGTGCAGCGCGCCGTAGACGGTGTCGCCGACCACCGGCGCGCTGCGAACGGTGTGCTTGCCCCACTCCAGGAAACGCTCGTAGCCCCGGCTGGTCCGCAGCGTGGCCAGGTGGTCGGCGAAGCCGCCGGTGGTCGGCGCGTACGACCGGGTGTTGTCGTTGACCACGATCACCAGCGGGCGGTCCTTGGCCGCGGCGATGTTGTTCAGCGCCTCCCAGCACATCCCGCCGGTGAGCGCGCCGTCGCCGACCACGGCGACCACGGACCGGTCCCGCTGGCCGGTCAGCTGGTAGGCCTTCGCCAGCCCGTCCGCCCAGGACAGCGCGGTGGAGGCGTGCGAGTTCTCCACCAGGTCGTGCTCGGACTCGCCGCGACACGGGTAGCCGGACAGCCCGCCGGCCTGCTTGAGCTTCGCGAAGCCGGCGCACCGGCCGGTGACCATCTTGTGCACGTACGCCTGGTGGCCGGTGTCCCAGATGATCCGGTCCCGCGGCGAGTCGAAGACGCGGTGGACCGCCAGGGTCAGCTCGACGGTGCCCAGGTTGGGACCCAGGTGGCCGCCGGTGCGGGTGACCCCGGCGACCAGGAAGTCCCGGATCTCCCGGGCCAGCCGGTCCAGCTGGGGCCGGGTCAGCTGCCGCAGGTCGGCGGGTTCCCGGATCTGCTCCAGCACGGTCATCTGCTCCTCCTGGGATCGGTGCGCAAGCTCTCGTCGCGCCGGTCGTGCGGGTCCTCGGCCGGCACGAACCGCACCCCGGTCTCCGGGCGCAGGCCCAGCTCCGCGCCGGTACGGGTCTCGTCCGTGGCGATCAGCACGTTGTAGTGGTTGGGGTAGTGGCAGGCGTCGAAGCCGAGGACGGTGCCGACCAGGCGGTCGCCCACCCACAGCCGGTCGCCGCGGTCCACGACGCCGGCACGGGTGATCTCGGCGAAGCCGAGGAACGCCACCCTGTCGATCCGGCTGCCCGCCCGCGTCTCGCGGTGGTCGGTGGTCACCAGCTCGTGCACCTCGCCGACCCGGACACAACGGCTCGCATACGGCTCCAAGCTCATGCCCCGGTCGTCCCGGCGGTGGACCAACACCTTCACAACGATGCCCTCAACCGTACGCTTTGGCCCGTCTTCCACAGCACCGGCCGGGTGCTGCACGGCGACCAGGTGCCGGCTCATCCGCCGCCCCCCGCCGGTCCGTCCGCGAGCACCCCGCGCTCGCTCCGGTAGACCTCGGTGACCAGCCGGAGCGGCTCCAGCCCGTCCGGCCAGGATGCCACCCGGCCGTGCAGGATATCGGCGAAGTGACGCAGCACCCCGACGTACTCGTGCCGGAGAGAGCTCTTGAAGCCCGGATGTCCGGCCAGCATGTCGGCACCGTCACAGTCGCCACCGACCAGCTCCACCCGGACGTCCTTGGCCTCGCCGTACGGGTACGACCAGTCCAGCTCGACCCGGGCGGTCGCGCCGGAGGCCGCCCGCAGCCGCAGGGTGGCCTGCCGGTCCACCCCGCCGGCGTCCCGGACCACCTCCGCCCGGTCCAGCGTGACCGGCCCCAGCAGCAGGTGCACCAGGTCGATCGCGTTCGGCCCGTTGTCCGCGACGCAGCCGCCGCCGCACCGGTCCGGGTCCAGGTACCAGCGGTCCCGGCCGACGTGCTCCTCGATCCGCTCGTGGTAGCGCACGGTCAGCCGGCGGACCGGCCGGCGGCCGATGCGCCGCCGCAGCGCCAGCACGTTGTCGTTGTAGCGGCGGTGGAAGGCGGTCAGCAGCGGCAGCCCGCGGCGGCGCGCGAGCGCGACCAGCTCCTCGCCCTGCTCCAGCCGGGTCGCCAGCGGCTTCTCCACGCAGACCGGCAGCCCGGCGGTCAGCACGTCGCCCACTATCGGGTGGTGGGCGTCGTTCGGCACGTTGACCACGACCGCGTCCACCGCGCCGGACGCGAGCAGTGTGCGGTGGTCGGTGAAGCAGGCCAGCCGATCCCGGTGCGGGTCCAGCACGCCGGGGTCCAGGTCGCAGACCGCGGCCAGGCGCAGGTCCGGCGGCGCCGCCGGACCGGTCAGCGCGGCCAGGTAGTAGCGGGAGATGACGCCGAGCCCGACGATGCCAACCCTCATGTGGGCCTCGCGTCCGGGGCCGGCAGGCCCAGCTCGGCGGCCACCTCGGTCAGCTCCGCGTGCAGCGCGGCGGTCAGCGGCACGCCGGCTCGCAGCGCCCGCGCCGCATGCTGCGCCTCCGGCCAGCCGGGGTAGCGCACCGGGGCGTCCGGCCGGATCGGCGGGCAGTCCAGCAGCGCGCCGAACAGGCCGGCGGCGTCCCGGCTCAGCTCGTCGGCCGGCCGCAGCACCGCCGGCGCCAGCGCGAGCACCAGGAAGCCGATGTCGTCGTCCCGCCCGGCCGGCCGGCCGTCGCCGTCCAGCGCCTCGGCGGCCGGCCCGAGGCCGGCGCCGGGCAGCAGCGCGGCCAGCACCTCGACCATCAGGCTCAGCCCGTACCCCTTGTACGACCCGGTCTCCGGCCGGCCGCCGAGCCACTGCAGGTACGCCCCGCCGCGGTCCAGCTCGGCCGGGTCGGTGACCGGCTCGCCGGCCTCGTCCGCCAGCCAGCCCGGCGGGATCGGCCGGCCGGCCCGGGCCGCCTGCCGCACCTTCCCGGTCGGCACCACCGTGGTGCTCATGTCCAGCACGAAGGGCGGGTGCCCGCCGGCCGGCGCGGCCACGCTGAACGGGTTGGTGCCGAGCATCGCCGGCCGGCCGCCGGGCGGCCGGATGATCCGCTGCCGACCGCAGTTCGACGCCACCACGCCGACCATCCCGTGCCGGACCGCCTGCGCGGCGTGGTGCCCGGCACAGCCGAAGTGGGTGCCGTCCCGCACCGAGACCAGCCCGACGCCGTACGCCGCGGCCCGCTCGACCGCGAGGTCCATCGCCTCCCGGGCGACCCACAGCCCGAGCCCGCGGTGCGCGTCCAGCAGCACCGCGGCGCCGCGGTCGGCGAGCAGCTCCGGCTCGGCCGCCGGGTCGGCCCGGCCGGCGGCCAGCAGCGGCAGGTAGAGCCGGGTCAGGTTGGCCAGCCCGTGCGAGGCCAGCCCGGTCAGGTCGCCGTAGCAGAGCGCCTCGGCGGCCACCCGGGCGCGCGCCTCCGGGACGCCGCGGCGGGCGAACACCTCGGCGGTGAAGCCGACCAGCTCCGGGTACGCGACGAGCACCCGGTCCGGGTCCGGCGCGGGCCGCCCGGGGGCGACGGCGGCGATGGTCGTGTCGGTCATCCGCTCTCCCTCCCGTGCCGCTCGCCGACCAGCTCCGGCCGGCGGGCGAGCACCCCGAGCAGCCGTGCCACGTCCGCGGCGAACCGCTCCAGCTCGGCCAGCTCGGCGAACTCGCCGGCCGCGTGAGCGTGGTTGCCGGCCAGGTCGCCCGGGCCGAGCAGCACGGTCAGCGCCCCGGACCGGCCGGCCCAGATCGCGTCGCAGGTGAAGGCCGGCCGCCCGGCCGGCCACCGGGCCAGCCCGGCCGCGGCCGCCAGCCGGTCCGCGGCCGCCCGGGCCGGCTCGGCCGGCGCCAGCGCCGGCAGGTCCCGCTTGAGCCACTCCACCGAGGTCACCGCCGCCGCGTCGGCGGCGGTCCGGGCCAGCAGCGAGCTGCCGGCGTACCGCTCGGCGAAGACGGCCAGCCCGGCCCGCACCTCCCGGTCCACCGCCGCGGCCAGCCGGTCGGCGGTCGCCGCGCAACCGTAGGAGAGGTTGAGCAGCAGCCGGCCGGAGCCGTACACCCGGTTGTGCAGCGAGCCGGTGTGCAGCCCGGCCACGCACACCTGCCCGTCGCCACCGGCCAGGACGGTCGGCAGCGTCTCCGCCAGGTGCCCGGCGAGCGCGCCGAGCAGCACGCTGGCGTTGTGTCCGGCGGCCGGCTCGTCGTCGATCGCGTCCTCGCCGTCCACCCGCACGCAGGCGGTCATCGACGCGGTGCAGCGGTCCAGCAGCCGCCGGCCGGTCGGCTCGCAGAAGACGTTGAGGTCGCCGGTGAAGCCCAGCTCGACCAGCGGCCGGGTGCCGAAGACGCCGAGCGCGCCGCCCTCCTCGCCGGCCACCGCCTGCACCAGCACGGCCAGCTCGGTGGCCACCGCCGGCGCTGAAGGCCCGGTGGTCAGCGCGGACCGCACCCCGGCCAGCAGCGCCACCGCCGGCCCCTTGGCGTCGGTCGCGCCGCGGCCGTAGACCCGGCCGCCGTCCACCCGGACCGGCTCCAGCCCGGCGACGGTGTCCAGGTGCACGTTGAACATCACGGTGACCGGCGGCGCCGGCGGGCCGAGCCGGAGCACCAGGCTGGGCTGCGCGGCCAGGAACCCGGGGTCCGCGGCGAGCGCGTCCCGGACCACCCGCGGGGTCAGCCCGGGCAGCTCCTCGGGCCGCGGCGCCGCGTGCCGGAGCACGGTGAAGCCGAGCTCGGCGGCCGCCCGCGCATACTCCCGCTGCGCCGCCCACAGCTCGACCGGCGCGCCGGGGCCGACCTCGAGCGGGCCGGCGGTGGGCAGCCGCAGCAGCGCGGTGAGCAGCTCGAGCTCGGCGCCGGACAGCGGCACCGCGGCGGGCGGGGCGGGGTCGAGCACGGTCACCGGGCGGCTCCGGCGCCGACTCCGGTCCGGACCTCGCGCCCGGCCCCGCCCCCGACCCCGCCCGCCACCCGGGGACCGGCGACCAGCGCTGCCAGCCGCCGGCCGTACTCGACGACCACCTCGACCCCGTCACCGGCCGTCTCGACCTGGTCGTGCGGCCGCACCAGCAGGTGCGGCTCCGCGGACAGCACCCCGCGGTAGCCGCTGTCCAGCAGCAGCCGCAGGCAGTCCGCCACCCGGCACCGGCCCTCGCCCGGGTAGCAGTAGTCCGGCCGGTCCGCGGTCCCGGCCGCGTCCTTCACCTGCACGTGCAGGATCCGCTCCGGCACCGCGGCGACCAGCTCCGCCAGCAGGTCGTACGCGTCGTAGCCGTACTCGACGCCGTTGCCGGTGTCGAAGACCAGCCCGAGCGCCGGGCTGTCCACCTCGGCCAGCAGCCGGAGCATCCGGTCGGCGTCCCGGCCGGCCCAGCCGGAGCAGTTCTCGTGCAGCAGCACCAGGCCGGCCCGCTCGGCCCGGCCGGTGAGCAGCCGAAGCCGGCGGACCGCCTCCCGGCCCCAGGCCTCCTGCGGCAGCCCGTCGTTCGGGTACGACATCACCCGGACGTAGCGGGTGCCCAGCGCGGCGCACCGCTCGGCCAGCACGTCCAGCTCGGCGATGTCCGGCTCGAGCGGACCGGTGACGGGGCGGGCCCAGTTCGCGATCCGGGAGTCCACGCAGGCGGTGCCGAGCCCGGCCGCGGCGAGCCGGTCGACCAGCCGGTCGAAGCCGGCGGCCGGCAGGTCGGCGAGTGCGTGCCCGTCCACGCTGCGCAGCTCGATCAGGTCCCAGCCGAGCCGGCGCACCGCGGCCAGCTGGCTGTCCAGGTCGGGGCCGGCCTCGTCGCCGATCGCGGCGAAGCGGACCGGCGGCGGGGCCGGCGGGCGGCAGGGCTCAGACACGCTCCATCCCCTCCGCGAGGCCGTTGAGCGGGGCCAGGTCGGCGACCCCTTTCGCGCCGTTGACCAGGTGCGGGCCGAGCGACCTGGCGGCCGGGTCGGCGGCGCGCGCCTCCCGGGCCAGGCACCAGCTCTTCGCCTCGCTGAGCAGCGTGGTGACCCGCATGTTCAGCGCGAACTCCGCGCTGCCGTCCCGGCCCTCGAGGTACTGCCGGTAGACCCGGCGCAGGAAGGAGGCCAGCGAGTCGTCCCGGAACACGCTGCGCAGCTCGCGCCGGTCCACCAGCAGCTGCAGGTGCGCGTAGTCGTCGTCCTGGCTGCCCGGGTAGTGCCCGACCACCCGGCCGCCGGTCAGCTCGAAGGTGACCCGCCGCTCCCGGACCGGCGAGGTGAGGTCGGAGAAGATCTCGGTGTGCACGCCGCTGTCGTGCCGGGCGACCAGCCTGGCGGTACCCATCCGCGGCACCAGCTGGTCGCCGACCTGCATGTCGGTCCAGGCCGCGTCCAGCAGCCGGGCGTCGCCGGCCAGCCGGAGCGCCACCCCGACCGAGTGCGGCAGCTCGGCGTCGAACGCGGTCGGGTGCCCGTGGCTCATGATCGTCCGGCTCAGCCGAGGCTTGCGCTGGATGAACGAGATCGCCCGCAGCTCGCCCAGCCGCCCGGACCGGACCAGCTCGGTGCACTGCGCGGTCAGCGCGCTGTCCAGCCAGTGCGCCACCACGGTGAGGTCGAGGCCGGCGGACCGGCGCAGCTCGGCGATCGACTCCGCCGAGGCCAGGTCGATGGCCAGCGGCTTCTCCACCAGGATCCGGCGGAAGCCGAGCTCGGCGAGGCTGTGCAGCAGGTCCAGCCGGGCCACCGGCGGCGTGCACAGGTGCACCACCGTCTCGGCCGGGTCGAGCATCCGCGCGGCCTCCGCCAGCGACCGGACCGGGACCAGGTCGTCGCCGGGCGGCGGCGCCGCGTTCTCGCGCAGGTCGAACCCGTACGCCGGGCCGGGGGCGAACAGGTCGCGGTCCCCGGCCGACTCGCGCAGCCGGCGCAGGACCTTCCAGTGCAGGTCGAGGCCGGCATGGCCGAGGCCGACTATCAGGGTCCGCAGCACGTGCGCTCCTCACTCGATGTCGCGCGGGCCGGGTCCCGCCGGTTCTCAGCGGTCCCGGTAGGCGATCCGGCCGGCCAGGTCGGCCAGCTCGTCCCGCCAGAGGGCCGGCAGCGGCGCGCCGGCGATGGCCTGCCGCGCCGTCCGGACCAGGTCGTCGATGTGCCGCTCGACGTCGGCGCGGACGCCGGCCTCCTCGAGCAGCTTGCGCAGCGCGGCGGCGTCCCAGCCGCCCCCGCCGCCCATCACCAGCTCGCGCACCCGCTCGTCGCGCTGCACCACGAGGGCGAGCAGGAGCGTCATCTTGTGCTGGTCGAAGTCCAGGCCGGCCGGCTTGCCGGAGGCCGCCGAGTCGCCGAAGGCGTCGATCAGGTCGTCCCGCAGCTGGAACGCCTCGCCGACCGCGAGGCCGTACTCCTCGAACGCGCCGGCCAGGTCGGGCCGCCCGGCCACGGTCGCGCCGAGCAGCAGCGGGCGGTGGATCGTGTAGTGGCCGGACTTGCACAGCGCGATCCAGCGGGCCAGCTCCGGGTCGGCCTCCCGCTGCGCGGCGACCACGATGTCGATCGACTGGCCGATGATCATCTCGGTGCGCAGCTCGTCCCAGACCGCGCGGGCGGCCGGGGACAGCCCGGTGGCGAGCCGGTCCGCCCAGGCGTAGGCCAGGTCGCCGGCCAGGATGGCGATCCCGTCGCCGTACCGGCGGGCCTCCCCGCTCCAGCCGTGCCGGCCGTGCTCGGCGGCGTGCCGGACGTGCGCGGTCGGCTGGCCGCGCCGCATCGCCGCGTCGTCCAGCACGTCGTCGTGCAGCAGCGCGAAGGCCTGCAGCAGCTCCAGCGCGGCCGCCGCGTCCACCGCCACCGGGTCCGCCGGGTCGCCGCCGACGGCGAGGTAGCCGCTGAGGCAGAAGGTCGGCCGGATCCGCTTCCCGCCGGCCCGCAGCAGCGCCTGCACCGCGTCGATCGGGGTGGCGGCGTGCGATGCCACCGCGCACCAGCGGGCCCGCTCGGCGACCAGGAACCGGTCCAGCCGGTCCTCGACCCGATCGAGCAGCAGCCGGCGTACGTCCTGCAGCGTCGGCTCCCCCGCGCGCGCCGGAGACATCATGGTCATCGGGCGGCCTCCCCTTTCCGGTCGGTCACGTTCCGCCGCCGCGGCGGTCCGCAACGGTCGGAGGCAGCGAGAACACCACGTCTTCGGTCGCGACCGTAGCCATTTGCACTTTTCCGTAGCCCATGTCCCGCAGCCGGTCAAGCACCTCGTCGACCAGTACCTCTGGTGCGCTCGCGCCCGCGCTGAGCCCGACCGCCCGTACGCCGGACAGCCACCGCCGGTCCAGCTGCGTCACGTCCGGCACCAGATGGGCCGGGGTGCCGGCGAGCTCGGCGACCTCGACCATCCGGACCGAGTTGCTGGAGTTGGGTGAGCCGACCACCAGCACCAGGTCGGTCCGCCGGGCCAGCTCCCTGACCGCGTCCTGCCGGTTCTGGCTGGCGTAGCAGATGTCGTCGCTGGCCGGCCCGACCAGGTCGGCGAACCGGCGGCGCAGCACGTCCACCACCCCGGTGGTCTCCTCGACCGACAGGGTGGTCTGGGTGAGGTACGCCAGCGGGGTGTCGGCGGGCAGGTCCAGCCGCTCGGCCGCCGCCTCCGACCCGACGACGATGGTCCGGTCCGGCGCCTCGCCCAGGGTGCCCTCCACCTCCTCGTGCTCGGCGTGCCCGATGAGCAGCAGGGTCCGGCCGGCGCGGGCGAACCGGCGGGCCTCCTGGTGCACCTTGGAGACCAGCGGGCAGGTCGCGTCGATCACCCGCAGCTGCCGGCCGGCGGCGGACTGCCGGACCGCCGGCGAGACGCCGTGCGCGGAGAAGACGCAGACCGCGCCGGGCGGGACCGCCTGCTCGGAGTCGACGAAGACCGCGCCGCGGCGGCGCAGCGCCGAGACGACGTGAGCGTTGTGCACGATCTCCTTGCGGACGTAGACCGGCGGTCCGTGCTGGTCCAGCGCCCGCTCCACCACCCCGATCGCCCGGCGCACCCCGGCGCAGAATCCGCGCGGCTCGGCCAGCACGACGACCCCGCCGCCGACCGGTCCGCGGTGGCCAGCGGCGCCCTGTGACTCGTCGGTCACGTCCTCTTCCCGTCGATCCCGGCACCGCCCGCGGCGCCCCGTTCGGTTATCCCGGTTCGACGCTGGTCGGCGCGCTATTGGGCTGTCAAGCGTCGACGGAGAACCTGTCAGGACTTCCTGGCGGAGCCACTGTTTGTCATCCGGTGGAGCCGGACCTTGCCATGCTCATTGCTATGGACCCCCTCGGCGGTGGAGACCTACTTTGACGTTCAAGGCGGCAGATGAGGAGATGCGATGTCCCGCTACGACTGGGGTCAGGAGCACCCGGGGATCGACCGGCTCCGGACCCGGATCGGCGACGCCCGCGAGGTCGTCCTGAAACACCCGATCTACCGGCGGCTGGACACGCTGCAGGACGTCAACACCTTCGTCGAGCACCACGTGTACGCGGTCTGGGACTTCATGTCCCTGCTGAAGAACCTGCAGCGGCACCTCACCTGCGTCGAGGTCCCGTGGGTGCCGCGCGGCACCACCGCGAGCCGGCGGCTGATCAACGACATCGTGCTGGTGGAGGAGAGCGACGAGCTCGGCACCGGGTTCAGCAGCCACTTCGAGCTGTACCTGCAGGGCATGCAGGAGTCGGGCGCAGACACCAAGGCGGTCACCGCGTTCCTCGAGGCCCTGACCGCGGGCACACCCGTTCCCGAAGCTCTGATCAGCGCTTCCGTACCCCTCCCCGCGGCCGAGTTCGTCCGCACGACCTGGTCGA
>JBJMII010000220.1:0-17010 GCA_045806925.1 Mycobacteriales bacterium
CGATCCGCGCCGGCGGCGGGCGGCCGGTGTCGGGCTCCCGCCGGACCTCGACCCGCGCGGCCGCGAGCAGCGGGTCGGCCCGGCCGGCTCCCGGGGCGGCGGCCCGACCGGCTGGGACCCGTACGGCCGGTCCCGCCGGCGCCGCCACCCGGTGGTCGCCGGCCTGCGGGTCGCCGCCGCCGTGCTGTCCGTACTGGTGCTGGTGGCCAGCGGGCTGATGTGGTTCCTCTACCGGGACTTCACCGGCAAGGTCGGCCGGGTGCACGCGATCGGCCGGACCGTCGACGACGTGGATGGCCGCGACCAGAACATCCTGCTCGTCGGCAGCGACGACCGGTCCACCGCGACGGACGCGGAGCTCAGGGAGCTGTCCACCACCCGGGTGTCCACCAACAGCACGGACACGATGATCCTGGTGCATGTGCCCGCGGACGGCCGCAAGGCCACCGCGATCTCCTTCCCCCGCGACTCGTACGTGCAGATCCCCGGCTACGGCCGGCACAAGCTCAACTCGGCGTACATCGACGGCGCCACCGACGGCGGCCGGACCAGGGCCGACCCGGACCGGGGCCGGCAGCTGCTGGTGCAGACCGTCAGCGAGCTGTCCGGGCTGCACATCGACCACTACGTCGAGGTCGACCTGCTCGGTTTCTACCGGATCACCAAGGCGGTGGGCGGCGTCGAGGTCTGCCTGACCAAGGCGCAGAAGGAGCCCGACTCCGGCATCGACCTGCCGGCCGGGAAGTCGACCATCGAGGGCAAGCAGGCGCTGTCCTTCGTCCGGCAGCGCAAGGGGCTGCCGCGCGGCGACCTGGACCGGATCGTCCGCCAGCAGTACTTCCTCGGCGCCACCTTCCGGAAGGTCACCAGCATCGGCGTGCTGACCAACCCGATCAAGCTCAAGCGGCTGCTGGACGCGGTCGGCTCGTCGATGCGGATGGACGACGACCTGGACCCGCTGCAGCTGGCCCGGCAGGTGCGCGGGCTGGCCGCCGGCAACGTCGAGTTCAAGACCATCCCGACCGCGGGCATCGCGACCCGCGACGGCCAGTCGGTGGTGCTGCTGGACGAGGCGAAGCTGCCGGCGTTCTTCAGGTCGGTGGCCGACCCGCCGAAGGCGAAGGCGCCGGTCGAGCTGGTGCCGCGGGACCAGGTGACGGTGGACGTCTTCAACGGCACCGGCCGGGCCGGGCTGGCCGGCAGCACCGTGGCGGCGCTGCGGGCGGCCGGGTTCGGCGTCGGCAGCGCCGGCAACGCCGACCGGCGGGACTACCCGCGCACCGAGATCCGGTACGACCCGGCGCGGGAGGCGCAGGCGCGCACCCTGGCCGCCGCGGTCTCCGGCGCGACGCTGGTCGAGCGGTCCGGCATCGGCGACCGGGTGCAGCTGGTGATCGGCTCCGGGTTCGCCGGGGTGAAGGGCTCCGGGTCTGCCGGCGGGTCGGCCGGCGCGGCGCCGGCGGCGGCTGAGGGGTCTGCGGGGAGCGACTCGTCCCCGACCCGGACCGCCGCCGACGCCGGCTGCATCAACTGACATGTAGTGCTCCCTTGTCAAGGGGCAGGGCGAGGCGCCCGCCGGGGTTTGGGCGGGCGCCTCGTTTCGTCGCTGCGTTCTTTCGGTGGTGAGCGTGTCGTTGGCGACGCGCGGTCAGACTGATATGCGCGGGTTGGGCAGGCCAGCCGGCGCACGAGCGGGGTGAACTCGCTCGCGTCGGCCAGCTGGCCGATCGACGTGTCGAGCCGATCACGGCGGGCCTTGACCGCGAGCACCGCTTCGTGGTCGGACTGGAACGCCATCGTCGTCGCGGCGGTGTCGAAGCGTTGCCGGCGCAGCCACGCTTCGTGCGCGCCAGTCCAGGCTTGGCCACCGCAGTAGACGATCCCCTGACGCAGCAGCAGCTTCGACAGCCGGTGCCGAGCCCGCATCAGATCACCGCGGCAGTCCTCCCGGGCCCGCACCAGATCACGCGCGGCCTCCTGCTCGAGCGAGGGCACCGCGACCGGCGTGATCTCGCCCAGCCGCAGCAGCCGGGCCAGATGCAGCGCGTCCTTCGCGTCTTGACCCGGTCACCGGAGGGGCGTTGCAGCTTCGACGGCGCCGCCACAACACAGCGCACCCCAGCGGCGGTCAACGTCCGATACAACCCGAAGCCGGTCGGGCCGGCCTCGTAAGTCACCGTGACCGGCCCGGGCAGCTCGGCGATCCACGACCGGACATGATCATGCGAGGGCGTCAACCGCGCCCGCCGCAGCTCGCCGGTCACTCCATCGATAGCCGCCGCGAAAACCGAACGGGCATGCACGTCCAGACCAACGCTCGTACGCTCACCAAGCACCCGGGGCCTCCCACGCATGTCGGATAGGCCGAGCAGGGCAGCCCTGCCCGGCAACCCACGAAGTTGCGTGAGCGAGGCCCCGGCCCGCAACCGCCTCAGGGCGAGCCGGTCACGTCATACCGTCTAGCCGGCAGCAACTCAGGCGGCCGTGGCGGCGCGGGCGGGCAGCAGCGCCCGGGCCCGGTCGAGGTCGCGCTGGCTGACCGCGAGCGAGCCGAAGGCGCTCACCGCCTGGTAGTAGGTCCAGGCCAGCGAGTAGCAGGCCGGCCGGACGAGCACGGAGTAGGTGGCGCACTTGCGCTTCATGTCCTCGTAGAAGGCGCTGTCCAGGCGACTCTTGTTGGACGAGAACAGGCCGACGGCCTTGTAGTTGCGGTAGCCGAAGTCGTGCCGGGCGCAGGACAGCCGGAAGTCGAAGCCGAGCGGGTTGTCCGGGCTGTCCGAGCAGTAGTCGGTGCTCCAGTTGAAGCCGTAGTCCGCCCAGGCGGCCTGGTTGTTGCGGGCGGACAGCCAGGCCGAGTAGCTGGTCGCGCTGGTCTGGGTCCAGCTCGAGAGCACCGCCAGCTTCTGCTCGTACGTCACGGCGGCGGCCGGCTGGGCGACGCCGAGCAGCCCGAGCAGGCTGATCAGCACGGCGGTGGCGAGGGTGGCGAAGCTGCGGCGTCGAGGCATCGCAGGTCCTCTCGGGCAGGCGGGGAGTGCGGGCGGACGGTGCGGGCGCGGAATGCGGACAGGGGGTGCGGACAGGGAGCGCGGGAGTCCAGTGTGAAGCGGACAGCGAGGATGATCGATCGCCTATCTGATGAATACCGGACACCGGTCCGTACGCCGTAGGGTGGACGGCTGTGCCCGCCCCTGACGCGCTGCTGGCCGCCGCCCTCGCCCGCGATCCCGCGGGACCGCTGCTGACCTTCTACGACGACGCGACCGGCGAGCGGACCGAGCTGTCCACCACCACGCTGGCCAACTGGGTGGCGAAGACGGCGAACCTGCTCCGCGACGACGTGGGCACCGCGCCCGGCGACCGGGTGGCCGTGCTGCTGCCGGCGCACTGGCAGGCCGCCGCGATCCTGCTCGGCGCCTGGTCCGCCGCCGCGGTGGTGACCACGGCGCCGGCCGGGGCCGCCGCCGCGTTCGCGTCCGGCGACCGGGTGGCCGCCGCCGCCGGGGCGGGCGAGGTCTTCGCGCTGTCGCTCGCTCCGCTCGGCCGCGCGTTCCCCGCCGGCCCGCCGCCCGGCACCCGCGACTACTCCGTCGAGGTGCGCGCCCAGGGCGACCGCTGGCCCGGCCCGCCGGTCGGGGACGGCGCGCCCGCGCTGGACACCACCGGGGACCCGGCCGGCACCGTCACCGGCGGCGACCTGGTCGAGATCGCGCTGCGCCGGGCCGCCGAGCTCGGCCTGCTGGCCGGGGACCGGCTGCTGACCACCGAGCCGTGGGACGGGCCCACCGGCTGGGTGGACGGGCTGCTGGTCCCGCTCGCCGCCGCCGCCAGCATCGTGCTGGTCGCGAACCCGGACCCGGCGGCGCTGCCGGCCCGGGTGCTGGCCGAGCGGGTGACCGCGACCCTCGGCACCGAGGTCCCCGGCGTGCGGGCTCTGTAGCTGTCGGGGGGCGGCCCCCCATAACCCCCGGACGGTGGGGTGGTGCCGCTGGTCCGGTCTCGACCGGGCTTCGTCCAGCGAGCCCCGCCGGGGGCGGAGGACCCCGGCAGCTCCACGACCCGCCGGTGCCGGACCGTCGTCGTCCCGACCAGGGGCGGGGTCCCGACAGCTCCGTGACCCGCGGGTGCCGGACCGTCGTCCCGACCGGCGCAGTGTGGGGCGGCACCACTGATCGGGCTCGGGTGGGTCGATAGAGTCGGGATCGCGGGCGCGCCGGAGCGCCGGGACGCGAGGAGGCGGGCGTGGACAAGGTGGTGGGCAGCGCCACGGAGGCGGTCGGCGACATCCCGGCGGGCGCCTCGCTCGCGGTCGGTGGCTTCGGGCTGTGCGGCATCCCGCACGTGCTGATCAACGCGCTGCTGGAGACCGGGGTCAGCGACCTGGTCACCGTCTCCAACAACTGCGGGGTGGACGACTGGGGCCTCGGCCTGCTGCTCGGTGCGAAGCGGGTCCGCCGCACCACCGGGTCGTACGTGGGGGAGAACAAGGAGTTCGAGCGGCAGTTCCTGGCCGGCGAGCTGGAGGTCGAGCTGGTCCCGCAGGGCACGCTGGCCGAGCGGCTGCGCGCCGGCGGCTCCGGGATCCCGGCCTTCTACACGCCGGCCGGCGTCGGCACCCAGGTCGCCGAGGGCGGCCTGCCGTGGCGCTACGGCGGTCAGGGCCACATCGTCACGGCCAGCCCCGCCAAGGAGACCCGCCGCTTCGGCGACCTCGACTACGTGCTCGAGGAGGGCATCGTCTGCGACTTCGCGCTGGTCCGGGCCGCGGTCGGCGACCGGCACGGCAACCTGGTCTACGACGCGAGCGCCCGCAACTTCAACCCGCTCTGCGCGATGGCCGGGCGGGTCACCATCGCCGAGGTGGAGCGGCTGGTCGAGCCGGGCGAGATCCCGGCCGAGCACGTGCACACCCCCGGCGTCTTCGTCCAGCGGGTGGTCGGACCGGTCGGCGAGGACGGCAAGCGGATCGAGCGGCGTACGGTGCGGCCGGCCAGGCAGACCGGGTCCGGCGCCGGCTCGGAAGGGAGCGAGGAGGGGACATCGGCATGACGCTCACCCGCACCGAGCTGGCCGCCCGGGTCGCCCAGGAGCTGTGGGACGGCCAGTACGTCAACCTCGGCATCGGGCTGCCCACCCTGGTGCCCAACTACGTCCCCGACGACGTGCACGTGGTGCTGCAGTCGGAGAACGGCATCCTCGGCGTCGGGCCGTACCCGATGGAGGACCAGGTCGACCCGGACCTGATCAACGCCGGCAAGGAGACCGTGACGATCCTGCGCGGGGCGAGCTTCTTCGACTCGGCGACGTCGTTCGGGATGATCCGCGGCGGGCACATCGACGTGGCGATCCTCGGCGCGATGCAGGTGTCGGTCCGCGGCGACCTGGCCAACTGGATGATCCCCGGCAAGATGGTCAAGGGCATGGGCGGCGCGATGGACCTGGTGCACGGTGCCAAGCGGGTCATCGTGATGATGGAGCACGTGGCCCGCGACGGCTCCCCGAAGATCGTGAACCGGTGCTCGCTGCCGCTGACCGGCAAGGCCTGCGTGCAGCGGATCATCACCGACCTGGCGGTGCTGGACGTGACCCCGGACGGGCTGCTGCTGCAGGAGCTCGCCCCGGGTGTCGGCATCGAGGACGTCCGGCACGCCACCGAGCCGCCGGTGCTGGTGGAGGGCGAGCCGCTGGAGATAGAGGTCCCGGCCGGCGCATGACCTTCTCCCTCGTCGCGCGGGACCCCGCGTCGGGCCAGCTCGGCGTCGCCGTTGCGACCTGCACGCTGGCGGTCGGCCGCGCGGCGCCGTGGGCCCGGGCCGGGGTCGGGGCGGTGGCGACGCAGGCGTCCAGCCAGCGCGGCTACGGGCCGCGGCTGCTGCACCGGCTGGCCGGCGGGGCCGCGGCCGGCGACGCGCTGGCGGGGCTGCTGGCCGCGGACGCGGACGCCGACCAGCGGCAGGTCGGCGTGGTCGGGCCGGCCGGGGCGCCGGCCGCGTGGACCGGCGGCGACTGCCTGTCCGCCTGCGGGCACGTGACCGGCCCGGACTTCACCGCGCAGGGCAACATGCTCGCCTCTCGCTCGGTGGTGCCGACGCTGGCGGACGGCTTCTCGGCGGCGCCGGGCGACCTGGCGGCGCGGCTGGTCGCCGGGCTCCGGGCGGCCCAGGACGCGGGCGGCGACCTGCGCGGCCGGCAGTCGGCGGCGCTGCTGCTGGTGTCCGGGACCCGGGACGACGAGGCGCCCTGGGAGGGCGTGCTGGTCGACCTGCGGGTGGACGACGCGCCCGACCCGGTGGCCGCGCTGGGCCGGCTGCTGCGGCTGCAGCGGGCGTACGAGACCGGGGACTGGGCGCTGCTCGCGGACGAGGCTCCGGAGGGCGTCCGCGACCTGCACGCGGCGCTCGCCGCCGCCGCCCGCGGCGACCGGGACGGCGCGCGGGACGCGCTGCGGGCGCTGCGGGAGCGACCCGGGTGGGACGGCTGGCTGCGCCGGCTGCGGGTCAACGGGCGCCTCCCCGCCACCGACGAGCTGCTGCGCTACTGACCCTCGGTGAGCTTGGCGATGCGGTTGTCCAGGAGGGTCAGCACCGGCAGCCGGCCGGCGTGCGCCTGCTCGTAGTCGCGCAGCTGGATCAGCTCGGGCAGGTCGAGCGTGCGCAGCCGGCCGCGCAGCTGCGGCACCGTCTGGTGGTCGAAGTCGGGCAGCGGCAGGTCCGCGTGGGCGAGCTCCCCGCCCGGGGTCAGCTGGGCGACGTCGTCCAGCACCTCGTCCGGGACGTTCACCGGCTCGGTCCGGCCCAGCGGCGGCACCGGCGCCGGCGGCCGGGTGGCGGGCTCGGTGACCGGCTCAGCGACCCGATCGGCGACTGGATCGGCGACCGGATCGGCGACCGGACCGGCGACCGGCTGGGCCGCCGCCGGCGGCGCGCCGACGCTGTCCGGCACGTCCATCTCGACCGGCCCGACCTCGACCGGCTCGACCAGCGGTGCGGAGACCCGGTGCCCGGCCAGCACGTCCCGGCCGTGCAGGGCCAGCTCGTCGTACCGCTCCCGCGCCGCGTCCAGCAGGCTCGGCAGCTTGCGCAGCTGGTCGGCGGCCTCGGCGACCAGCCCGACGGCGGCGGCGAGCGGGGCAGGAGTGCGTACTGTCATGCCCGCATGGGTGCCCGCCGCCAGGCAGGCCCAATCCGTGAGCCCGGTTACCGCCGGCGTCAACGGAGGTACCCTTCGGGCGGGGCGGACGGAAAGGGTGCCGTGACGAGCGAGCAGGCGCAGCCCGCCGCGGTGCCCGCGGTGGCCCCGCAGGTCGCCGCGCTGGACGCGGTGGAGGAGATCGCCTGCGCGCCGGCCCAACCCTCGCTGCTGCTGGAGCTGTGCGTCGAGCGGGCCCGGGCGCTGGTCCGGGCCGGCGGCGCCGCGGTGCAGCTGCTGGAGGGCGGCGCCGACGACGGCGAGCTGCTGTTCGCCGCCACCTCGGGCATGCTGCGCGACCAGCTCGGCAGCCTGCAGGCGGTGCACGGCACGCTCTGCGGCACCGCGATGGCCCGCGGTGAGGTGGTGCGCAGCGCGGACGCCACCGTGGACCCGCGCGGGGACCGGGCGATGGCCCGCTCGCTCGGCATCCGGTCCACCGTGTCGCTGCCGCTGCGCCAGCGGCAGCGCGGCATCGGGGTGCTGCTGGTCTGCTCGGACCGGCCGGACGTCTTCACCGACACCGACGTGATGCTGCTCGCCCGGCTCGCCCGGGTGGCCAGCAGCCGGCTGGACTACGCGCTCGCCCGGGACGCCCGCCGGCGCAGCGAGGAGGCGCTGTCGGCGAGCCGGCAGAAGTACCGGACCGTGCTCGCGTCGGTGGAGCAGGGCATCCTGGTGATCGACGAGTACGACCGGGTCACCATGGTCAACCCGGCCGCGGAACGGATCCTCGGCGAGCCCGGCTACGAGCTGATGCGCCGGTCGTCGGCCTGGGTGCTGCAGCACGAGGACGGCACCCCGCTGCCGTACGAGGAGTACCCGAGCACGATCTGCCTGCGCGAGCAGCGGGTGGCGGCCGCGGAGGTGCTCCGGGTGGTGCGCGCGGACGGCCGGCCCCGCTGGGTGAGCGCGACCGCGTCCCCGCTGCCGCCGGCTGACGACGGCCGGCGCAGCGTGGTGGTCTGCTTCTCCGACGTCAGCGCGGAGCGGGGCGCGGCCGCCCGGCTGCGGCGCAGCGAGAAGCTGCTGGCCGAGACCCAGCGGCTGGCGCACGTGGGCAGCTGGGAGTGGGACTTGCCCGGGCCGGCGGAACGGCTGACCTGGACGGACGAGATGTACCGGCTGGCCGGCCTGGTGCCGCAGTCGGTGATGGTGACCTCGAAGCTGTGGCTGACGGTGACGCACCCGGCGGACCGGGAGCGGGTGGAGATGTCGTTGCGGGCGGCCTTCACCCGGCCGGGCGCCTTCGAGCTGGCACAGCGGCTGGTGCTGCCCACCGGCGAGGTGCGGCAGCTGGCGCTGCACGGCGAGGTGGAGCACGGACCGGACGGCCGCGCGGTCCGGGTGTGGGGCAGCGCGCAGGACGTGACCGAGCGGCACCGGGTGCAGGAGGAGCTGCGCCGGACCGCGCTGACCGACCCGCTGACCGGGCTGGGCAACCGGCTGCTGCTGGTGGACCGGCTGCGCATGTCGGTGGCCGCGCTGGCCGGCGCCGACGGTTCGGCCGGCCGGGCGGTGCGGCACGTGGCGGTCATCGCGGTCGACCTGGACGGGCTCAAGCGGGTGAACGACACGCACGGGCACGCCACCGGCGACGAGCTGCTCCGGGAGACCGCCCGCCGGCTGCGCTCGGTGGTGCGGGACCGGGACCTGGTGGCCCGGCTCGGCGGCGACGAGTTCGTGCTGCTGTGCGCCGGCGTCGACCCGGTCGGCGCGGCCCGGCTGGCGGAGCGGGTGGTGGCCGAGATCAGCACGCCGTACTTTCTGCCCGGCGGGGTGACCGCCTGGTCCGGCGCGAGCGTCGGGGTGACCGTGACCGACGACCCGGCCGACGACGTCGACCGGCTGCTCGCGCAGGCCGACCGGGCGCTCTACGCGGCCAAGGGCGGCGGCGGCAACCGCTACGCGGTGCACCCGGGCCTGCGGGAGGTCGGCGCCGGGCTCCGCGACGTCAGCGCCGCCGCCGGCCCTCCGCTGACCGGCTGAGGCGTGCCGCCGCCGGCCGGGGCCGGCCGCCCGGCTGCGGAAGGTTGCCGATCTTCCTGCGACGGCCGGCACCTCCCGATATCTTGATCGCCATCCATCCAGGGTGGAGAGCGGCCCATGCCGACGCTGAGCGAGCTGCGGGACAAGTGGTTCATCAAGCCGGCGCAGAGCGACCCGGCGCTGCCGCCGGTGGCCCGGCACACCGGCAGCACGGTCTCCGACTACACCGACGACAACCTGGTCACGTTCTACTCCGACGGCCAGGACTTCATGAAGCAGTGGCACGACGCGGTCGCCGACCTGACCACCAGGCAGTCCGGGGAGATCCTGCACAGCGGCTGGCGGTTCGAGGCGGTGAAGACCCTCGGCGAGTCGGTGCCCGCCTCGGACGCGCTGGACCTGACGGCGGCCGCCGCGGCGGCCGGGGTCTCGGTCTACGTGCTGCTGTCCCGGCACGGCCTGGGGCTGCCGTCGGCGCTCAACCGCGCCACCGTGCTGTGGCTGCTGGCGCACGGGGTCACGCACGCCTGCATGGACAACCGGTTCCCGCCGGCCGGGAGCAACCACCAGAAGGCGGTCGTGTTCAAGCACCCGTCCGGGTCGTCGGCGGTGCTCGGCTCGATCGACATCTCCAAGACCCGGTGGGACACCACCGCGCACAAGGCGGCGGATCCGGAGCGCAACGCGTTCTGGGGTAAGCCGACCCACGACACCGGCGTGAAGATCGTCGGGCCGGCGGTCGCAGACGTCGAGCGGGCGTTCCGGGCGCGCTGGAACGACTCGTCCCGGACGTTCGGCCTGGAGCCGCTCGAGGTGCCGCAGCCGCTGATCAGCTCGTCGGTCACCGCGCCGACCTCGTCCGGCCCGCACTCGGTGCAGCTGCTGCAGACGTACGGCATCACCCAGGCGATCTTCGGCTACTCCTGGCACGCGACCGGCGAGTTCACCTACTGGGCGTCGTGGCTGAACGCGGTGAAGACCGCGGCCGACTACGTCTACGTCGAGGACCAGTACTTCCTGCCCGGCGGGACGCCGCCGTTCTGCCTCGGCACGACGGCCGGCTTCGCCCGGGACACCGACCAGATCTACCAGCTCGGCCAGGCGCTGAAGCGCGGGGTGAAAGTCGTCGTGGTGACCCCCAGCAACGCCGAGGACATCGTGCACGAGTACATCAAGTTCCAGCGCGACCTCGGCATCCAGTACTTGTACGAGTGCGACGCCGGGGCCGGCCGGCTGGCGGTCGTCTCGCTGGAGGAGCAGCGCGGCCCGGTCTACATCCACTCCAAGCTGCTCGTGGTGGACGACGAGTTCGTGCTGATCGGCAGCGGGAACGTCGGCCAGCGCTCGATCGCCTGCGACGGCGAGCTGTCCGTCGGCGTGGTGGACGGCAACGAGCAGCTCGCCAAGCAGGTGCGCACCACGCTGTGGGCCGAGCACCTGCGGCTGACCCCGGCCGACGTGGACGATGTGGACGCCACGATGGACCGCTTCCACCACTCCCAGGGGCGGATCCGGCCGTACCCGTACGCCACCCCGAGCGAGAAGGCCCGGCCGCGGCAGCACGAACGGGTGACCCGGACCGTGGTCGACCCCTACTACGGCCCGCCGCGGTAGCCCCGATGAGTCAGCCTGAGCAGCCGACCACCGAGCAGCAGCTGGCCCGGTGGCTCGGGCTGGCCCTGCAGCCGCTGACCGAGCTGGCCACCGACGCCGGCCGGCGGTCCCGGTTGCTGGCCGAGCTGGGCTTCACCCCGCCGGTCGACATCCCGAACCTGGGCCTGACCAGCGGCACGCTGACCGACTTCGGGCAGGCCGTGGACACGCTGTTGACCGGGATCGCCGCCAGCGACGCTGGCGAGGACGACTACGCCGCGGTGCTGATCGCGGTCGTCGAGCTGATCTCCGACCTGCTCAGCCTCGGCGACCGGTTGGAAACCGCCCTGGACCAGGCGTACCGGGACGCGACCGGAATCGTCGAGCTGCTGCCGGAGCGGCTGCTGCACTGGCTGCTGGTCGAGCAGCTTCGCCGGCAGACCCCGTTCCTGCTCGGCGTGCTCACCGCGGTCGGCCTGGTCGACGACGCGGAGGCGGGCGGCGCGCCGTACTCCCGGCTGCGGCTGGACCGGCTCGGCCTGCTCACCGACCCGGCCGCGCTGCTCACCGAGGTGTACGGCTGGGGCACCGCGACCCCGCGGCTGGACGTGGCGCTGGAGCGGCTGGTCCTGCTGCTGCGGGCGGTCTGGTCGCCGGCCGAGCTGCGGCTGTCCGCCGAGGCCGCGGACACCGCCGCCGGCGGGGAGCCGCCGGACGACGACGTCGACGAGGCCCGGCTGCCGGTGCTGGCGGGCGAGGTGTACGGGGTGCAGCTGGACGCCGGCGCGGTGCTCCGGCTGGTGGCCGCCGGCGGGGTGGAGCGGGCCGGGTTCGCGCTCGGCCCGTTCCTGGACGGCACCGCCACCGTCACGGTGCCGGTCGGCTCCGGGCGGTGGACGCTGGAGGCCACCCTGGCCGGCGAGGTCACGCTGGACGCCATCACGATCCGGCCCGGGCCCGGCGGCGCCGGCGTCGAGGTGCTGCCGCCCGGCGGGGTGGTCGCCGGCGGCAAGGTGACGCTCGGCCTGACCCGCAAGAACCCCGACGGCAGCCCGGTCCGGCTGGCGAACATCGCCGGGATCGCGGTGGCCGAGGCGGTCTCCGTGGGCGCGGCGCTGTCCGCCGGCGCCAGCACCACGGGCGCGCTGGACCTCGGGCTGGAGCTGGCCGTCGGGCAGGGCGTGGTCCGGTTCGGCACCGGCCAGGCCGACGGCTTCCTGGCCAAGGCGCTGCCGGCGGGCGGCATCCAGGCCGACCTCGACCTGGTGCTCGGCTGGGCGACCGGGCGCGGCTTCTACGTCCGCGGCAGCGCCGGGATCGAGGTCAGCATCCCGATCCACACCACGTACTTCGGCGTGCTGACCATCGACACCGTCGACCTCGGCGCGTTCCTCGGCGCCGCCGGCACGCTGGACGTCGAGGTCGCCGCGACGTTCCGGGTCGAGCTGGGGCCGGTCAAGGCGGCCGTCGAGCGGATGGGCGTGCGGGCCGCGCTGAGCTTCCCGTCCGGCGGCGGCAACCTCGGCCCGGCGCAGCTGGCGCTGGCCTTCCGGCCGCCGGACGGCGCCGGCATGGCGATCGCCGCCGGTCCCGTGCGCGGGGGCGGCTACGTGCTCAACGACGCCCGCAACGGCAAGTACGCCGGCATCCTGCAGCTGGCCATCGCGGACACCCTCAAGGTCACCGCGATCTGCCTGGTCAGCACGCGGATGCCGGACGGGCGCCAGGGCTTCTCGCTGCTGGTGATCATCGCGGTGGAGTTCCCGCCGATCCAGCTCGGCTACGGCTTCACCCTCAACGGGGTCGGCGGCCTGCTCGGCGCGAACCGGACGATGGACCTGCACGCGCTGCAGGGCGGCGTCCGCAACCGCGGCATCGACTCGGTGCTGTTCCCGCCGGACCCGGTGGCGAACGCGCCGAAGGTCATCCGGGACCTGGAGGCGTTCTTCCCGGTCGCCGAGGGGCAGTTCTGCATCGGGATCATGGCCGCGCTCGGCTGGGGCAGCCCGACGCTGATCAAGGTCGAGATCGGCATCGTCATTGCGCTGCCGAACCCGATCCGGCTGGCCCTGCTCGGCCGGCTCTCGCTGGTGCTGCCGGACGAGGAAGCCGGCGTGCTGGTGCTGAAGATCGTCATCCTCGGCGCGATCGACTTCGGCGCCAAGGAGATCTCGATCGACGCGACGATCTACGACTCGAAGATCGCCGCGTTCGGGATCAGCGGCGACTTCGCGCTGCGGCTGAGCTACGGCGCCTCCCCCGCGTTCGCCGTCTCGGTGGGCGGGTTCAACCCGCGGTTCACCCCGCCACCCGGCTTCCCGCAGCTGTCCCGGGTGCAGGTCAGCCTGGCCACCGTGGACAACCCTCGGATCCGGCTGGAGGCCTACCTGGCCACCACGCCGACGAGCGTGCAGGCCGGCGCCCGGATCGAGATCTTCGCCGAGGCTTCCCTCGGCGCGCTCGGCACCTTCTCCGCGCTGGCGTTCTTCAGCTTCGACGCGCTGGTCTACCTGGTGCCGCGGCTCAGCTTCATCGTCGACCTGGCCGGCGGCGTGTCGATCAAGCACAACGGGCACCCGTTCCTGCACGCGCAGCTGGCGCTGACGCTGACCGGCCCCGAGCCGTTCGAGGTCTCCGGGTACGCGGAGATCGACTTCTTCGGCAAGCACCGGCTGCCGATCGAGGCGACGATCGGGGAGGAGCCGCCGCCGGTCGTGCTGGCGCCGGGCGACCCGATCGCCGACCTGCTGGCCGCGCTCGGCCTGGCCGGGAACTGGACCGCGCAGCTGCCGCCGGCGACGTTCGACGGCACCCGCGGCGTCGTGTCCGTACGCGACCTCGGCGACCTCCCGCCCGACCTGCTGCTGGTGCACCCGTTCGGGGTGATCGGGGTGAGCCAGCGGGTGGCGCCGCTGGACGTGCGGCTGGAGAAGTACGCCGGGACGGCCGTGCCGGCCGGTGCCGAGCTGCTCTCGCTGAAGGTGACGATCGGCGGTCAGGGCGCGACCGGCGCGGAGGTGCGGGAGGCGTTCCCGGCCGGCCAGTTCTTCGAGCTGTCCGACGACGCGAAGCTGACCGGCGAGGCGTTCCCGCGGTTCCGGTCCGGGCTGGCCGGGATCGCGGTGCCGGCCGCGCCGGCCGTACCGGCCGCTGTGTCCGGAGTGGACGGTTACGAGACCTCGGTGGTGAACCCGCTGGCCTGGTGGCCGGCCCGGACCCAGGACGGCTACGCCTTCGCCGCGTCCACACTGGACGCGCTGGCCGCGGCCGGCGCGGCCGGCCGGGCGGCCACCCGCACCGCCGGCTCGGCCGGGTACGCCGGCGCCCCGGGCGGCCTCGCCGTCGCCGAGAAGGGCTACCGGCTGGCCGGCACGGACACCCTGCAGGCCGGTCCGGCGGTGTACGCCACGGTGGTCGAGGCCGAGGCGGCCGCGGCCGGGCTGGACGGCGTGCAGGTGGTCGGCCGGCACGAGGCGGCCCTGCCCGGGGGGACCTCGTGACCCGCCGCTACCTGCCCTGGTGGCGTACCGGGGCCGCCACCCTGCTGTCCACACCGGACGGACCGGGGTTGGCCAGCCGGCCCACGCTGCCGATCGGCGCGTGGGTGGCCGCCGACCCGAGCCGGACCGCGTCCGTCACCGCCCGGCTGTACGGGCCGGGTGAGGTCACCGGCGTCGACCAGCTGCAGGTGATCCGCACCGAGCCGGCGCCCGGCGCCACCGACTTCGAGCCGAACTACTTCTGCACCGTGGAGTTCGACGCGCCGGAGCTGCCCTGGATGTTCACCCCGGCGGCGGCGAACGCGGCCGGCCAGCTGCGGCCCTGGCTGGTGCTGGTGGTGGTGCGCCGGGCGGGCGGCGAGCTGGACCGCCGGCCCGGCCGCCCGCTGCCGGTGCTGTCCACCGACCCGTCCGCCGAGCTGCCCGATCTGGCGCAGAGCTGGGCCTGGGCGCACGTCCAGCTGACCGGCGACGGCGCGCCGCTGGACATCCTGCGCGGCGACCCGGCCCGCACGCTGAGCCGGCTGGTCTGCCCCCGCCGGCTGCAACCGGCCACCCGGTACCTGGCCGCGGTGGTGCCGGCGTTCCAGCAGGGCGTGCAGGCCGGGCTCGGTCTCGACGTGGACCCCGGCGACCTCGCGCCGGCCTGGCAGCCCGCCGACACCGCGGTCGAGCTGCCCGTGTACCACTCCTGGGAGTTCGGCACCGGCCCGGCCGGGGACTTCGAGAACCTGGTCACCCGGCTGGAGCCGTACCAGGTCGCCGCCGGGGAGCTGGCCGGGCTGCCGGTCGAGCTGCCGGCGCAGCCCGCCGGGGTGCCGGCCGGTGGGACGATGCACGTCCCGGCGGCGCTCGGCACCGGCGACCAGACCCCCGCGCCGGTCCCCGGTGCGGTGTCCACCCGGCTCGCCGCGCTGCTCGACCTGGCCGGCGGGCCGGTGCACCCGGACCTGCCGGTCGCGCTGCCCGGGTACGGGCGGTGGCACGCCGGCCGCCGGGCCGGCGCGCAGCTGTCCGGCACCGGCTGGTTCCCCGACCTGGTGCTGCACCCGGCGGCCCGGCTGGTCGCCGCGCTCGGCACCCGGGTGGTGCAGCAGCGCCAGGAGGAGCTGATGGCCGCGGCCTGGGCGCAGGTCGGGCCGATCGCCCGGGCGAACCGGCTGCTCGGGCAGGGCCAGCTGGCCCGCGACGCCGGGAGCGGGCTGTGGCGCCGGCACCTCGACCCGCTGCCGGACGCGGCGCTGCTCGCGGTCGCGGCGCCGGCCGGCAGCCGGCTGGTCGGCGGCGGCGGGCAGACCGTGGCCGCGGAGGTGGCCGCCTCCCGGGTGCCGGACGCGCTGCTCACCGGCGCGGCGCGGCGGACGCTGCGGGCGCGCGGTCCGCTCGGCCGGGCCGGCGGGGTGCGCCGTGCCGTCGCCGTGGGCGCGCTGGTCGAGCGGGGCAACGAGCGGGGCGATCCGGCCAGCGGGCGGCTCGCGGTCGGCGAGCCGGAGGTGCGGCCGGCCGGCATGGTGAGCGTCGACGACCTGCACCGCCGGTTCGACCTGCCCCGCTGGTGCGGCCTCGGCCCGGAATGGTGGGGCCGGCTGCCGCCGCCGACCGGCCCGCACGTGCCGCCGCTTCGCAAGGCGCTGATCACCCACTCGCTCGGCCGGGGCCCGTGCGCGCCGGCGGCGCCGCGGCCGCGGCTGCCGGTCGGCGACCTGGCGAAGGCCCTGCGGGCCGGGCTGGACCCGCGGGCTGCGGTCACCGCGGCGGTGCGGGGCCGGCTCACGCTGCCGGCCGGGTGGGCGCCGGACGACCCGCTGGAACCGGTGCTCGCCGCCCCGGACTTCCCCGCCCCGATGTACCGGGAGGTGGCCGAGCTGGCTCCCGACCTGCTGCTGCCCGGGGTGAACCGGCTGCCGCTGAACAGCGTCACCGGGCTGGGCAGCAACCCGTGGTTCGTCCAGGCGTTCCTGGTCGGGCTGAACCACGAGATGGCCCGCGAGCTGCTGTGGCGGGGCTACCCGACCGACCAGCGGGGCACCTGCTTCCGCCGGTTCTGGGACCGGGCCGCTGCGGTGCCGCCGAAGACCGGGGCGGCCGCCGACGACATCACCCCGATCCCGGACTGGGGCCCGGCCGCCGACCTGGGGGTCGCCGGGGCGGTCGCCGGCGGCGGGGCGCAGCTCGTCCTCGCAGTCCGCGGGGACGTGCTGCGCCGCTACCCCCGTACAGTCGTCTACCTGGCCCGGGCCGAGTGGACCGGCGACACCGACGCGAACGGCGACCCGGTGCCCGGGCTGGCCGCCGGCGGCGCGGAGAAGCACGCCGAGTTCGGCGGGTCGCTGCCGCCGGACGTCACGTTCCTCGGCTTCGACCTCAGCCCGGAGGACGCCCGCGGGACGGCCGGCGACCCGGGCTGGTACGTGGTCTTCGCCGAGCCGCCGACCGAGCCGCGACTCGGCCTGGACGAGACCGCGCCGGCCGTCCCGACGGGGACCTGGGCCGACCTGTCCTGGGCGGCGGTGCAGGTCAGCGCGACCGGGCACGTCACGCTCGGCACCGCCGACCCGGCGCTCACCGTCGACCCGGCGAAGGACCCGCGCGGCCTGCACTTCTCCACCGCCGCGACGAGCGCGCAGGTGGCCGCCGCGGCCGAGCAGCGCCCGTTCCGGGTGGCGCTGCACGCCCGCCGGCTGCTCCCCGGCGGGACCACCCCGTGACCGGCTACCCGGCGCTGGCCAGCCAGCGCGCC
>JBJMII010000221.1:0-12979 GCA_045806925.1 Mycobacteriales bacterium
CCTCCGGACTGGGCGGGTCCGGCTCGGTCGGCGCCGGCGCCGGCGGCTCCACCAGCTCGGCCCGGTTGACCCCGAGCTGCCGCCAACGCACAGCCCGGTCCAGCGCCCCACGGATGATGTAGTGGACCTTCCGCACCGTGCTGCTGCTCAGCGGCCGACAGACGTGCCCGGCCGCGCGCCGGCCGTCGCAGAGGTCCCGGCACTGCTGGAGCCGGGCATAGAGACGATCCAGGACCTTGACGTCGAGCTTGGCCGCCTGCCGGTCGCCGAGGACGGGCAGGATGTAGAGCCGGATCAGATCGTCGTACCGCTCGCGGGTCGTGTCGGCCAGGTCGACGACCTCCAGCCACTGCGCCACCGCTTGCCGCACGGTGAGGTCCATCCGCGGGTGCCGCTCCTCGTCGACCTCGCTCTGCAGCCTGGTCAGCGCGACCTGGGCGGCGGCGTGCGTCTTGTGCGTCTCCCGCAGATACCGCGGCTTGTTGGTCAGCGGGTCGGCGCCGGAGTACACCACGGCACGGAAGCTGCCCGATGGCAGCGTCTCGATGTGGCCGCGGGCGCGGCGACTACGCGGGGGCATGTCACAACGCTAACCCCGCTCATCCCACGTGACATTCCACGCGAGCCGGAAAAAGATCATGACCAGCACCATCGGTGCTGGTCATGAGGCGTAGCCCCGACCGGATTCGAACCGGCGCTACCGCCTTGAGAGGGCGGCGTCCTGGGCCTCTAGACGACGGGGCCTTGCGGTGTCGCACTGGTGCTGCGGCGCTGGGGTACCAGGACTCGAACCTAGACTAACGGAACCAGAATCCGTCGGGCTGCCAATTACCCCATACCCCATCGGAGCGCCCACCTGCTCGGCGCACCGGGTGTCGATGTTAGCCCATCGCCGGAGCCGACCCCAAACCGGCACGGGCCGCCCGCAGCCGGGCCAGGGTGCGCTCGCGGCCGAGCAGCTCGAGGGACTCGAAGAGCGGCGGCGAGACCGTACGCCCCGTCACGGCCACCCTGACCGGCGCGTACGCGACCCTGGGCTTGAGCCCCAGCGTCTCGACCAGCGCGGCCTGGAGCGCCTCCTGGATGTCCTCGGTGGTCCAGGTGGGCAGCCCCTCCAGCACCGACACGGCGGCGTCCAGGACGGGCGCCACGGACGGCACCAGCACCTTGGCGGCGGCCGCCGGGTCGACCCCGAAGTGGTGGTCGGCAGCGAGCAGGAAGCCGAGCAGCCCGGCCGCCTCGACCAGCGTGCCGGCGCGTTGCTGCACCAGCGGGGCCGCGGCCGCGACCAGGTCGAGCTGCTCGTCGCTGACCGGCGAGGTGAGCAGCCCGGCCCGGACCAGGAAGGGCAGCAGCCGCCGGACGAAGTCGGACGGCGCCAGCTCGCGGATCTTCACCCCGTTGATGACGGTGAGCTTCTTCAGGTCGAAGCGGGCCGGGTTGCGGGAGACCTTGTCCAGCGTGAACGCCTCGGCCATCTCCTCGAGCGTGAACAGCTCCCGGTCGCCGCCGATGGACCAGCCGAGCAGGGCGAGGTAGTTGAGCACCCCCTCGGCCAGGTAGCCGTCGTTGCGCAGCCCGGCGAGCGAGCCGCCGGCGGCGCGCTTGGACAGCTTCTGGGTGCCCTCGCCGAGCACGAAGGGCAGGTGGCCGAAGTGCGGCAGCGGCCCGTCGGCGATCCCGAGCGAGCGCAGCGCCGCGTGCAGCGGGATCTGCCGGGGCGTGGAGGACAGCAGGTCCTCCCCGCGCAGCACGTGGCTGATCCGCATGGCCGCGTCGTCGACCGGGTTGACCAGCGGGTAGAGCGGGAAGCCGTCGGCGCGCACCAGCACGAAGTCCGGCACGTTCTCCGGCTCGAAGCGGACCTCGCCGCGGACCAGGTCGGTGAAGACGACCGGCCGGTCCGGCATCCGGAAGCGCAGCACCGGCTTGCGCCCCTCGGCCCGGAACGCGGCGATCTCGGCGGCGGTCAGCGTCCGGTCGTAGTTGTCGTACCCGGGGGTCTTGTCGCCCTTCGCGGATCGCCGGGCCCGCACCTCGGCGTCGGTGCTGTAGCTCTGGTACGCGTAGCCGGCCTCCTGCAGCTTGCGCGCCACCTCGGCGTAGCGGTCGAGCCGCTCGGACTGCCGGTACGGCCCGTACGGGCCGCCGACCTCGGGGCCCTCGTCCCAGTCCAGGCCGAGCCAGCGCAGCTCGTCGACGACCCCGCGGTAGGACTCCTCGGTGCTGCGGGCGCGGTCGGTGTCCTCGATCCGCAGCACGTACGTGCCGCCGTGGTGGCGTGCGAATGCCCAGCCGAACAGCGCGGTTCGGACGTTGCCGACGTGCAGGTCGCCGGTCGGCGACGGGGCGAACCGGACCCGGACCGGCTCGCTCACCGGGTCCGCACCGGGTTGGTCAGGGTGCCGACGCCTTCGACGGTCACCGACACGGTCTGCCCGGCCCGCAGCGGGCCCACCCCGGCCGGCGTGCCGCTGAGGATCACGTCGCCGGGCAGCAGGGTCATCACGTGCGAGACGTACGAGACGAGGGTGGCGACGTCGTGGATCATCAGCGAGGTGCGCGACTCCTGCCGGACCTCGCCGTCCACTTCCGTGCGGATCGCCAGGTCGGCCGGGTCGAGCACGGTCTCGATCCACGGCCCGAGCGGGCAGAACGTGTTGTAGCCCTTGGCCCGGGTCCACTGCCCGTCCGAGCGCTGGATGTCCCGGGCGGTGACGTCGTTGCCGGCGGTGTAGCCGAAGACGGTGTCCATCGCGCGCTCCCGCGGCACCTCGCTGGCGCCCTGCGGGCCGATCACCACGGCGAGCTCGCACTCGTGCTCGACCTGCCGGGAGTCGACCGGCAGCCGGATCGCGTCGGCCGGGCCGATGACCGCGGTGGTCGGCTTGAGGAACAGCAGCGGCGCCTCGGGCGGCACCCCGCCCATCTCCTCGGCGTGCTCGGCGTAGTTCTTCCCGATGCCGACGATCTTGGTGGGGTAGATCGGGGCGAGCAGCCGGACGTCCGGCAGTGCCCACCGCTCGCCGGTGAAGGACGCGGTACGCCAGGGGAAGTCGGACAGCGCGGCCACGGTCAGCGCCTCGGGCGGCGCGCCCGCCTCGCCCTCGACCGCGCCGACCATGATCTGCCCGGACGGGGCGGCGAAACCGGCGATGCGCACGGTCGGCCAGGCTACCCGCCGGCGCGGACCCCACCCCCGCCACCCGCCCGACCCCGACCACGCTCCTGCCACGTCCCGGGCACACCAGAGGACCCAGAGCACGCCGGACAGGCGTGCGGGATACTGGGCCGGTGACGGTGCGGGAGGCGGATCGGGTGCGGCGGCGGGCGGTGCTGCTCGTCGGGACGCTGGCGGCGGCGCTGCTGCTGGCCGGGCTGCTGCCGTGGGTGACCGGCGGCGAGACCACGATCCGGATGCTCGCGCTGCCGATGCTGCTCGCCGGCCTGCTGGTGACCGGCGCGGCGACCCGGATCGCGGTGGTCCGCCGGCCGGCGCCGGTGTCGCCGGTCGAGCGCCGGTGCGACGGCTGCACCTGCGGCGCCGGCGGCTGCGCCGCGCCCGGCACCGCCCCCAGCTGACCGTCCCCGCCCGCGCCGGGCGGCGGCGCGACGGTGCGTGCGGATGCCCTCTCAGCCGGCGCCCGCGGACAGCAGGCCGTAGCGGACCGCGTCCGACAGCGCCAGCCAGGACGCCTCGATGACGTTGGAGTGCACCCCTACGGTCGTCCACTCGCGACGGCCGTCGCCGGTCTCCACCAGCACCCGGGTCACCGCGTCCGTCCCTCCTCGACCGTCCAGGATGCGCACCTTGTAGTCCATCAGGGACAGCCCGGCCAGCTCCGGGTGGTAGGCCTCCAGCGCGCTGCGCAGCGCCCGGTCCAGCGCGTTCACCGGGCCGTTGCCCTCGCCGGTGGCGACGATCCGCTCGCCCTTCGCGTGCACCTTCACGGTCGCCTCGCTGACCACCCGGCCGTCCTCGCGGCGCTCCACGATCACCCGGTACGACTCCAGCCGGAAGTGCCGGCCGACCGGCTCGCCGAGCTCGCCGCGCAGCAGCAGCTCGAAGGACGCGTCAGCGGCCTCGAAGGACCAGCCGTCCGCCTCCAGGTCCTTGACCCGCTCGACGACGCGGCCCACCGCGTCCGGCCGGGCGGACACGTTCACGCCGAGCTCCCTGCCCTTGAGCTCGACCGATGCCCGCCCGGCCATCTCGGTGACGAGGATGCGCATGTCGTTGCCGACCAGCGCCGGGTCCACGTGGTTGTAGAGGTCCGGGCTGACCTTGATCGCGCTGGCGTGCAGGCCCGCCTTGTGGGCGAAGGCCGACACCCCGACGTACGCCTGCTGCGGGTTGGGCGCCTTGTTGGCGATCTCCGCGATGGCGTGCGCGACGCGCACCAGCTCCGGCAGGCAGCCCTCGGGCAGGACCCGCCGGCCCATCTTCAGTTCCAGGTTGCCGATCACCGCGAACAGGTCGGCGTTGCCGGGCCGCTCGCCGTAGCCGTTGGCGGTGCCCTGCACGTGGGTGGCGCCGGCCTCCACGGCGGCGAGCGAGTTGGCCACCGCGCAGGAGGTGTCGTTCTGCGCGTGCATGCCGACCCGGAAGCCGGTCCGCTCGACCACCTCCCGGACCACCCGGCCGAGGCCCATCGGCAGCATGCCGCCGTTGGTGTCGCACAGCACGCCGACGTCCGCGCCCGCGGTGACGGCGGCCTCCAGCACCCGCAACCCGTAGTCCCGGTCGTGGGCGTAGCCGTCGAAGAAGTGCTCGCAGTCCAGGAAGACCCGCCGGCCCTCGGCCACCAGGAAGCCGACGGTGTCGGCGACCATCGCCAGGTTCTCCTCCGGCGTGGTGCGCAGCGCCTGGTGCACGTGCCGCAGGTCGGACTTCGCGACCAGGCACACGACCGGCGTCCGCGCGTCGCGCAGCGCGAGCACCTGCGGGTCGTCGGCCGCCCGCAGCCCCGCCTTGCGGGTGGCCCCGAAGGCCACCAGCTGCGCGTGCCGCAACGACAGCTCGGTCCGGGCGCGGGCGAAGAACTCGGTGTCCTTGGGCAGCGCACCCGGCCAGCCGCCCTCGACGAAGCCGACGCCGAGCTCGTCGAGCAGTCGCGCCACCGCGAGCTTGTCGCCGACCGAGAACGACATGCCCTCCCCCTGCGCGCCGTCCCGCAGCGTGGTGTCGTAGACGTGGAACGAGTCTTCGGGCATCGGGAGTCTCCCTGATCAGATCGGTCTTCGCGCGAGCGGCTCATCCGCAAAAGAAGAAGACCCCCCGCGGGTGCGGGAGGTCTGCGCGCTGGCGGGTGGTCGCCGGCGCGCTAGGTGATAATGATCACGCTCAGGTGCTGCACGCCGGGCAGTCTAGGCACGGCCCGGCGACGATGGGAAACCCTTCCCACATCCTGGGACTCCCCCGCGGCGGCTCAGGCCGTCAGCAGGGCATCGAAGAGCCGGGGGTCGGTGCCCTGTTCGGGGTGCCACAGCACGCCGACGCAGAAGCGGGCGGCCGGGTCCTCGACGCCCTCGATACCGCCGTCGTGGGCGTACGCGCTCACTGTCAGCGTGCCGGCGTCGACCACCCCCTGGTGGTGGTAGCTCGGCACCTCCGAGTCCGGGCCGAGGATGCCGGCGAGCCGGGTGCCGGGGACGGTGCGCACCGGATGTCGCGTGTAGACACCCGGCGTGCCCCGGTGCCCCTCGGACTCCAGGTGCTGCACCAGCTTGCCGCCCGCGTACGCCGACATCAGCTGCATGCCCCGGCAGATGCCGAGCGTCGGCAGGTCGGCGTCGATCGCCGCGCGCAGCAGGGCGACCTCGCCGGCGTCCCGGGCCGGCCGGATGCCGGTGGTGCGCGGGTCCCGCTCGGCGCCGTAGAGCGCCGGGTCCAGGTCACCGCCGCCGGCCAGGATCAGCCCGTCCAGCGCGGCCACCACGTCCGCGGCGCCCTCCGGGAACGGCGGGATCACCAGCACGCGGCCACCGGCGGCATGCACCGCGGTCACGTAGACCTGCGGCAGCAGGGTCGCCTCCCGGTCCCAGGCGCCCCATCGGGCCTGCTCGACGTACGCGGAGATCCCGATGAGCGGCGGCATCCGCCCCAGGGTAGCCAGTCCCGGTCGCCGCGGTCCGTCCGGCGGATGGTGGTCAGGTTCCGCTGCCGGCCGCCGCCCCGCCGGCGGGACCGACCGGTGCCAGCCCGAGCAGCGGCAGGCACGGCGGCAGGCCGTCGATCTGCACCGGCACCGTCCGGTGCGCCTCCCACCGGGCCCGGTCCAGCAGCAGCCGCCGGTCCGTCACCAGCCGGTCCCGGACGCAGTGCCGGGCGGTGCCGTCCTCGACGTAGCCGAGCTTGCGGGACACCGCGAGCGAGGCCGCGTTGTCGGCGAGAGCGCCGGAGCGGGCCTGCTCGGCACCGAGCCCGGCGAAGGCGAGGTGCAGCACCGCGGCCCGCATCTCGGTGCCGTAGCCCTGCCGGTGGTGGCGCCGGCCGAGCCAGGAGCCGGTGTGCACCTGGCGGGTCACCGCGAAGTCGGTGGCGCCGAGGCCCTGCAGGCCGATCGCCTGGCCGGCGGCGAGCACCGCGAGCTCGAGCCTCCAGTCCCGCGGCGTCCACCGGCCCCACTGCGACCACTGGTACTGCAGGGCCGAGCGCGCCCGCTCGGCCGGCGGGCTGTCCGTCCAGGGCACCAGGAACGGCATCGCGGCCGGGTCGTGCACGCCCTCGGCGGCCAGCTCACCCAGCGCGGCGAGCTGCTCCGGCGAGGGCAGCCGCAGCTCGAGCCGGGGGGTGCGCAGCACGAGCCCGAACAGCGGCCAGACGTCGGTCAGCACGCCTTCAGTGTGGCGGCGCCGTCACCCCGGTTTCCGGTCCCCCGGTCCGGGACCGGACCCAGGTGTGTCAGTCGGTGACGTACTCGTTCCACTCCTTGTAGCGGTCGACCTCGCCGCGGGTGGCCGCCGAGAAGATCTCCATGATCTCCCTGGTGACCGGCCCGGGCCGGCCGGCGCCGACCTTGCGGTCGTCCACCTCGGCGATCGGCACGATCTCCGCCGCGGTGCCGGTGAAGAAGGCCTCGTCCGCCAGGTAGAGATCGGTGCGCACCAGGGCGTGCTCGACCACCTCGTACCCGTTGTCCCCGGCGATCTGGATGACCGAGTCCCGGGTGATGCCCTGCAGCAGGCCCTCCTGGACCGGCGGGGTGACCACCTTGCGGCCGTTCACGACGAAGATGTTCTCCCCGGTGCCCTGGACCACGTTGCCGGCCGGGCTGAGCAGGATCGCCTCGTCGTAGCCGGCCTTGAGCGCGGCCACCTTGCTCAGCGACGAGTTCACGTACTGCCCGGTGCCCTTGCCCTGCGGCGCGATCGAGTTCTGGTTGATGTGCTGCCAGCTCGACGTCATCGCCCGGCAGCCGGTCTCCAGCGCGTCCTGGCCGAGGTAGAGCCCCCACGGCCAGACCGCGATCGCCATCTCCACGTGGTTGGGCAGCGGGTTGAGCCCCATCTCGCCGTAGCCGAGGTAGATGATCGGCCGGATGTAGCAGGACTGGACATCGTTGACCCGGATCGTCTCCTTGACCGCGGCGACGATCTCGGCCGGGGTGAAGCCCGGGTCCATCAGGTAGATCCGGGCCGACCGGAACAGCCGGTCGATGTGGTCGGTGAGCCGGAAGGCGGCCGGCCCGCGGCTCGTCTCGTACGCCCGGATGCCCTCGAACACACCCCAGCCGTAGTGCAGCGTCGGGTTGAGGATGTGCACCTTCGCCTCGTCCCAGTCGACGAGCGTGCCGCTCATCCAGATCTTCTTGGTCGGCGTGATCGGCACGGCGACTCCTTCTTCCCGGCGCTGGTAGGACGTCCTACGATCCCATCCCGGGCGGCGCGCCTGCTACACCGGGTGTCCGCGGTGCGGAGAACCGCCCTACACCGGGGTGTGCTGGCTGGTCAGCGCCGCCAGCCGGTCCCCGATCGCCTCGGTGCGGCCCGGGTCGGTGTGGTCCCGGGTGGCCAGGTCGAAGGCCACCGCGGCCTCCACCCGCCGGGCCTGGTCGCCGTGGCCCAGGTGGTCCAGCAGCAGCGCCAGCGACAGCACGGTCGCGGTCGGGTCCGCCCGGCCGGTGCCGGCGATGTCCGGCGCGCTGCCGTGCACCGGCTCGAACATGCTCGGGTTGGTCCGGCTGACGTCCAGGTTGCCGCTGGCCGCCAGCCCGATGCCACCGGTGATCGCGGCGCCGAGGTCGGTGAGGATGTCGCCGAAGAGGTTGTCGGTGACGATGACGTCGAAGCGGCCCGGGTCGGACACGAAGAACATGGACGCCGCGTCGACGTGCTGGTAGGCCACCGTCACCTCGGGATGCTCCCGGGAGACCTCCTCGACCTTGCGCGACCACAGCGACCCGGCATGGGTCAGCACGTTGGTCTTGTGCACCAGCGTCAGGTGCCGCCGGTCCCGGCCCGCGGCGCGCCGGAAGGCGTCCCGGACGACCCGCTCCACCCCGTACGCCGTGTTCACGCTCACCTCGGTGGCGACCTCCTGCGGGGTGTCCTTGCGCAGCGCGCCACCGGCGCCGGAGTAGGGCCCCTCGGTCCCCTCCCGGACCACCACCATGTCGATCCTCGGGGCGCCGCCGAGCGGGCTGCGCACGCCCGGGAAGAGCCGCACCGGCCGCAGGTTGACGTGGTGGTCGAGCTCGAAGCGCAGCCGCAGCAGCAGCCCCCGCTCCAGCACGCCGGGCGGCACGCTGGGGTCGCCGACCGCGCCGAGCAGGATCGCGTCCTGCTCGTGCAGCTCGCCGATCACCGAGTCGGGCACCAGCTCGCCGGTCCGGTGCCACCGGCCGGCACCCAGGTCGTACGTCGTCGCCTCGACGCCGGACACCACCTCGCGCTGGTCCTTGAGGCCCTCCGCCACCACCTCTGGGCCGATGCCGTCCCCGGGGATCACCGCCAGCCGCATGTCATCGGAGGTTAGCCGACTCGACCGCCCCCGGCTCCGGGGCGTGCCCAGCCGTGTCCGTCGGCCGGCTCGCGATGCGTGCCGGACGGGCGCCGCGTCATACGAGCTTCGGCGAGGCTAGTCCGTGTCGATGTCAGCACCGCGGACGGCGGTCGCGCCGATCTCGGTGCCGATGCCGGCGAGCACGTCCGCCGGCACCGCGCTGTCCACCGCCAGCGTCATCAGCGCTTCGCCGCCGCGCCGGTTGCGGCTGACCTGGGCGCCGGCGATGTTCACCCCGGCGTCGCCCAGCCGGGCGCCGACCGCGCCGACCACGCCCGGCCGGTCGGAGTAGCGGAAGAACAGCAGGTGCCCCTCGAGCCGCAGGTCCACGTCGAAGCCGTCCACGTCGGTCAGCTTCTCCACCTTCTTCGGGCCGATCAGCGTGCCGGACACGCTGACCGGCTCGCCGGTCGCCAGCACGCCGCGCACGGTCACCAGGTTGCGGTAGTCCTCGGAGTCCGCGTACGTCGCCAGGCCGACGTCCACGCCGCGGTCCTTGGCCAGCAGCGGCGCGTTGACGAAGGTGACCTGCTCGGAGACGACCTCGGAGAAGACGCCCTTGAGCGCGGCGAGCTGCAGCACGCTCACGTCGTACGCCACGATCTCGCCGCGGACCTCCACGGTGATGCTCTGCGCCACCCCGCCGGCCAGCGCGGTGAACACCCGGCCGAGCTTCTCCGCCAGCGGCAGCCCGGGCCGCACCTCCTCGGCGACCGGACCGCCGGCCTGCACGTTGACCGCGTCCGGCACGAACTCGCCGTGCAGCGCGAGCCGGACCGACCGGGCCACCGCGAGCCCCGCCTTGTCCTGGGCCTCCACAGTGGACGCCCCGAGGTGCGGGGTGACCACCACGCCGGGCAGTCCGAACAGCGGGCTGTCGGTGGCCGGTTCCGTCACGAACACGTCGACGCCGGCACCGGCCACCTGGCCGGAGCGGATCGCGTCGGCCAGCGCCTGCTCGTCGACCAGGCCGCCCCGGGCGGCGTTGACGATCCGCACGCCGGGCTTCGCCAGCGCCAGCTCGCGGGCACCGATGAGCCCCACCGTCTCCGGCGTCTTCGGCAGGTGGATGGTGACGAAGTCGCTCTGCGCGAGCAGCTCCTCCAGGCCCACCAGCCGGACGCCGATCTGGGCGGCCCGGGCCGGCTGCACGTACGGGTCGTACGCCAGCAGCCGCACCCCGAACGCGGACAGCCGCTGGGCGACCAGCACGCCGATCCGGCCGAGGCCGACCACGCCGACGGTCTTGTCGGCGACCTCGACGCCGGTGAACTTCGCCCGCTTCCACTCGCCACCCTGCAGCGCGGCGTCCGCGGCCGGCACGTTGCGGGCCACCGCGAGCAGCAGCGCGACCGCGTGCTCGGCGGCGCTGACGATGTTGGCCGTCGGCGCGTTCACCACCAGCACCCCGCGGGCGGTCGCGGCCGGCACGTCGATGTTGTCCAGGCCGATGCCGGCGCGGGCCACCACGGACAGCCGGTCGGCGGCGGCGAGCGCTTCCGCGTCGATCCTCGTCGCGCTGCGCACCAGCACCGCGTCGACGCCGGCCAGCGCGGGCAGCAGCGCGGACCGGTCGGCGCCGTCGACGTGCCGCAGCTCGAAGTCGGCGGCCAGCACGGCCAGCGCGGACGGGGCGAGCTCCTCGGCGACGAGGACGACCGGGCGGCGGTCGGGCTGGGCCACTGCTGCTGCTCCTCTGGGACGGCTGCTGGTGCTCGTGCCGAGCGCCGGCTCGCGCCGGCGCCGAAGCCATCGTATCCGCGCCCCGGACCGCCCCGTTCGCCTTCGCGAGCTCGAGCAGCTGCGGGCACTGCGAGCAGACCGGCTTCGGTCCCTTCGGCGGGGCGTTCGGGTCCGGTACGCCGGACACCGGCCCGGCAAGCTCCCGCTCGGGTTCGGGTGCGGTCATCAGCGAGACCACCACGGTGACGACGGCGTCGGCGAGCCGATGCCGACGACGCCGCGACCGCGGGCGTCCCGGGCTAGGCGGTCTCGGTGATCGGACGGTCCACCCAGGACATCAGCCCGCGCAGCTTCGCGCCGGTCTGCTCGATCGGGTGGGCGGCGCCCTTGTCCCGCAGGGCGGCGAAGGTGGGCCGGCCGGCGTCGTCCTCGGCCACCCACTCCCGGGCGAAGCTGCCGTCCTTGATCTCCGCGAGGATCCGCTTCATCGACTCCTTGACGTGCTCGTCGACGATCCGGGGGCCGCGGGTGAGGTCGCCGTACTCGGCGGTGTCCGAGATGGAGTAGCGCATCCGGGCGATGCCGCCCTCGTACATGAGGTCGACGATGAGCTTGAGCTCGTGCAGGCACTCGAAGTACGCCACCTCCGGCTGGTAGCCCGCCTCCACCAGGGTGTCGAAGCCGGCGGCCACCAGCGCGGTGGTTCCGCCGCAGAGCACGGCCTGCTCGCCGAAGAGGTCGGTCTCGGTCTCCTCGCTCAAGGTCGTCTCGATGACGCCGGCCCGGGTGCCGCCGATGCCCTTCGCGTACGACAGGGCCAGCGGCAGCGCCTGCCCGGACGCGTTCTGCTCGACGGCGACCAGGCACGGCACGCCCTTGCCGTCGGCGAACTGCCGGCGCACCAGGTGGCCCGGCCCCTTCGGCGCGACCATGGCGACGTCCACGCCCTCCGGCGGGGTGATCAGCCCGAACCGGATGTTGAAGCCGTGCGCGAAGAACAGCGCGTCACCCGGCACCAGGCTGGGCGCGATGGCGTCGGCGTAGAGCCCGCGCTGCGCGGTGTCCGGCACCAGCACCATGACCAGGTCGGCCTCCTCGCAGGCCTCCGCCGGCGGCAGCACCCGCAGGCCCTCGGCCTCGGCCCTGTCCCGGCTGCGGGACCCCTCGGCAAGGCCGACCCGCACGTCCACCCCGGAGTCGCGCAGCGACAGCGCGTGCGCATGCCCCTGGCTGCCGTAGCCGAGCACGGCCACCGACCGGTCCTGGACCAGCGACAGGTCGGCGTCGTCGTCGTAGTACATCCGGGCTGACATGGCTGTCCTCTCTGGACTGTCTCTCGTGGATGGTGGGGAGTGGACGGTCGGTCAGGCGGGGCGGTCGAGGGCGCGCAGTGCGGTTCCGGTGATCGAGCGCGGGCCGCGGCCCACCGCGACCATGCCGGACTGCACCAGCTCGCGGACGCCGAAGGGCTCCAGCATCCGGACCAGCGCGTCCAGCTTGTCCGCGGTGCCGGTCGCCTCCACGGTGACCGACTCCGGGCTCACGTCGACCACCCTGGCCCGGAAGAGCTGCACGGTCTCCAGCACGGCGCTGCGGACCGGGAGGTCGGCGCGCACCTTGACCAGCAGCAGCTCGCGCTGCACCGACTGGGCCGGGTCCAGCTCGACGATCTTGATGACGTTGACCAGCTTGTTGAGCTGCTTGGTCACCTGCTCCAGGGGCAGGTCCTCGACCGCCACCACGATCGTCATCCGGGAGATCTCGGTGTGCTCGGTGGGTCCGACGGCGAGCGACTCGATGTTGAAGCCGCGCCGGCTGAACAGGCCGGCCACCCGGGCCAGCACGCCCGGCTTGTTCTCCACCAGCACGGACAGCGTGTGCCTGGACATCTCAGCCCTCCACCTCGTCCCAGACCGGGCGGACCCCGCGGGCGGCCATGATCTCGTCGTTGCTGGTGCCGGCCGGGACCATCGGCCACACCTGGGCGTCCTGCCCGACGATGAAGTCGACGACCACCGGCTGGTCCTCGATCGACATCGCCTTCTCGATCGCGCCGTCGACGTCCTCCTTGGACTCGCAGCGCAGCCCGACGCAGCCGAGCGCGTCGGCCAGCTTCACGAAGTCGGGGATCCCCCGCTTGACTCCGCCGGAGGCGGCCGGCCGCAGGGTGCCGAGGCCAGTTTGGCTGTAACGCTCGGCGTAGAAGAGGTTCTGCCACTGCCGGACCATCCCGAGGTTGCCGTTGTTGATGACGGCGACCTTGATCGGGATGCCCTCCAGCGCGCAGGTGGC
>JBJMII010000222.1:0-16166 GCA_045806925.1 Mycobacteriales bacterium
CTGCGGGGGTGGGCAGCGGGGGCGGACCGGCCGGTGCCCGCGCCGGTGCCCGCGCCGGGGGTTGTGCCGGTGCCCGCGCCGCTGCCCGAGCCGGAACCGGTCCCGGCGGGCGCCGTGACCGCCGCGGCGAGCCCGGGCTCGGTGCCGATCAGCCCGGTCGGCACCAGGCCCAGCTCCTCCACCGCGGCCGCGCACCGGCGGGCGCCGGCGAGCGCGTCCGGTCGGCGGGCGTCGAAGACCAGCCCGGCCACCGTTCCGCTGTGCGCGACCTGGATGCCGCAGCCGCCGTGCCGCAGGCCGAGCTCCAGCAGGTCCTCGAGCCCCGGCTTGGGCAGGAACCGCTGGTTGATCCGGGCGCTCGCGGTGCTCACCTTGGCGAGCAGCGCGGCGTCGCCGACGGCCACCGCGCGGCGCAGCGCCGAGCGGAGCACGCCGAAGGCGGCGACCTCGCGGTCGTCGTACTCGGCCGGCGGCAGCCCGAGGGTGTCCACCCGGATGCCGGGCTGGGTGTCGCAGCCGACCACCAGCAGCGGCGGCAGCCGGTGCCCGAGCGTCTCCAGTACCACCCCGTCCCGGTGCCCGAAGAGCACCACCCGGTCGTCGATCATGATCGAGTCCGCGGCGCACTCGGCGAGCACGGCCAGCTGGCCGACCTCCTCCCGGGACAGCACCACGCCGTGGTAGTCGGCGACCGCCCGGATGGTCGCGGTCACGTCCGCGGTCGAGGAGCCCATCCCGATGCCGCGCGGTACGTCGCTGATGATCTCCACCTGGCCACCCTTGGCCGGCGCCGGGTGGGTGGTGAACCGGCGGAGGGCGAGGATCGCCGCCCGCCGCACCTTGACCAGCTCCGGCGTGCCGACCACGCCCCAGTGCCGCTGGCTGGGGTAGAAGATCGCCCGGCTGCCGCGGTCCGGCTGCGGCAGCGTGACCAGCGCCCGCCGGCTACGGCCGGTGCCGTCGTCGAAGACGCCCTGCAGCAGCTCGCCGTGGTGGCCCGGGGCATATCCGACCCCCACGCCCACGCCCGGCCGGCCACTGGTCACGGCCGGCTCAGGCGGCGGGCTTGCGGACGGTGAAGATCAGGCTCTCGTGCTGGTGGACGTAGTCCCGGTAGCCGGCGTGCGGCGGCTCCCACCAGCTCTGCACCTCTACCGCGGTGGCCGGCATGTCCACATCGGACAGCAGCGCGTCCAGGTCCTCGCGGTCGTAGAAGCGGCAGTAGAAGTCGAAGTGGTCGACGTACTCCTTCGGCCCGATCTCCTTGATGTTCGGGTCGGAGACCTGGCAGTCGTTCATCGTCCACATGTTCGCGACCAGGTGGCCGCCGGGGCGCAGGATGCGGTGGACCTCGCGCAGCGCCGGCGCCGGGTCGGTGAGGTGGCCGAGCAGGTCCCAGCAGAAGACCCCGTCCACCGAGGCGTCCAGCAGGCCGGTGTCGAAGGCATCCAGCTGGACGAAGACGACCTTGTCCCGGATCCCGGCCTTGACCGCGACCCGCTCGGCGATCGCCATCGCCTTCGGCGAGGTGTCGCCGGCCAGCAGGATCGGCGCGCCCCCGGCCAGCGGCGGCAGGTTGCGCCCGTCCCCGCAGGGCAGGTCGAGCACGACGGCGGCGCCCTGCTCGGCGAACAGCCTCGCCGCCACCGCCGCGTACGGCACCGGCGGGTCGCCCCACAGGTTGCCCTGCCCGCCCAGCACCGACGGGTCGTACGCGCTGTCCCAGAGCGGGATCGCCGCCGCGTCGCGGGAAGAGGCAGGAGCGGTCACGACGGCCTCCGCAGTGAGGATGGTGACTCAGACGGAATGTCCACCCGCCAGGATGAGTGGTACCGGAAGGCTAGGAGATGCGTACCGTCGGTGGCAACGGATCGCGCTGTCCGGGTCCAGGTCCGCCCGATCGGGCAGCCACCACGGAGCAGCTGCCCGTGAACTGCCACCGGTGAACTGCTACCGGTGAACAGCTACTCGGTGAAGCAGCAACCGAGCGTGGCGCCGCCCGCGCTGTTCAGCACGCCGCCGGACAGGTCGGTGCTGCCGCGCACGATCCCGCCGCCGAAGCCGCGGCTCATCGAGAAGATCATCCAGTTGACCAGCTGCTGCTCGGTGCCGCCGGGCACCGCGGCCGGGAACGGCTCCGGGACCGACCGGATCCGGCGCTGCAGCACGTACGGCCCGTCGGTGGCCGCCCGCATGGCGGCCATCCACTCCTGCGGGTCCACCCGCCAGCCGAGCATCACGCCGAGCCCGCCATGCATCAGCGTCGGCTTGAGCACCAGCTCCTCGCGCCGCTCGGCGGCCAGCTCCGGCAGCCCGACCCGCTCGCCGTCCACCGTCACCGGCGCGTCCCGGACCATCCGGGTCCACGGCAGCAGCCGGTCCAGGCTCTCCAGCTCGGCCGCGTCGAAGTGGTCCCGGTTGGCCTCGTCGGACAGCATGGCCAGCACCGCCTTGCTGCCGTAGAGCTCGGCGTCCATCGGCGCGAACATCTGCACCTCGCCGCGCTCGACCGCCCGCAGCACCGGGTCGACCAGTTCCGGCGCGCCCGGGTCGAGCAGGTCCTCGTTCATGAAGACCCGGTAGACCACGTCCACGTGCCGGCCGCCGAGCCGCACCTCGCCGCCGCCGATGTCCAGCTGGCCGAGGTGGCACGGGATGATCTCGACGCCCAGCTCGCCGAGCACCGCCGCGGAGGCCCGCAGCTGCGGCTCCAGCGTCGCGAAGCTGGCCGGCCAGTCCGCCGCGGCGAACAGCGGCGGCCGGCCGCTGTCGGTGGCGTACTCCGCGGTCAGCATCCTGGCCAGCTCGGCCATGGTGTCGGGGTAGCCCAGCTTGTGCCCGGCGGCGAACTCGGCGAACGGCGGGTGGCTGAGCACGGCCCGGTTGAGCACCGCGTTGTCCAGGCCGCCGACGGTGCTGCCGATGTTGAGCTCCATCAGCCGGAACGTCGCGCCGTCGTGGTAGAGGTCGGCCCGGGTGAGCCGGGTCGGCGCGGTGCCGCGGCCGCGCTGGATGGCGGTCACCTGGGCCTCGGTCATCCCGGCCGCCCGGGCGAGGCCGCCGAGGTCGCCGCCGAAGAGCCGGTCCGGCAGCCCGTTGAGGGCGGTGTGCAGCTGCCGCAGGTCCGCCTCCAGCAGGTCCCGCTCCGCCCGGTCCAGGAAGGCCGGCCGGGTCAGGCAGCGCCCGCCGTAGCTGGTCGGGCCGAGGTCGGCGGCGGCCAGCGCGGCGGCCCGCAGCGCGCCGGGGTCCTCGCCGCGCGCGGCGACGTCCTGCAGGTAGTCCCCGGTCACCGCGTTGCGGCTCCCGGTGTCCACCGCGCTCGCGCCGCGGGCTCTCGCGCTCACACTGCCTCCCTCTCCGTCTCCGGGGTGCGCATGCCCGCCCCGGCGGCGAGCAGGCCGAGCAGGCAGGCCAGCCCGCAGATCCACCACACCGCCTCGCCGACCAGGTTCCACACCGCCAGCCCGAGGACCGCGCCGGTCGCGGAGCCGATCCCGAACATCGTGTTGGCCGCGCCGATGTACCGCCCGCGCAGCCGCTGCGGGCTGGCCACCGCCGGGTACGCGAAGATCGTCGGGCCGGCCACGATCTCGGCCAGCGACCAGACCAGGGTGCCGATCACGAAGGCCGCGACCCCGAGCGGCACCGCGTACGTGGCCATGCCGGCTCCGAGCAGCGCGAAGCCGATCATCACCACGATCCGCATCGGCCACCGCTGCACCACCTTGGTGACCAGCAGCTCGCAGCTGATCACGATGATCCCGTTCAGCGCGACCATCGCGCTGAACCAGCCGGTGGCCAGCCCGGCCGCCCGCATCGCGACCGGCAGCGCGCTGAGGTACTGCACGTAGACGGCGGCGTTGACGAACAGGGCGAGCAGGAAGAGCACGTACCGGCGGTCGGCCAGCACCGCCAGGTAGCCGGAGCGCTTCTCCACCGCGGACGGCTCCGCGGCGTCGGCCGGCCCGGTGCGGTGCGCGTGCCGGCGCGGCAGCGCCAGCGCGGCGATGAGCCCGTACCCGAGCGAGGCGATCGCCTCGCCCCAGAAGAGCAGGTTGTACGAGACCGCGACCAGAGCGGCGCCGATCAGCGGCGCGGCCGTGTTGCCCAGGTTGTAGAACAACCGGTACATCGCGAAGATCATGACCTGCCGGTGCCGGGGGGTGAGCTGCGACAGCAGCGTGCTGGCGGCCGGGCGGTAGGCCCCGCCGACCGCGCCGACCAGCCCGACCACGGCCAGCAGGGCCGGGTAGTGGTGCAGGTAGAGGATCGACAGCACCAGCGCGGCGCCGCCGAGCATGCTGACCAGGATCGTCAGCCGGGGCCCGATCCGGTCGGTGAGCGTGCCGCCGACGATCCCGCCGAGCACCCCGCCGACGGTGAAGACGGCGAGCGCGGTGCCCGCCTGGATCGCGGAGAAGCCGCGGGTGGTGAGGAAGAGCACCAGGAAGACCTGCAGGAAGGAGCCCAGCCGGTTCACGAAGATGCCGGCGAGCAGCGCCTTCGCGGCCGGCGGCGACTCCCGCCAGGTGGCCAGGATGCCGGCGTCCGCACCCGCCGGCTCGGCGGCGCCGGCCACTTCGGCGGCGCCGGCCGTCTCGGGCGCCGTGCGGTCGTCCGGCTCGGTGGCGGTCATCGGCGAGCCTCCCGTGGCCTGGTCCGGCTGGTCCGGTCGGGGCGCTGCCCGGCACGCACCGACTCCGGCCCCCCTTCCGTCCGTCCGCGCCCGACCGGCTGACCTGGGCGGTGTCCGCCGTCCTGCGAGGTCAGGCCGTCGGTGACCGCGGCTGCGGCGATTGTGCCGCAGTTGCCGGTCCCGCGGGAGGGGTGCCGTGCCGGCCGCTGGGGCAGACTCGGTCAGGGGCGGCAACGCAGCCGCCGGGGAAGGACGACTCCATGCCGGTGGACCGCACGCTGCCCACGCCGGAGGCCGAGGCGCTGCTGGAGCTGACCCGCGAGCTGGCCGACGGGGAGCTGCGGCCCCGGGTGCAGCAGGCCGAGCGGGCCGCCGAGTTCCCGCGCGAGGTGCTGCGGACGCTCGGCAAGGCCGGGCTGCTCGGCCTGCCGTACCCGCAGCGGTGGGGTGGCGGCGGCCAGCCGTACGAGGTGTACCTGCAGGTCGTCGAGGAGCTGGCGGCGGCCTGGCTGGCCGTCGGCCTCGGCGTGAGCGTGCACACGCTGGCCTGCTTCCCGACCGCGTCCTTCGGCTCCGAGGCCCAGCAGGACGAGCTGCTGCCGGCGATGCTCGGCGGCGACCTGCTCGGCGCGTACTGCCTGTCCGAGCCCGCCTCCGGCTCGGACGCCGCTGCGCTGACCACCCGCGCGGTGCGCGACGGCGCCGACTACGTCGTGGACGGGGTCAAGGCTTGGGTGACCCACGGCGGGCACGCCGACTTCTACAACCTCATGGTGCGCACCGGCGGCCCCGGCGCGGGCGGCGTCTCCTGCCTGCTGGCGCCGGCCGGCACACCCGGCCTCCGGCCGCAGCCGCCGGAGCGCAAGATGGGCATGGCCGCGTCGCCGACCGCGCAGCTCGTGCTGGACGGCGCCAGGGTGCCCGCCGACCGGCTGCTCGGGGCGGAGGGGCAGGGCTTCCGGATCGCGCTGGCCGCCCTGGACGGCGGCCGGCTCGGCATCGCCGCCTGCGCGGTCGGGGTCGCGCAGGCGGCGCTCGACTACGCGGTCTCCTACGCGCGGGGGCGGCGCCAGTTCGGCCAGCCGATCGCGGAGTTCCAGGGCGTGTCGTTCCTTCTCGCGGACATGGCGACCCAGGTCGAAGCGGCGCGGTCGCTCTACCTGGCGGCGGCGCGGCTGCGGGACGCCGGCAGGCCGTTCGGCGCCCAGGCGGCGATGGCCAAGCTCTTCGCCACCGACGCCGCGATGCGGGTCGCCACCGACGCGGTGCAGGTCCTCGGCGGCGCCGGCTACGTGGAGGACCACCCGGTCGAGCGCTGGTTCCGGGAGGCGAAGGTGCTCGAGATCGTCGAGGGCACCAACCAGGTCCAGCGCCTGGTCATCGGCCGCGCCCTCACCCGCCGCTGACCGGCAGCGCGCTGGGGCCGATGCCGACCCGGCCCCGGCGCCGCCCTCGTCACTCCAGCCAGCTGTCGGTGAGCTTCTTGATCCGGTCGAGGACCCCGGGTGCCTCGCGCGATCGAGCGCCCCTGTGCGCAGGGTCGTACGTGATCCGGTTCCCGTAGGCCGACTGGAGCTCTCCGATGCAGGAGTTGGGCCGCGGGTCGATCATCCACGGAGTGTCCTCGCCGCCGGCTTGGAGTATGTCCTGCATGAAGGTGCCGCAGTTGTTGGTGAACAGGTCGTAGCGCTCGCGGTCGGGGTTCTTGTTCTCCCGTATCCGGGCTTTGGCGGCCTTGACCATGTCGTCGAAGTTGTCGTTCTGCACGTACGTGCCCTCCACCCGGCCACCTTGACCGGCCCTGCGGCGGGGTGTCCGGGCCGGTGAAGACGCTGGCGTCCTTCTGGTCTGCACCGGCCGGCCCAGCCCGTGCCGGCCGCAGGCCGATCCGGTCCAGTAGCGTCGTGGCCGTGGAGCAGCTCGACGCCGTCGACCGGCGGCTGGTCCGGGAGCTGGCCGCCGACGGTCGGGCCAGCTACACCGACCTGGCCGAGCGGGTCGGCCTGTCCGTGTCCGCCGCGCATCAACGGGTCCGCCGGCTGGAGCAGCGCGGCGTCATCCGCGGCTACGGCGCGCGGGTCGACCCGGACGCGCTGGGCCTGCCGCTGACGGCGTTCGTGTCGGTCAAGCCGATCGACCCGGGCGAGCCGGACGACGTGCCGGACCGGCTCGGCGGCCTGGCCGCGATCGTGGCCTGCCACAGCGTCGCCGGGGACGAGAGCTACATCCTCAAGGTGCGGGTCGAGGGGCCCGGCGCGCTGGAGTCGCTGCTGCAGGAGATCCGGTCCCGCGCCAACGTCTCGACCCGCACCACGGTCGTGCTGAGCACGCCGTACGAGGACCGGCCGCCGCCGGTCTGAGCCCAGGACACGGCCCGGGTGCGGTCGATGCGCGCCGACCAGCGCCGACCGGGACCGGGTGCCATGCCCTAATGTCCGCGGCATGCTGACCGTCCTCGGCGAGGCGATCGTGGACCTGGTGGAGGAGGGGGACCGCCGCTACCGGGCCCACCCGGGTGGCAGCCCGCTGAACGTGGCCGTCGGGCTCGGCCGGCTCGGGCAGCCCGTCTCGCTGGCCGCGCGGCTGTCCCAGGACGCGTTCGGGTCGATGTTCCGGGAGCACCTGGCCGCGGCCGGGGTCGACCCGCGGCACCTGGTGTCCGCGCCGGAGCCGAGCACGCTCGCGGTGGCGACGCTGGACCCCAGCGGCATCGCCGCGTACGACTTCTGGACCGAGGGCACCGCCGACTGGCAGTGGAGCACCGCGGAGCTGGCCGGGGTGGTGGACGGCGGTACGGTCGCGCTGCACACCGGGTCGATCGTGCTGGAGCTGGAGCCGGGCGCGTCCCGGGTGCTGGAGCTGCTGCGCGGGCTCCGGCACGGCGGGCGGGCGACGATCAGCTACGACCCGAACGTGCGGATGGCGCGGCGGGGCGGCCCCGCCGAGGGGCGCCGGGCGGTGGAGCGGGTCGTCGGGCTGGCCGACCTGGTCAAGGTCAGCTCGGAGGACCTGGCCTGGCTGTACCCGGAGCAGGAGCCGGTGCCGGCGGCCCGGCAGTGGGCCGCGGCCGGGCCGGAGCTGGTGGTCGTGACGCTCGGCGGGCAGGGCGCGGTGGCGCTGCCGGCGGGCGGGCAGGAGGTGCGCCGGCCGGCGCCGCCGGTCGACGTGGTGGACACGGTCGGCGCCGGCGACGCCTTCAGCTCCGGGCTGCTCGGTGCGCTGGCCGAGCGCGGCGCGCTCGGGCGCGGACCGGGCGGCGGGCGGCTGGCCGCGGTCGACCTCGGCGCGGTGCTCGACCGGGCCTGCCTGGTCGCGGCTCTGACCTGCGCCCGGGCCGGCGCCGACCCGCCCACGCTCGCGGAGGTCCACGCCGCCGAGCGCCAGCTGGCCTGAACCCGTCGGGGCGGGGGGCGGCGGGGACGCTCAGGCGGAGCGCAGCGCGGTGGGGGCGGTGATGCCGGTGACCGCGTGCAGGTTGCCGTCGGACCCGCGCAGGCAGCCGCCCTCGCGGGTGTCGCCGGCGTAGAACTCGGTCAGGCAGCGGCCCAGCTGCCCGTGCCCGCGCGCGTTCGGGTGGAACGACTGCTGCACCAGGTGGCTCGGGTCGCTGGACTTGAGCAGCTGGGTGACGTCCACTATCAGCGGGTTGACCCACTCCTGCGTGGTGGACCTGTTGCACGCCTCCCGGCCCTCGGTCGCCCGGGCCAGGTCGAGGAACCGCACCCCGGTGCGGTCGGCCACCCCGCGCAGCGCCGCGGACAGCTGGCCGACCGCGTCGGTCCGCCCCCACCGGGCGTCCGCGATCCGCACCGGGCAGCCCTCGAGGGCGTGCGTGAGCGGGTCCATGTTCTCCGTGAACGGGGACGCGTACGACTGCAGCACGAGCTGGTACGCGCCGTCGGCGTACCCGGCCTCGCGCATGACGGTGCGCAGGTCGCCGACGACGGCCTCGACCTTGGGCGCCATCGCGGCCATCCGGCTCGGCCAGACCGGGCCGAGGGTGTAGCGGCAGCCGGGGGCGAGCGGGAGGGAAGGGGAGTGGCCCAAGTCTCACGGCCGGTTACCGGCCGGTACAGATCCGGTCGTGTTACCTGGCCGTCTGTCGCCGGACACGCAGGGGCGTCAGACTGGCTGCCGATGGCTCTCGACACCGGCTTCCCGGTCCAGGACGCCCGCGACGACTTCCTCCGTGCGCGGCGGCGGGCCGCCCTCTCCTCGGTGCGCCGCCGGCTGCACGGCCGCAACGCGACGTACGACGTGCTGCTCCCGTTCGACGAGGTGGTGACCGCGCTCGGCCGGCGCGGCGAGCGCGACCTCGGCGAGCAGGTCATCGACGTCGACTCGGTGGTCGGCTCGGTGGACCGCAGCACCGGGTTCGACCGGCTGTTCCGGCCGACGTCGGACGAGATGGAGCGCCGGTTCCAGCGGATCGACGTGGCGCTGCGCCGCGGCGAGGAGATGCCGCCGATCGACGTCTACCGGGTCGGCGACGTGCACTTCGTCATCGACGGCCACCACCGGGTCGCGGTGGCCCGGGCGCTGGGCTGGAAGACGATCAACGCGCACGTGGTGGAGGTGCTCACCTCCGTCGGCGCGGACCGTGACCTGCGGCTGGAGGACCTGCCGACGAAGGGGCACGAGCGGGTCTTCGCCGAGCGGGTGCCACTGCCGCCGCGGATGCGGGACCGGATCGAGCTGCACGAGGCGGACGACTACGGCGAGCTGGCCGAGATGGTGGAGGCGTGGGGCTTCCGCTACATACAGCTGCGCGGCCGGATGATGGACCGGCAGGAGACGGCGGAGACCTGGTTCACCGAGGAGTACGAGCCGGGGGTCGACCTGCTGCGGCAGACCGGCCTGCTCGGCGGCGGCACGGCGTCCACCGAGACGGAGGCCTACCTGCGGCTGTCCGCGGAGCGCTACCGGCTGCTGCGCAGCCAGTCCTGGGACGACGCGACGGTGGAGCGGCTGCGCGGCACGCTGGAGCGGGAGCGCCGGCTCAGCTGAGCGCCGCGCCGGTCTCGGGGTCGAAGAGCAGGATCCGCCGGGTGTCCACCCAGACGGTCAGCACCCGCCGGTCGCGGGCGGCGCTGGCCGGGTCGAGCCGGGCGACCAGCTCGCCCGGCGGCGGCCGGTCCAGCTGGCCGATCGACCCGCCGGCGGCCGGCCCGCCCGGGTGGCGGAGGCGCACGAGCAGCTCGGAGCCGGTCCACTCGGTACCTGCGACCGGAAGCGTGAAGCGGACCCCGTGCGCGGCCCGGTCCGGGTCCACCCGGGCGGCCTCCTCGACGTGCTCGGGCCGGATGGCGGCGACCACCCGGTCCCGGCCGGCCAGGCGGCCGGCGGTGGCCGGGTCCACCGGGACGTCCACCATCGGCAGGTGCAGCACCGCACCGTCCACCGTGGCCGGCAGCACGGCCGGCGGGCTGCTGCCGACGGTGACGGCGACGCCGAGCGTCGCCGGCCGCTCGTACACCTCCTGCGGCCGGCCGACCTGCTCCAGCCGCCCCCGCCGCAGCACCGCGACCCGGTCCCCGATCGTCAGCGCCTCGGCCTGGTCCTCGGTGGCGTAGAGGGTGCTGGTCGCGGTCTCCCGCTGCAGGTCGAGCAGCCGGCCGCGCAGCCGGCCACGCATCCCCGGGTCCGCCTGCGACAGCGGCTCGTCGAGCAGGAACGCGTTCGGCCGGCGCACCAGCGCCCGCCCGATCGCCACCCGCTGCCGCTGCCCGCCGGAGAGCTGGCTCGGCCCGCGGTCGAGGTGCACGGTGAGCTCCAGCGTCCTCGCCACCTCCTGCACGCGGCGGTGCACCACGCCCTCCGGCGCGCCCAGCATCCGCAACGGGAAGGCGAGGTTGTCCCGGACGCTGAGGTGCGGGTACGGCGCGTAGTCCTGGTGCACCATGGCCAGGTCCCGCTCGGCCGGGGCCCAGTCGTTCGCCCGCTCGCCGGCCAGCCGCAGCTCTCCGGCGGTGATGTCGGCCAGCCCGAGCAGCGCCCGCAGCAGGGTCGACTTGCCCGACCCGGACGGGCCGAGCAGCGTGACCAGCTCGCCGTCGGCGACGTCCAGGGTGACCCGGTCGACGACCGGGGTGCCGTCCGGGCGGGCGTGCGTCAGCCCGTCCAGCTCGAGGCGGGCCACTACCTGGTCACCACGCCGGCGGTCAGCGCCGCGACCAGCCGGCGCTGGAAGACCAGCACCGCCACCAGCACCGGCAGGGTGACCACGACGGCGGCGGCGGCGATGCTGCCGACCGGCTGGCTGATCCGCGCGTCGCCGGGGAAGAAGGCCAGCGCCGCCGGCACCGTCCGGGACCGGTCGGAGGAGGTGAGCGAGATGGCGAAGAGGAAGTCGTTCCAGGCGAAGAAGAAGACCAGGATCGCGGCGGTGAGCACGCCCGGCCGGGCCAGCGGCAGCACCACCCGGCGGAAGGCCTGCCAGGGCGTCGCCCCGTCCCCCTGCGCGACCTGCCCCAGCTCCCACGGCACGCCCCGGAAGAAGGCGGTCAGCGTCCACATCGCCAGCGGCAGCGCGAAGGACAGGTACGGGACGACCAGGCCCGGCCAGGTGTCGTACAGCCCGACGGTCCGCCACAGGTCGAACAGCGGCCCGACGACCGCGACCGGCGGGAGCACCGCGACCGCCAGCGCCAGCGGCAGCACCAGCGACTTGCCGCGGAAGTCCAGCCGGGTCACCGCGTACGCGGCCAGGGTCGCGACCAGCACGGCGAGGACGGTGGTGAGCAGCGCGACCCCGACCGAGTTCAGCAGCGCCCGGGTGAACAGCGAGGTGCCGAAGATGCTGCGGTAGTTGGCCAGCGTGGGGTCCACCGGCCACAGCCGCTTGTCGGTCACGGTCGCCGGCGACTTCAGCGACAGCGAGACGATCCACAGGATCGGCAGCAGCGCGTACGCGAGCACCGCGGCCGAGCCGGCGGTCCAGAGCAGACGCTCCGCCCGAGGGCTCACCGGGCCCACGCCTGCCCGCCCGGGCCGGCCGCCGCCCACTCCTCGTCGCCCGGGCCGGCCGCCCAGTCCGCGTCCTCGCCGGGCGTCCAGTCCTCGTCCGCGCCGCCGGCCCGGTCGGGCGGGGCGGTGAGCTGCCGCAGGTCGCCGCGGAAGACCGCGACGAAGGCCAGCGCGATCCCGACGGCCAGCGCGAACAGCAGCACCGCGACCGTGCAGCCGAGCCCGAGGTTGAGCCGGCCGGTCAGCTGGTCGTACCCGAGCAGCGACAGCGTCTCGGTCCCGTTCGCGCCGCCGGTCTGCACGAAGACGGTGTCGAAGACGCGGACCGAGTCCAGCGTCCGGTAGAGCAGCACCACCAGCAGCACCGGGCGCAGCGCCGGCAGGATGACGCCGGTCAGCCGCTGCCCGCCGTTCGCCCCGTCCAGCCGGGCCGTCTCCAGCAGCTCCTCCGGCATCGCGGCCAGCCCGGCGAGCAGCAGCAGCGCGACGAAGGGTGTGTTCTTCCACACCTCGGTGGCGATGACGACGGCGAAGGACGACCACCGCTCGCCCAGCCAGGCCCGGTCGGACAGGAACGACAGGTCCGGGGTGGCCGCGTACTGCCAGGCGAAGGCGGCCACCACGGTGGTGATCCCGTACGGCAGCAGCACCGCGGTGCGCACCAGCCGCCGGCCGACCACCGCCCGCTGCAGGACCACCGCGATGCCGAGCCCGAGCAGCATCTGCGCGGTGACCGCGACCGAGGTGATGACCGCGGTGGCGCCGAGGTCGCCCCAGAAGACCGGCGAGGACAGCACCGCGGCGTAGTTGCCCAGCCCGACGAACGCCCGCTGCCCCGGGAAGCGCAGGTCGTAGCGCTGCAGGGACAGCCAGAGCGAGTACCCGACCGGGCAGCCGACGACCGCGATCATGACCAGCACGGCGGGCGCGCAGAGCAGCCACGCCAGCCGCCGGTCGTCCGCCCGGCGGGGCCGCCGGGTGCGCCGCCGCCTCGGCGGGGGCACCGCCGCCGTGCTCACGACAGCAGCGCCTGGGAGTCGAGGGCGGCGTCCACCAGCTTCCGCAGCGCCGGCACCGCGGCGGCCGGGTCCACTCCGGACGGTGGGTGCAGCACCTGCTGGACGGCGAGCGAGACGTCGTTGTAGGCCGGGGTCTCCGGCCGCGGCACCGCCGCCGCGATCGAGGTGCGCAGCAGGTCGCGGAACGGGTAGCGCCGGGCCACGTCCGGGTCGTCGTAGACGGCGCCGAGGGCCGGCGGCAGCCCGCCCTGCAGGGCGGCCAGCTTCTGGTTCGCCGGGCCGCGCAGGCAGGCCGCCGCGGCGAAGGCGTCGTCGGGGTGCGGCGAGTACGCGCTGACCCCGAGGTTGACGCCGCCGAGTGGCGGCCGCCCGGGCCGGCCGGCGACCACGCCCGGGTAGCGGGCCCAGCCGAGGTCGGCGAGGATCTCCGGTGCCTCGGCCCGGGCGCTCGCCCACAGCGTCGGGTAGGCGACGGTGAGCGCCGCGGTGCCGGACAGCACCAGCTGCCTGGTGCTCAGCTCGGTCGCGGCGGCCAGCCCGGGGTCGGCGACCCTGGAGTGGGCCAGCCGGCGCACCACCGCCAGCGCGCGCCGGGCCGGGCCGGCGGCGAGGTCGGCCCGGGCCCGGGCCGGGTCGTCGGCGTCGGCGACCAGCCCGGTGCCGGCGGAGGCGAGCAGGCTGGCGACCCAGGCGGTGTAGCCCTCGTACCGGGCACCCTGGACGGCCACCACGTCCTGCCCGTCCGGCAGCGCCTCGGCCTGGCTGATCAGCCCGTCCCAGCTGGCCGCCGGCTTCGGCACCCGGGACTTGCGGTACCAGAGCAGCTGGGTGTTGCCGGTGAGCGGCGCCGCCCACAGCCGCCCCCGGTAGGTGGCCGTCGCCAGTGGACCGACCAGCACACCGCGGGACACCGCGGTCGCCCGCTCGCCCTCCCACGGCCGCAGCCAGCCGGCCTCGGCGAACTCGGCCGTCCAGATGACGTCCATGCCGACCAGGTCGACGGTCCGGTCCCGGGCGGCGAGCCTGCGGACCAGCTGCTCACGCTGCCGGTCCGAGCTGCGCGGCAGCTCCTCCAGCGCGATGGTGTAGCGGCCACCGGACGCCGCCGTGCAGGCGGCCGCGGCCTGCCGGTACGCCCCCGAGTCCTCCTGGCCGATGAACCAGCGCACCGTCTCGCCACCGGACCCGCCACACCCGGCCAGCGGGGCCGCCAGCGCCGCGGCGAGCAGGGCGGCGAGCAGGGCGCGGGCGGCGGCGCGTCCCGGGCGGTCTGCGGGCCTGCGCATGCGTCCGTCCTGGATGCTCGGCGGGCTGGGGCTGGTCGGTGCGGCCCTCTAGCCTGCCGGTGCCGCCGGGTGGACGCAAAGCCGCCGCGGCCGGCCGGTCAGGCGCCCAGCGCGCTGAGCACCAGCGGTCCGGTGCGCCGGGTCTTCGCCCGCCACCACGCCTGGCCGGCCGGTGGCAGGGTGTGGATCGGGTCGTGGTACTCGTAGCGCCGGGACAGCGCGGCAGGGTCGGTGCGGTCCAGGGCGGTCGTGTAGTTCTTCGTCCAGTACGACACGCCGCGCTCCCGGTCGTACTCGTCGACCTGGTGCACCCAGCGCTTCCCGACGTACGGCACGTCACAGACCAGCCGCGGGGTGGCGAAGCCGGGCAGGTAGCCCATGATCGCGTGCTGCAGCTCCTGCGCCTGCCAGACCGCCAGCCGCCAGTGCTCCGAGCCGGGGATCATGTCGCAGAGGTAGAAGTAGTACGGCATGATCGCGGCCCCGTCGAGCAGCGCGAAGCACAGGTCGAGCAGCTGGGCGGGGGAGTCGTTCACGCCGCGGAGCAGCACGCCCTGGTTGCGGACGTCCCGGACGCCGGCCTCCAGCATCGCCGCGGTCGCCTCCGCCACCAGCGGGGTGACCTGCTGCGCCGCGTTGACGTGGGTGTGGATCGCCAGGCTGATGCCGCGGTCCCGGGCCGTGCGGGCCAGCCGGGTCATCCCCTCGCGGACCTCCGGGGTGAGCCAGTGCTGCGGCAGCCCCATCAGCGCCTTGGAGGCCAGCCGGATGTCCCGGACGCTGTCCACCTCCATCAGCCGGGCCACGAAGGACTCCAGCCGGGGCCAGGGCAGGTTGGCGACGTCGCCGCCGGACACCACCACGTCCCGGACGCCCGGGGTCCGGTGCAGGTAGTCGACCATCGCGTCCAGCCGGTCCACCGGCTTGAGCGCGAACTTGTGCTTGGCCACCTGGGCGGTGGAGTTGCCGACCAGGTCCATCCGGGTGCAGTGCCCGCAGTACTGCGGGCAGGTGGGCAGCACCTCGGCCAGCACCTTGGTCGGGTAGCGGTGGGTCAGCCCCTCGACCGCCCACATCTCCGCCTCGTGCAGCGAGTCGCGGGTCGACAGCGGGTGCGACGGCCACTGCGGGTCACGGTCGGAGAAGACCGGCAGCATGTAGCGGCGGACCGGGTCGGCGAGCACCGCGTCCGTCGTCGGGACCGAGTCCGGGACGATCGTGTTGACCATCTGCGGTGGGATGAGCAGCGACATCGTCGCCCGCTCCGCCTGGTCCCGCTCCAGGTCGGCGTAGAACTCCTCGGCCAGCAGGTCGCCGTACACGGCGCGCAGCTGCCGCACGTTCTTCACGCAGTGTGAGCGCTGCCACTGCACGTCGCGCCACTCCGCGTCGGTCACGTCCCGGAAGCCGGGCAGCCGGCGGTGGTCGGGCTCGACCAGCGGCCGGCGCTCGTAGGCGTACGGCTGGTCCATCGTCGTGACCTCCCCGGCGTGGTGCGTGGCTTCCCGTTCGCGGCTCTCACTGGCAGGATAGATGGAAAGCATCCCGTCAGACTACGGGCGCGCCGGAATTCCTCCGGTGTAATGCTGAGATCACAGGAAGAGGTACGTCGTGAGTGCGATCGGGTTGCACCGGGTGCTGGAGCCGGCCGGGGTGCTGCCGCAGGCTGCGCTGCGACTGGACCCCTCGCCCACGCTGGGGCCCGACGAGGTGCGGGTGGCGGTGCAGCGGCTCAACCTGGACGCGGCGTCCTTCCGGCAGCTGTGGGTGGCGCACCACGGCGACGGGGCCGCCGTCCGTGCCGCGGTGCTGGCGATCGTGGCCGAGCGGGGCAAGATGCAGAACCCGGTGACCGGGTCCGGCGGGATGCTCGTCGGGGTGGTGGACGAGGTCGGGCCGTCCTCGCCGCTCGGGCTCGCCGTCGGCGACCGGGTGGCCACCCTGGTGTCGCTGACGCTGACCCCACTGGCGATCACCGACGGGCTGGCCCGCTGGGACGGCCGCTCCGAGCAGGTGCCGTGCTCCGGCCATGCGATCCTGTTCGGCCGGTCGATCGCGGCGCGGCTGCCCGAGGACCTGCCGGCGCCGCTGGCGCTGGCGGTGCTGGACGTCTGCGGCGCCCCCGCCCTCACCGCCCGGGTGGTCGCCGCCGCCCGGCCCGCCTCCGCCCCGGCTCCGGTCCCCTCCGCCGCCAGCTCGACGGGGCCGGCCCCCTCCGCCGCCGGCTCAGCCGTCCCGGGGCCGGCCGCCTCCGCCGCC